>JADHUC010000250.1 GCA_016784735.1 Pirellulaceae bacterium | reverse complement strand
CGCCTGGCGCCAATAAAACTGTCGACTGCTACCCGTCGCGACCCTCTCCCCCAATCCCAGTTCTCCCATCACCACCTACTGCGCAACGCGCGGCTACTCGGAAAGAAGTGTAGACTGGCGTTTTACCAGAGCGGAATTGGGGAGGCGGAGAGGTTGAGTTTGTTGTTGGGTGGCGAAGGATTACGAAGGGCCGCAACTGGCTACAATACCAGTAGCTTATCGACGGATTGTGCTGTGCCACGCAACAATGCCGTACAGCCATGCGATGAACGCGGAGTGCCCGGCGGGGCCTGTTATACTGAAACATCTCAGCATGTTTCGTGTGTAGCTTTGTAGGAGAAGTATATGCAGGGCCCGGAAACTCGACCATCGCTGCTCGTACGACTGCGTGACGCGTCGCAAAACGAAGCGTGGGAAGAGTTTACCGAAATATACGAACCGCTTGTCTATCGCCTGGCTCGACAGAATGGGTTCCAGCATGCCGACGCCCAGGATCTGACGCAGGAAGTCTTCGCCGTCGTGGGCAAGGCGATTGATCGCTTTGACCCCAGCCCGGAGAAGGGCTCGTTCCGAGGCTGGCTCTTTCGTATTGCACGGAATTTGATGATCAATTTCCTGACACGACAAAAGGGCCCGCGGGGTACGGGTGACACGGGTATCCAACAGCTCTTGAACGAGCAGCCGGCTGCCGATGACGAGGCCGCGACACTGTTTGAAATGGAGTATCAGCGAGAAATATTTCGCTGGGCCGCTCAGCGAGTTCGCCAAGAGTTTCAGGAAGAAACGTGGCGGGCCTTCTGGATGACGGGTGTAAAAGGCGAATCAATCGGCGACGTTGCGAGAATACTCGGCAAGACACCGGGGGCGATCCGAATCGCCCGATGCAGGGTACTGGCCCGCCTCAAAGAAGAAGTGACGCGATTCGAAGAGCCCAAACCGGTATAGAGGAAGATTGTCTCATGGTGGCCCGCTTTCATTACGACGATGCGACGTTTCGACGTTTGATCAGGGATCAACTTCCTTCGCACAAAGAGCAGGAGGTTACCTCGCACATCGAGCGATGTGCGGACTGCCAAGCCAAATTGGAGGCTGTTTCAGAATCCGATATTAGCTGGAGTGACGTGCGTCGGTTTCTTAGCCCGCAGGCGATTGAGACTAGCAACTTGGCAAGCTCCACAGCAGGCCCCGGTCAGACGCCGACGAACACGGCCGAACGCCCGATGGAGTTTCTCGCACCCAGCGACCGACCCAACTCGCTCGGTCGTTTTGGCCGCTACGAAATCACCGAGATCCTCGGCCGTGGTGGAATGGGAGTGGTCATGCGCGGCTACGATCCGGCGTTGGATCGGCATTCAGCGATCAAGGTCCTGGCGCCCGAACTTGCCACGAACGCTTCGGCCCGCCACCGCTTTGCGCGTGAAGCGAAATCGGCTGCCGCCGTCGTACATGAGCACGTCGTCCCGATCCAAACCGTCGACGAGGAACGTGGACTCCCCTACCTGGTGATGCCCGTTGTGGAAGGACAGTCTTTGGAACAACGTGTTGCGCAGATCGGCCCGTTGGCAGTTGTCGAGATCCTCAGAATCGGCATGCAAACCGCCTCCGGCCTCGCCGCCGCCCACGCGCAGGGTCTTGTTCACCGAGACGTCAAGCCGGCGAATATCCTCTTGGAAAACGGTGTGGAACGGGTGATGGTCACCGATTTCGGCCTTGCGCGAGCCGTTGACGATGCCAGTATGACGCGCAGCGGTGTGATTGCTGGCACCCCCCAATACATGTCTCCAGAGCAAGCACGGGGAAACGATGTCGATCATCGGTCCGATCTATTCAGCTTGGGCAGTGTGCTCTATTTCATGTGTACCGGCCGTTCGCCGTTTCGCGCCGAGACGATGATGGGTGTGCTAAACCGTATTGCCAACGATACACCGCGTCCGCTTCAGAAGATCAACGCCGACATTCCCGCATGGCTGCAAGAAATCATCGAGCGGCTACTCGCGAAAGATCCTGCGCAGCGTTTTCCAACGGCGTCGGAGGTATCGGAAGTGCTCGGCCAATGGCTCGCTCATGTCCAGCAACCGGATGTCGTTCCCAGGCCGGCCTATCCCAAGCAACCTTCGGGGGCAATGGCCGCAATGCAGTCTTGGTCGCGAGGTTGGAAGGCCGTGGCGACCGTTACCGGCGGCTTGTTCCTCCTTCTCGCCGCAGTGTTCATGGTACAGCAGTGGAACAAGCGTACGACCGTCTCCCAGGATCGTGTTGCCAGGGCGAAGGCATTTGCCCGAGCGCAGCCAACAGAGATGATGCGTATTCGAGCGGAACAGACGATCGTAGAACGGCTTGTGGCCGGAAAGATGGAGATCGCGCCGCTTTACTGGCAACCTCTGTGCCGCTACAGCGATCAATCCTGCGGCGTTCTGGACGCGACCGTGTGGAGCTGGCCCGATCGAGGTCGACCAGCGGTGTTGCAAAAGATCGAACTCTATGATGCACCGACCAGGAAATCGGAGTGGTTTTTCTGCGCGACATCCCTCTCAAAAGATCCTGTCAAGCTGACTTCCTGTGGCGGAATAGAATGGTCTTCAACAAGCCCGGGTGTTCAGATGCATCGACTGGCAGATGCGCCTGCGGCGCCCAAGGGCTCGGCGGACCGGTGGTTGCAGATGATTGGTATTGCAGAACGTTTCTCTGCGCGGTTCGTGGATCCTCCCATCAAGATTGAACTGGCAATGCATCCACTAGCGCGTCCCCTGCACCTGTATTCCGATCCGGCGTGCGGTATCGTCGACGGTGCGATCTTCGGATTCGCAGCCAATGACGATAATCCAGATCTGGTCCTGCTTGTCGAGCTGGCCGATGATGAGAATTCGAACCCGCAGTGGCGTTACGGGTTGGCACGCATGACCTTGGGACAACTGGTCGTTTGCTTGGACGGCATGGAGGTGTGGTCCGTCCCCTACGCGCGGGCGCCGGCAGTGGATGAACCGGCCCTGTTCGATACCTGGGCATTCTCTTGGGAGCCGAAATAGGAGAGGCCGTTTCATGATAACCCGCTTCCGCCATGACGACGGGACCTTGCGACGATCAACGTGTCTGACCGAGGGGAGCTACGGCTCGTTTGATTGGGTCGCCGTCCACCGGCACAATTGAGACGCTGGCACGAAACCAAAATCTCGTGTCTTCGACGGGACTACTGGAGGTAAGCGAATGGCACTTCGCAATCGAGTCGGTAATATTCCGGGCTCGTCGCCCTTGACCGTACCGATCCGCTGGTGGCGGGCTGACCTGCTGGCGTTGGCCGTGCCGCTGGCGATCTGGCTGACCGGCGTCATCGGCCATCGAGCGGGCGCCCAGGTGGACGGCTCGCTCCAGGATACGCGGACGGAAGGCTTGGCGGAACAGGTCACGCTCAACCTCGAGATCGCCAGCAAGTCGGAGAGCACGTTACCCGCTCAACGGACCATCCCTTTCGAACTGGACAAGGAGTTCCCGCTCGGGATCACGTCCGACGCAGGTGATGACCGGGCGCCCGTCCACCTCGCCTCCATCATCATCCGCCGGGAGGACGACGAGCTCCGGGCCGATGTGAAGGCGTCCTTCTTCTCGTACCCGAAGAGCAAGTGGGGCGTGGCGATCGAGAAGATTTCCGAGGACGGCGAGGTCCGGCCGATCTACTGGGCGGACCATGTCTTCGAGAACAGCGGGCGAATCATCAGCCAGGCGTCTCGCGAAACAGCCGAACTGCACGTTCCGCTGGGGCTGGCGAAGAACCTGGCCGACGCGTCCGAGTTGCGAGTCTCCATCCGACCGATCTCAGGCATTGATGGAACGCGTACCATCCGGCTGGAACTCGGCGCAATGCTCCCGCTGGAGATCGAGTCGGGCGCTTGTGGAAGAGCGGGGGGCACCAGTCTTGCGTGGGTCATGCTGCGAAACGAGAAAGCTCAGCTCACGGCAACTGCGCGGCTCCTTCTCCTCTCTGCTCCGAAGGGGAAGTGGCGCGTCACGACCGAACTCCTTTCCGAGGATGACAAGGCCGAGCCGCTCGCGGTCGACCGAGCCGTCTTCGAGAACAGCGGAATGGTCCGCGGGCAACCACTGCTTGGGAATCGCGACTTGAGGTTCTCGCTCGGGACGACCGATCGGCTGGATCAAGCGACGCGACTCCGCGTCACGATTGAACAGGTTCCGTCCGGCACCGAGACGACCAGGCACATGCGAGAGCCCGAGGAACTCCCCTACGCATTTCGCGTCCGTCGTGCGACGACGGACAGGTTCCTGCAGGCCCTGTTCGCGAAACAAGACACTTGGAAAGTATCGAAGGTGACCGGTATCTCCCGGCCGAAGACATACATGGATATTGCGAAGGGCATCTCTCCGCGCGCTGGCCAGTTCGAACGGGCTCTCTCCTATCGGATGTGTCAAGCCGAAGGCGGCCAGTACCTGGAAGCCCGTTGCCAGTGGGAGAAGGCAGTCATGCTTGTGCGGCTCACATTCGACGAAGAAGGCGAGCAAGTCACCGGGTTCTGGCTCGCAAGGGATAAAGAAGGGGCCACCCCACAAGGGTTCAAACGGGGTGGGTACATCATTGGGCGTTCCATGATGGAGGTCGCCGGGCTGGACAAAACCGCATTCAGCAACATCCACAATCTGTCCGCCCACGTCGCGCTGGTTGATAAGAATGGCAGGCCCAAGGACCCGCCCTCTAAGACCATGCTCTGGAAGCGGACGCTTGATCCCAACGCCCATGCCTACAGCAGCGCAGATTTGATTGAGGACATGGATGGGGTCAAATGGCAATACGTCAGCGAGACGCGCAGCACCGACCACACATTCTCCGACCTCTCGGCCGGCGTCTACCGTCTCACGGCGAACTACCTCGGAACGCGGACGATTGTCTCCGACGCATTCAGCGTCACCGGATCTCCAGCGCAGGCGGACATTCCGTTTGCAATCCCAGACTCGCAACGCGCTGCTTGCCGAATCTCGGCGCGATTGATCGACGAGGAATCGAATGAGCCGCTCGAACCATTCCAGCCGCTCTTTAAGCTCTATCGATCTGGATTTCCAAGAGTCAGCTATCGCTACGACAACAAGTACGACAAAGCCACGCCCGAAGAGGGCTACGCCTGCGACTTGCTGCCCGGCGTCTATCAGGTCGACGTTTACGGGGCTTGGCATTCCATTGGCGGACGCTCTCGCGCGCTGGCCCGACCGATGCGGTTTTCGTTGGAAGTGACCGAGCGGGGGCCGAACGAATTCACGTTTGACATCTCTTCGCACACGTTCGCGGAGGCTGACGCGGAGGTCGCGACTCGCTGGCCGAATATCGTCGAAGGCTCTGTGCGAACCGCGGACGGCGCACCGGTCGAAAGCGCGGATGTGCACCTTCACGGGCGACCGGAAGAGCGAGCCTGGACAACCACTGACGCCGACGGACGTTACTCGCTTCGCTTCGCGCCGGAAATCTACACATCCGCAACCGAAGCTGCCCGCCTGGTCAAACAGGACCAACTGAACGTCTACTCGAACGCGATTGTTCACGTAGAAAAACGAGGCTACGTGGAAGCCAAGTTCGCCACGCACGGGCGGTTCACCGTCGTGGAGGAGGCTCCGTTGGACAAGGAAGGAAATTCCCTCGCGCCGGAAAGCATCGCCGTCCGGGGCGGACCATTCCACGACATCAACTTCACGATGGTTCCGGCGGCTCGCATCGACACGAACTTCTTTCGCGATCAAGACGGAAAGCCGATCGATCGTCAACTGGTCCTGATGAACGCGGACGCCCCGGAACTACGTCTTTACGAACAGGATTCGGCCGTTGACCATTTTGAAGGCGTCCCCACCGTCGGCCGCTGGCGATTCCAACCATTCCACGAACCGAGCGGTCCCCAATTCGACGCGTCGCTCTCGCCGGTGATATCCTTCTCGGCTCCCGGCTCGTATCACGCTTATCTTCAGGCAGTCGAGATTCCCGAAGAGGAGCGTTCGCATCCGAACAAGACGCTGCGTCTTAAGATTTTGAGCCTGATTGATCCGAACGGACAGGAGGTCGCCCCATCGCCGGAGCCGCATATCATGGTCGACGGAAAGCGAGAACCGTTGCCTTCGCCCGTTCGGATCGGCGAGAATAGCGAGGAGAACTGAGTGTCTCGCGCGATACCCCCTGAGTGTCGCAGGATTTTGGCGAATTGGCGAATTAGCAAAACGCCGCAAGTGAGGGATTTGCTGAAACATCACGCCATGTTCCGTGTGTAGCTTGGTGGGAGAGGATGAATACAAGCTCGGTCTCTGGAGGCGTGTTATGAAACAGGCTGCAATGAATACTCAAAAAGGTGATGTCCCGGTCATCCTCCTCGGAGCGATTGGTGGGTTTCTGCTCGTGTTCTTTTCTGTGGCAGGCAAGCACCTGGATGCGGCAGTATTCGTCGGACTTATGTTCGGTGTGCCCGGCGGGGCTGGCGGCGGCGCCTTGGCGTGCATTTTTCAGCGATACCGTGCAAAGAAATGACCAGACCGAACCAGGCCATCGCACAGAATCGCTTCAAGTTCTCGCTGCGTAGCGTATTTGCTGCCGTAACCGCCTTGAGCATCCTACTTGGCATTGTCACCGCCGTTTACCGGTGGCAGGTGGTCAAGTGGCAGGAGCGTCAGGCGCAAGCGGACCTTCATCCCTATGGGGGTGTGTTTTCGATGGCCAGCGCACTCTACAACATCAGAACGGGCGGACAGTCGAAAAGCTGGTTCTTTGTTACGTTCCTGAATCATGTGGAGGCGGTGGATCTTTCACCTCACAACTGGTCTGCGATGGAGCGACGTGGAAAGACACTTGCCGTTGACGATGAAGCTCTCGCCATGTTGTACAGGTTTCGCGAACTCCGCTCACTCGACCTTCGCGATACTCAAATAACGGACGGAGCAGTGCCGTATCTTGCAGCGCTCAAGCGACTGGAGAAATTGGATATACGCGGCACGCGAATTACGGACTACGGATTTCAGCAGCTACGAGCAGCGCTGCCGAACTGCGAGATTACTGGCCCGTCTCAGAGAAGAAGTTGCGCGATTCGAAGAGTCCAACGTGGAATAGGAAAGGCAGTCTCATAGTGACCCGCTTTCATTGTGACGATGCGATCTTTCGACGTTTGGTCAAGGATCAGCTTCCTTCGCACGAAGAGCGAGAGGTTACCTCGCACATCGAGCGATGCGCGGACTGCCAAGCCAAATTGGAGGCTGTTTCAGAATCCGATATTAGCTGGAGTGACGTGCGTCGGTTTCTTAGCCCACAGGCGATTGAGACTAGCAACTTGGCAAGCTCCACAGCAGGCCCCGGTCAGACGCCGCCGAACACGGACGAACGCCCGATGGAGTTTTTCGCACCCAGCGACCGACCCAACTCGCTCGGTCGTTTTGGCCGCTACGAAATCACGGAGATCCTCGGCCGTGGTGGAATGGGAGTGGTCATGCGCGGCTACGACCCAGCGCTGGATCGGCATTCAGCGATCAAGGTCCTGGCGCCCGAGCTTGCCACCAACGCCGCGGCTCGCAACCGCTTTGCGCGAGAGGCGAAGTCGGCTGCCGCTGTCGTACACGAGCACGTCGTTCCCATCCAGACGGTCGACGAGGAGCGTGGACTTCCCTACCTGATGATGCCCGTTGTGGAAGGCCCGTCTTTGGAGCAGCGTGTCGCGCAGACGGGCCCGTTGCCAGTGGTCGAAATCTTGCGAATCGGGATGCAGACCGCCTCGGGGCTGGCCGCCGCCCACGAGCAGGGGCTCGTTCACCGAGACGTCAAGCCGGCGAATATCCTCCTGGAGAATGGCGTGGAACGCGTGATGATCACCGATTTCGGGCTGGCGCGAGCGGTTGACGATGCGAGCATGACGCGAAGCGGCGTGATTGCGGGCACACCTCAATACATGTCTCCGGAACAGGCCCGGGGAAACGATGTGGAGCATCGGTCCGATCTGTTCAGCTTGGGCAGTGTGCTCTATTTCATGTGTACCGGCCGTTCGCCGTTTCGCGCCGACACGATGATGGGCGTGCTGAATCGTATTACCAACGACACGCCTCGGCCGATTCGAAAGATCAACCCCGACATCCCAGAATGGCTGTGCCAGATCATCGCCAAGCTCATGTCGAAGCAACCCGACGACCGTTTCGCGTCCGCTCGCGAAGTCGCCGAGTTGCTGGAAGAATGTCTCGCACACGTGCAGCAGCCGACTGCCGTGCCGTTGCCGGCTTCACTCGCGACCCAATCAAACGGCAGTCGTTTCTTTTCCATCTCACGCCGTTCGGCAGGAGTTATCGCCATGATCGCTGCCTTTGGTTTCAGTCTGCTTGGAATGGTCCTTTGGCAAGCAACCACACCGCCCGACATCGCAGGTAAGTGGACGGGAGAAGAGTGGGGCACAGTGGTGCTTGAAGAGAAACATCCTGGCAAGTACGAAGGACACTACACGGGAACTACGGCGGATGAACCCGGCTCGATTCAAGTGAAATGGTCACGGCTGGAAGGCCGCTTCAACGGCGCCTGGAAAGAAGGTGGCGATCGTAGCGGCAAGATCTCGCTACGCCTTGTCGACGATGAGATTCGTGGGGCGTGGACGACAACCCGGAAGTCCGACGCCAAGCCGGGAACACCCAAGTTGGCTGACTTGCTGTGGACACGAGCTGCCAAAACACGACTGGCCAACAGGCGAATGCGCGTGCTCGGCGCGAACGGCAGGCCGGTGGCTGATAATGCAGTGATCCGCGGAACGGAGGGCTATTCCGGCCCGAACCTCCCGGCGTTGTCCGAAACGCCGTCGCACCTGGGCATGATCTCGCTCGGCAAACTCGAGGCCGGAACGCATTGGTTTCTTGTCGACTTCAGCACCGTTCTGCGCATCGAGTTGCCCGCCGCGGAAGAAATTATCGAGCCCAGCTTGCCGCAGTTCCCCAGCCTGATCGCGAAGAATCTCGACGTGAAGGTCGCGGTCGAAGTCAAAGACAACGTCGAACTCATCGTCATCCAGATTCACAATCGGACTGCGGAAACGATCCAAATCACGGAAGCCAATCTCCAACTCATGACGGCGATCAAAGGCCTGTGCGCTGATGCGCGCGTTCTGTCGCCGTTGTGGAGCAAGGCTGCCGACGGCGAAGCCCTTGCCGAGACAACGATTGCACCCGACCAGACCGCTACGTTGCGACTGAACTGGGACGACTGGGTGAAGCACGGCTTCTGGTTCTCGCGTGACAGCGAGGTTCTCGCCGAACCGAGCTTCCCGGAGCTCGAAGACGGCAGGACGTGGGTTCGTGTGACGCTGGGCAGTGCTCGGCCCGTTTCGGTGACGCATCCGGACAAGATCGTCGGCGGCGGGGACGACAACCGGGTCAGTTCCGCTTCAGGAGAGACAAGAGTTCCGGGGAATCAGGCGACTGCTCCAGCACCGGAGTCCGCGCCCGATCCGTTGATTGACAATCCCTCCGCGGAGTCAACGTCGGAACCGGATCGACAGGACCTTCACGTTGCCGATGACACCTGCTTTGCTGCCATACGACTTCCCAACACGGTCACGAACCCCAACCACTGGCGTTGGAAGGTGCATATACCGAAAAACCGACGCTGCGAACTGCGTTTTTCTGCTTACGATGCCCCGATCGATGGGATTGCGAAGGGAGAGTTTGCCGCGTCCGAACACCGCTCCCAAGGGCAACCGATCACCACGCACGGTGAGGTTGTCATCGAGTTCGCCGCATTTCCAAATGCTACGGGTGCTTGGCAGTATGGCGTCTCGGTCAACGGTGCCACCCTGTTTTCCGGCGGCTTTAATACGTTCCGTCCAGAAACGAAACGGGATACTTCATTGTCCGTTGGGAAGGCGACCAAAGCATGGAGCGATGGTGTGCATCCGGTCCTACTGCTGGCGAAATACACGGGGGCTGACGTTCAGCGTTTGGGATCCGTGCGCCCCGACTCTTGTCGCGGATTCGCTGTTTGGATCCGGGACTTGAAGATCCTGGGGAATGAAGGGGTGGTCATTGGAAGCAAACCAGACTGCGTATTTCTGGCGGGGATCAGCCAGCAAGGGAATACAGGGACGGCCTGGTTTACTGAACGCGGAGGAAAGGGAATGACAAAAGTTCCGATCGGCGAAGTTCTTAAGGTCGGTGACGTGTCTGCTGTCGTTGAGAGGATGGAGGAGCGAGCTGTGTTACTGAAGGTCAATGGGAAGCTCCTGCGGTGGAAACTTGGGATGAACTTCGCAGATCTGCTCAGGCAGAAGGAAGCCTTGGAGAAGGAACAGGACATCACTCCAGCACCTGAGTCCGTGCCCGATCCGCAAATTGACAATCCCTCCGACGAGCCAACGTCAGAGCAAGACGATCGTCAGGCCTTAATCGTTGTTGACTCGGCAGACTACAGCGACACCGAATTCATGATGAGAATGGTGGAGCTCGAACGCAACGCCAAGACCTCGAAGCTTCGATTGACCTACAAGAAACGGAGTTCGGCGGTGGGGTCGAGTATGTTCATGATGTGGGGGCTGTATGAAGTCGCCAAAGCCCGCGGAACGGAGTATTTCATCTGTCTCGACGGTTCGAGTGATCGCCAGAACGAAACTGTGTTCATTGCTGGCTTCACGAATACCAAGGACGCGGACATTCAGGAAATCTTTGGAGAACTGTACAGCCACACGGAGATTGACGGCCAGAAGAGGAAATATTGGAGTGTTTCCGAGTGGGAATTCTTCAGCCGAAGCGTGAGTTGGAGTCCACCGAACGACGATTCGCAGGCCAAGGCAGAGATTGCGGCAATACGCCTGGCCGTCGAGGAGCAAGGCACTCCCAGCCAGAAGCACGCCGTCTTGACGGAAGCTTTCGCTAAGAGCGATAGTCCGCATGTCAAGATGCGCATCCTGCAGATGGCCAAGGTCGTCAAAGCACCGGAGTTCGAGCCCTTTCTGCTCAGTGTCTTACAGGACAAGACAGACGTGCGAGACCGAATCCTGGCCGTTATGGCCTTAGCACAGCACGGCTCTGCCGCCTCCATCGAGCCACTGCTGGACTGTGCTGAAAACGATCCCGAAGGGGAAGCCGGGGCGGGATGCATGCGTTGTCGAACGACGGCGCGCCAAGACGCTTACCTGGCACTTGCAGAGATTGGCTTGCGACACCCTGCTGAAAGAGATCGTATTGCCGCGGCTGTCGCAGCGATTCCCGTGACTACCAACGACGTTCGCGACCCCAAAGCTCAGGCACTCTACATTCTGACCCAAGATCAGAAGCTCCTGAAGCCGTTCCTCGACCGTCTTCGGGATGAAGATCCCGAGACGCGAAAGCTCGGCGTGAGAGCACTTCGACCCTTTAAGCTCTCGTATGCTCCGGAGCAGCTTGTCAAATTGCTCGCCGATTCGAATCCGGACATTCAGGCTGATACGGCGAGGCTTCTTGGTACGATTGGGGATCCGAAGACCATCCCGGTCCTGATCGAAGCGGCCACCGCAACGGACGGAGACAGGCACGCACGCGCCAATGCAATCCGCGCGATTGGCAGCATGCGCGTGAAAGAGGCGGAACCCGTCATGAGAAAGTTGCTGAGCGACGAAAGCGTTGAGGTCACTGCCGCAATCGCTCTATTTCAAATCACCGGTGAGCGACATCCCTTGGTGCCCGAAGGGTATAACTTGGAATAGGCAAGGATCACTCAAGGAGTGAAACATAAACGACATTTGGCCCGCGTTTCTCCCGTTCGGCGTATTCATTGCATGGCTCATCCTGATGACTATGCGCCGCCGCATGGCATGCCCAAACTGCGAAACACCGCTGTCGCGAATTCAATCGCCATTCACGAAAACAAGACGCCAGTGGTGGGAAGGCGGTTACGTTTGCCAGAGTTGTGGCTGTGAGTCTGACCGCGCCGGCAATCGAGTGCCTGCGGGCACTGCCCCGCAACGCCGCTCGATTGTCATTGGCATTGTATTGCTGGCGATTCTGGTAATTCTAGTAATTCTAGCTTTTGTTCTCGTAGCAGCGATCGTGTACCGATGACAACCAGCGTGGTATCCTGAATCTCCTTGGATAGTGATCCGGGACGCCAAATCGATCGTAGCATTTGCGGACGACATCCTCCCTAAATTCATTGACAGGCGGCGGTTATGGTCGAGAATGAGAGGCGTCGGGAAAACGATAGGCCGACCGGCGTGGTCGGCCTATCATCGGTCAAGTCGACCGAGATAGGCTGGTCAGCCTAAACATTGTTGGCCTTTCCAAGAAATGACAGATTTACCCATGAAAGTCTCCGGCAAATCAGTGGCTGTTGTTTCGTTGCTTGCGATGTTCTTCGCAACTGCGCAATTCGGCGCAAGCCCCCAGACGGCATGGCCGCACGAAAGCGAATCGGGTGAACAGGGAGCAAATGGCAAAGGTGGCCGTCCCATCAACTTCTACGCCATCGAAGGGCTGGAATTGTCGATCCTCTCCGTCTCTGCTGACAGCAATGACCCCATCCGATTGAAGGTTGTCTTCGAGAATGTCAGCGACAGGGACATTGTTTTGAACCTTGGCATGATGCTTGCGAACGGCAAAGTACAACTGCCAGAGGAAATCAGGTTGACTCTCACCGACGAGTCAGGGCGATCGCGCCAGCTTCACTTTTCCGACAGGAGATATCCCGGCGTTAGTGGTCGTGTTGATGACTATATCGTGCCGCTTCGTGCCGGCTCGGCGTACACGCTCAACCTGAGTTTGAGAGACTATTGGTGCCCGAAGTCCAAGGAGTTCACACTCGAATTGAAACCCGAGAGATACACTGTCCGCGCTGAGTTCACCGGCAAGAGCGCGCGGCATTTGAATTCGGACACCGAAGGACTGGAGTTCATGCCCTTTTGGACGGGTAAGCTGAAGTCCGCTGCGGTACATTTCCAAATTGGGAAGCAAGGCTAACAAATCGCTCGACCAGAGTCGCCGATCTGGTCGGAATCAAGTGGAAAGGCTGACTGCGGCGACCTGGTCAGCTCAGACGTTTATGCAAGGAGGAAATTATCTTGAAAGAATGGCCTACTGAGAATAATCTAGAGCGGCGGCGGTTTGCTGCTGTGGCGTTTACTGTAGCAGCCACCTGCTCCTGTGGTGTTATGATAATGAGTTTCTCACCACCGACGGTAGCAACTGCTATTCTAATGGCTAGTGGTGCAGTCATAGAGTGGACAACATACCAAAACATGAAAACACAGCACGAAATCAAGGTTCTGCTGGAATCTAAATCAAAAGGCAGTATTGCATAAAAGGCACGCAGCAGAGCCGTAACAAGTGAGTTGGTTTTCTGCAGGTGCACTCACGGCCTGCTGATGCCAGTCGTTATCCGACTGGAATCCAAGGACTCGATTATGACCGCACGTTTGCTTGCAATCTTCGGTCTGCTCGTACTGCCGACCGCGTCATCGGCACAAGAACCTGCCACCACGCAACCGAAAACGATGTTCGCGTACCTTTCGACTGGAATGCACGTCGGTGTCAAAAGTGTTGACGGCACCGCAAGCGTCCTAATCTTCGTGTACACAGACGACAACTACACCACCGTACTCGGCACAACCAAATTTGGGCAAACCTACCCCATCGCTAAAGATGCGGCGAAGACGAACGCAGCGATCCAACGCGAATTGGATGTTTTCATGTCTAATCGCGGTTCGGCAGGCATCTCACTCGAAAACGTTCGCATCATGCCACCAGTCCGTACCGCGTTCGGAACGCTTGCTGCGATTGGCGACGATTACCTAATGATCGAACTTGACGGTGACATCGGTGACATCAAGGTCGAACGCGACGCTACATCGAAACGGCGACGCATAATCCCGAAATCGTCCATCGGATTTATTGATCTTGATGCGAAGCCCGTACACTTCTTTGATGCCACGCCACGTTCGCGATTGCAAAGCGGCGGATAACCAGTAAGGCTTTGACATCGCGTAGCGAGGAACGAGCGTAGCCGATGTTCAAGGCCTTTGTTCAACCAACGGATGAACGCGAGCCGGAAAAGGCCGGGGCGGCTCGCTTCGCTCGGCAACGTCAACTCCCGGCCACCGTAGATGGGCCGGAAGATCGGCGCGAAGGCAACGAGAAAGCTCGGCCCCTCAGCAGCAAGGAACTCTCTGGAACGTGGCTCGGCGAGAAGGAAAGCGTCAAGGTCGAAATCACTTTCCGTGGAACCGACGATGCGAAGTGGCAACTGAACACCATAAGCCCGAACTTCGTCGCGAACATTGGTGCCGACCTGAAGCGGGTAGATGATCCGCAGTCGGATCGGGTTCTCCTCCGCTTCGACTATCGTTCCACGTCGACGGGTGAGCTGGGCTCGGCGGTAATCGGGCTTGTGGATCTGGGCGAGGCGGACACGCTCCAGCTCACCATCTTGCCTAAGGCGACGGAGTTCGTGAGGGAACAAACATGCACTCGTCCATAGCACGCACATTGGGACTTTCGGTCGGGCTGGTCCTTGCCATCGCTGCGTCGGCGCTGGCGATCGATTTGACCCAGCAATACCGCGCCACACTCGACTTCAGTGAGACACCGCAAGGCTACGCGTGGCAGAGCGGGCCGCAGGACGTGTGGCGGCTAAAGGAGTTCAACTACGCGCTGGGCGACGGTTTTCGCTTGAGGCTTGGGCCTTCCCAGGTCGTCTTCGGGTGCCACGAATCGAATGTGGTCTGGGCCTCGGTTTTTCCAGACAAGCCGGGTGAGATCGTCGCTGCTTCACCGGGGAAAGGGGAGCACGTGACCAGCATCTGGCTGCGATTTCACCCCGCCCGGCTCGGCGAACTGTTCCCTGAGCGCATTGTCACCGACCAGGGCGATGCATCGCTGCTTCCTCGCGCCCGGCGACTCGCGGCGCATAAGATGCGTGCCTGTTGGCACGCGGGCGACCGCCCGATGATCCCTTGGAAGAAATCGATCGTGTTCGACCTGGAGACCCGCGAAAGGGCTCGGCGATACTACTTCCTCGATACGGACACAGCTAAGATCGAGTACGAAGATTACTTCCGCACGCACTCGCTCCCCGTTGCCAAGCTGCTGGATTCCGAGGCAGCTCTGGAGGCCTTCGACAACGTGTGGGGGGCCTTCGATCGCGAATATGCGATGTTCGTCATCAAGCCCCAGGTCAACTGGGCAAATCTCCGCAAAACGTACCGCCCGCGCGCGGCAGCGGCCTCGACTAATCACGAACTTGCATCAATCATTTCCGAGATGCTCGACCACCTGGAAGACCTGCACATCTACGTCACGGTGGATGGCGAGTACATTCCAGGCTATTTTCGCGACCGCCCGTTCAATGTGAATCCCAAGGCACTGCCCCGCCTGATCGGAAAAATCAGCGAGACTGGGCACAATCTGGATTGGGGACGCACGGCCGACGGCATCGGGTATATCAACATCCATGAACTGTCGGACGCCGCCCTGCCGGGAACCTTCGATGAAGTGCTCGCCCAGATGGCGGACACGAAGGGATTGATCCTCGACCTCCGTTATAACGGCGGGGGCTCCGAGCCGCTGGGCTGCGCAGTCGCAGGGCGCCTGCTGGATCGCCCGCGCACGTATAGCCTATCTCAGTTCCGCAATGGCCCCAAACACACCGATCTGAGCCCGAAGAACGAGCGGGCCTGTGGGCCGGCCGGCCCGTGGCATTACACGGGAGCGACGGTGGTGCTCCAGGGCCGGAAGACCATGAGTTCGGCCGAGTCGTTTGCCCTATCGCTGGCCCAATGCCCCCAGGTGACTACCCTCGGCGACTCGACTGCCGGTTCCAGCGGCAACCCCCGGAGCCTGGAGGCGGGCGCCGGCATCGTGGTCAACCTGCCGCAGTGGATCGACATGGACCCGACGGGCAAGCCAATCGACGTGGTGGGAGTTCCACCTCGTATGAAGATTGCGGCCGAGCCTGCGGATTTTGCCGGAGAAGATGACCCCGTGCTGGCGGCAGCGCTGGAGCATCTTCGGGAGCTTCTGCAGGCGGAAGGCCCGCGGTCGGAGGATGTTTTGATGCGGCGGCCCGGCGTCCCGCTGTCCTCGGATCGGCCCAAGGTGACCTCGGTGTCTCCGGCTGCGGATGCCAGCGAGGTGGATCCCGTCACCGAGATCCGGATCCGGTTCGACCGCCCCATGGATCCGAACTTCATGTATCTTCAGGCGGATCCGGACGACGCTGGCAGTTTCCGCCGCTTCCGATTGCGGAGATCGCCGCAATACCTTTCGGAGACGAGGGAGTTTGTTTTCCCCGTGCTGCTCAGGCCGGGCTCGCAGTACCGTTTTGGCTTCCCGGCGTTCACTGATATACCCGACAGTGACAGCTTTTGGACCCAGGACGGTCTTACGGCAGCGCCCTATTCCTGGCAGTTCGCCACGCGCGAACCCGCTGAGGCCGCCGAGGCGCCGGCGCCGCAGGTCGTTTCCCTGGATCCCCCGTCCGGCGCGGAAACGGCGGTATTTACGCCAATTCGTGTTCGCTTCGATCGTCCCATGGATCCGGAGACCTTCGAACTGGTGGGGTCGGCCAGTGGAACGGAGGGTCAGCCGGAATCGATCACTGGGGTGAACGCCTATACCCCCTTTCCCACGAAGTACGACGCGGCATCGCACTGTTTCACGTTCCAGACGTTGCTCACCGCCACTTCCAGAATTCGCATTGAGCTGCGAGGTTTTCGCGGCGAGGATGGCGGGCAGGCGGCGCCCGTCACGGTTGAGTACCAGGTCGGTCCGAAGTTGTACACACCCGAACAGGAGGCAAGGATCTCGGAGGCCGGACGTTCACTCGTGCTTCACGAAATCGTCGAGGCGGCCCGCCGCACGCGGCTGGCCACAAAATCACTTGAGGAAACGGTCCGCTGTATTCCGACACCCTCTGACGATGATCGGCGGAACTGGGACTGCACGATGAGCATGTATGGCTGCCGGTTCGGCTTCCAGGGCGATCGCCAGTTCTATGCCGACACAAACGGCTTTGGCAGAAGTCCCGCTTTGACTGCGTACCGGGTGGGCAGCGATGGCCATGAATGCTGGTACTTCTATGCCCGACAGATCCCCGGCGACGCGATCCAGAAAGTACAGTTCTGCCCGTACGAGGAGGTGCAGGAGAAGAAAGTTGCGATTTGCGATCCCTTCGGAGCGAAACGCTTTTCTTCCACCGAAGAGGCGATCAAAGGTCTGCAACTTGAGTATCTGGGCACGGTGAAACGCGAGGAGAAGAGCTGCCATCGAATCCGCTCCTGGGCGGGTTCGATCTTGAGAGAGGACCTCGCGGCTGGCTTCTGGGACTGCCTGATCGATGCCCGGTCGTTGTTGCCGATCGTCTGCGACCATTACATCGGCGGGGGTACTTGGCGGTACGAATTCTCTTACGATCGTATCAATGAGCCCATCTCGGAAGAGCTGTTCCAGTCGCCGGCGGGCAATGCCGTCACCCGCGAGCCACTCAAGCTCGAAGAGGGTTACCGTTATTTCCGCTACGAGATTGGTGACGGCGCCGGCGGGTACATGGGCGCCCACCTTGGATTGGGGCCAGAAGAGTGATGTCTCGTACTCCAAACGCTCGCTTCACAAAAAGCCTCGCCCGAAGAACTAGCCGAGACTCGTCGCGCTCTGGGCAGATTGGGGAAAGGTGAGAAATGAACATCGTATTCGTGTCGCGGAATCGTTCGGCGAATTCCCGCCATGTGGTGAGTTTCGAATCAGATCCGCAAGGAACGCGAGGACTGCTGCGACGACATGGCCGAAGCCATCGGGGCAGACCGGACGACTTACGTCCAGGCCTTGGTTCGTCTCGAAGAGCATCGCTCACGGTTCCGGCATCGGCTCTCGCCGCGACCGGAGGGGCGCCCCTGGGCCGTGTTCGCAGATTGACAGGCAAACCGAACGGCGAGTTCGGTTCTGCCGCTGCGGGAGCTTGGTTCCTGACGCTGACGCTGGCGTTCTTGTTGGTCGGTGTGCTATTGACGAGCCGCCACGTCCAAGCGTGCGGCGGGGTGGATAGCTCGTCCCAAAAGGAGTCGATCGCGGCGACGGACGACGAGGAGTCAAGCGATTTTGCGTCGGCCTACAAGGGGCCTTGCGACGTGGCGGCGTCGCCGGACGGCAAGCGGCTTTATGTGGTGGAGACCGACGCGCGTGCCTTGGCCGTCGTCAGCGTTGCGGAGGGCAAGGTCGTTCAAACGATCCCGCTGCCCGGCGAGCCCACTGGCGTTCGCGTCAGTCCGAACGGCAAGTCGGCGTACGTCACCTGCGGCGTGGCAAACGGACTGCTTTGTGTCGTCGACTTGTCGTCCGGCAAAGTGACCGCCAAACTCCCGGTCGGGCATTCGCCGCGCGGTCTCACGGCCATGCGAAGGCCATTTTCCTCCGAATCTAGCGAGTTCTAACCTGCGTGGGTCCGACACACATCCGCAGGTTGGCGGCAGTTGAGTGGGCGAACCCAGGGTGGTCACGACCGACGTAGCGCTCGCCGCCAGAAATAGACTTTTCGGATGTATTTCGACCGGCTCCAAAATGTGGTGCACAAATATTCTACGAGGCCAGTTGGGGTAGGCTCCTAGCGCGCTTGGGTCTGACAGACCTCGGGCACGAATCAATATGATTTGCCGCGGCCGCCGAATGGCAACTCACCGTGTACTGGGTCGGAATTCGTCCTCGAAAAGATGACAACCGCTCCCTCACCTGTCAGCCCCCGAAGTGCACAAGG
>JADHUC010000249.1 GCA_016784735.1 Pirellulaceae bacterium | reverse complement strand
CGTCATCAGCCACCACGACCGGTTGCTTGCGGATACGGTCACGTGGTGGAAGGAGAAGCTTACCCCAACGGTGCACGTGACAAGCGGTGACCGCCGGTTGGATGATCTCGTTGAAGGACTCAAGGTGCTGCTTCTCGTCCAGCAAGACGCACAGGGCGGCGTCTGTCCCATGGTCAATTTCAAGGGGGTGTGGCTGCGGGATTCCAACGGCCCGCTCTTGGGATTCCTTCACTCGGGACTCTATGAAAACGCCCGACGCCTCTTGACCTACTACCGACAGGCGTCGGCCCTGCACGGTTTCACGGGGCGGGAGTTTCCCTTGGATCTCGATGTCGAGTCGGATCCCGACCTCACGCCCGAAAAGTGGGCCGCGTCCGGAACGGATCGGTGCGAAGTTCCCTCGTTTGTCGTCTTGCAGCACGCCTGGTGGTTGGATGCCACGGGCGACAAGACACTACTCGAGCGGCACTGGCACTACGTGCGGCGTAACGCTATTCATCAGGTTCTGATTGATGGCCCGCACGGTCCGCTTCAGACCTTTAACGGCGACGAGACCTACATGGGAGGCGCCTACTACTCCCTTTTCCCGACACGCTCGGGATACCCCAACGCGCTGATCCGGCCGGATGCTTACAGTGCGGACAGCATGTTCGAATATGTCGCGGCTCACGAAGCGATGGTGCGTCTGGCGCGCATCATGGAGCGAGAGGAGGAGTGCACGCGTTTTGAGAATTCAGCCGCCCGGATGCGCCAGTCGATCGAGCGGCACTTGTGGCTGCCCGAAGAGCAACGGTATGCTCCGGCCCTTTCTCCCGTGAACTTCGAGCCGCACCGCGCCCCCTTTGCGCCGATCAATCTGCGTCCGATCTGGGTGGGGTATCTGTCACCTGACGATCAAAAAGCACGCAGCAATCTGGAGGGAACGCTCCGCTGGCTCTGGCGTCCACCCGGCTTGGTGCGTATGACACCCTTTATGGATCACTTCATCGGATGCGCTCCAGGGTATCTCGTCAGCAACCTGGCCGCGGTCCGTCACCCGAAGGCGGCGGCCGCCTTTTCGGCCCTGATCGGTTCCGCCTCTGCGAGCGGGGAGTGGGTGGAAGTGCACAAACCGGATCGCCCCAGCTACGGGTACGGCGATGGCCGGTACGCAAATCGACTGCGGCCGTGGGAGAGCGGTATCAATCTGGACGCGATACTTTTTTATCTCACCGGGGCACGCCGGAGCGAGGGCCGCCGCATGACCATCCGTCCTCTTCTGCCGCCGAATTGCGATCGCCTTGTCGTCGACAACCTACCGCTTGGCCGCGGGCGGTTGAAGCTGACCGTCACCCGCGACGGGCCGCGGGCACGCTACACGGTCACGAATACGTCCCAAGAACGATTGACGGTCGATGGGAAGACGCTTGATCCTGGGGATTCCCATCAGGCCACGGTGTCACTGCCCGTACCGCCCGGAAGCGAGGATGCGAGTCCGGGGACCTACCGGGAGCCGCTGCGCTGGGGCGAGGGCGTACGTCGTCTCTCCATCACTGCGCAGAGGCAAACGCCTGCGGACGGTGTTCAACTGCTCGACGTGGGATTGCCCTTCTCTGCGAAAGATCTGGCCGTCTTCCTGGCGCAGCGTCCCGCCACGGTCGAGCAGATCGAAATCCACTCGTCTGCTCAACCCTTGAACCGCACGACACTCAAACCGCTCATGCAGGTGCTGGACCATCCCGAGGTCAAGAAGGAACTCGAGCAGTTCCGAAAGGACGGGGGCCGTGTGCTTGTACCGCGTTTTTTGCGGGCATTCGGGTTGCACGGCCCGGTGTCGGATCCGGATCAGACCCTGTTGAAGAAAGATCCTCCCATCATCACCGCCGACTACAATGCCACCCAGTGGGTGCGTCACGAGTCTCCGTCCAGCTACATCAATCTGGACGCGGTGTTGCGGCCGAACGATCATGTCGCGGCGTTCGCCCGCTGTGTGCTCGTCGCCCAGCGGCCGCATCGGTTGACGTTCCACCTCGGGGCAGACGATGGTGTGGTCCTGTGGGTCGGCGGGCGTCGCGTCGTGGAGCGACTGGGGCACCATCACCATCAGTTCGGTCGAGATCGGGTAACGGTTGAACTCCCGCAGGGCGAGACCCCGGTTGTCGTCGGTGTCCACGAGATCAATGGCGCCTGGGGCTTTTCGCTGCGGATCAGCGATGAAGACGGGTTGCCACCGGAAGGAATTACGGTGAAGCCCTCAGCGTGAGCGGGTTACAATGGTACAGTCCCCGCAAAGTGAAAAAGTGAAAGGCCCTGACCGTCAAGCCGCTTAGCTGGACAGCCGACTGTGCCAGGGGCATAATCGACAAGCCGCGCGTCGTGTCGTTCCACCACTGCCCGAACGGGATTCCCGCCATGAAACGCTCCATTACCTTTACCGCCCTGTTGGTCCTACTCGCGGCGGCAGCGACTGCGGCATGCGCTGGCGACAGGCTCCCAGCCTTTCCGGGAGCAGAGGGTTTCGGCGCGGGAAGCGTTGGTGGCCGGGGCGGGCGAGTGATCAAGGTGACAAACTTAGATGCGCGCGGACCGGGAAGTTTGCAGGCCGCCTGTAGTGCCGAAGGACCGCGCACGGTTGTGTTCGACGTCAGTGGCGTAATCCCCGGTGACGTGGTCATCGAAACTGGCCGGATCAGCATCATGGGGCAGACGGCGCCAGGCGCGGGAGTCACCATCGAGGGCATGCTCTCGACGCGCTACAATTCGCCACAGGCAATCGACGACGTCGTGGTGCGATTTCTTCGGGTTCGGCCTACCAGTGCCCGAGGTAGCGGCGGTGACGCCATTCAGTTTTCGCAGGCTCGGCGCGTGATCCTGGATCACGTGTCTTGCTCTTGGGCGAGCGACGAGACGATCGACATCTATAGTGCACGGGACGTTACGGTCCAGTGGTGCAGCATCGAGGAATCCGTTGTCACCGGTCATCCCAAAGGACGGCACAACTACGGGCTGATCAGCGGGCCACGCGGAGAACGCGTTTCGATCCATCACAATCTCTTTGCCCATCACGCCCGCCGCTGTCCGGCGATTGCCAACGGGCCGGCCGACGTGCGGAACAATGTGATCTACAACTTCCGCGACGGCCTTTCGCACGAAGGCCACAAGCCGAACGATCGCGGCTTCAACTTGATCGGCAACTACTACAAGCGCGGCCCCAGCGACCCGAAGATCTTTCCTTTCTGCTTCCGCGGCGACGTATCGTACTATCTGCGTGACAACTTCATCGAAGGAGTGGGTATCATTCAAGATCCTTGGGCCGAGGCAAACAAGTTGCCCGGGCTGAAGTACTACGCGCGGCACGGGCGAAAGGCAGCCAACGAATTCCCCGTTGCGAAAGTCACCACGCACTCGCCCAAGACCGCCTACGAACTCGTGCTTCAGCGGGCCGGCTGCCTTCCACGCGACGCAGTCACTCGACGGATTGTCCGAGAAGTACGAACCGGAACTGGCGCGTGGGGTCGTCCCGGGACAGAACCACTGATGCAGGATTTACGGCCCCAGCAGCCGCCCAGGGATTCGGACCAGGACGGCATGCCCGACGCCTGGGAAGAGGCACACGGCCTGGACCCCGACGACAGATCCGACCATCGCCATGCGATGAAATCGGGTTACACGGCCATTGAAGAGTACTGTCACGAGGTCGCGGCCGAGGTGCTTTCTCCGAAGACGAGCAATGGCCCGTCACGAAAAACACGGTGCGAATGTCGAATTGGCACAGCCGCGACGGTTGCTTCTCGCCCCCCAATGTCCACCGTAATCTGGTTGCATTTCGCCGCAGTCCAGAGAAAATGAGGGGGCACAGCCGATTTCGGCTGTGTCTGAAACCTCGGCTGCTCACGGCTATATTGCATCTTGACTTGCGAGATGGCTTTTTCAGTGTACTCGACCGTTTCCGTGGGAACGACGATTCGATATGGCAAGGTAGGCCACTAGGGACTATAGTGGGCATGTGTTCACATTGGTAGGATATCCCGACAGGGAAGAGATTGCGAATGCCGGTTTTGCTCCGAACCGATGATGGCGCGGCTGGGCCAGTGCAAACGTAAGGGGAAGCAATGACGCAAGGAGACCCGTCATGGCTGCCACAGGATTCAACGCGTCTCAGTTACGGCCGCACATCGAGCGGTGTGGATACCGGCACAGCTTCGTTCTGCCGAACGTCGAATTCGCCGGAGGCGCGAAGGTTGCGCTCGCTGCCTTCGCTCATCCGCCATTTGATGCCCGATCCGTTTGTATCGTGGCCATCGATGGACCTATTCACTCGGACACGGCCGGTGCCTGCCGCAAGACCGGAGCACCAATTGTTCTCACATGCGATCAGAGTCAGATGCAATGGTGGAAGCTGGGTCCGGTCGACGTAAGGCCTGTCGGCAATCCCGTCGATGCCGAGAACGCTGCGACGTTCTTCCAGCAGAACGCCAGCATCTTTGCCCCGCGAAAGATTTACCGTGCGAAAACGTGGGCGCGATTCGACAAGCAGCTTCGCTTGCCTTTTGTCGACGTCAACCTCCTGCCGGTCGTCGAACGGGACACCGGGATGGCGCTCAAAGAACTGGTCGAAGGTGAATACACCCGTCTTCAGCAGCTACTCGGATGGTCCGATCCCGATGCTTCGCAGGGACACTGGATGCTGCAGACGGTTTTCTGGCTAGTGTCCGCGAAGATGTTGCATGACAAAGGTGTCGAGACCTTCTCGGATCTGGACCTTCATGATGTCACAGCCGTCCTTGATCGCGTGGCACAACATCACAGTGTACCTGCCACCAGGGTGAATCGCCGACAACTTGCGGCAATCGCCGATGTCGCATCGACTGTTGCGGGTCACCCGAATCTACAATTTGCGACAACCGAAGCACTCGCCTTCGTTTACGAGAATGCGATGATCACAAAGGCGATCCGAGACGAGTTGGGAACGCACAGCACTCCCACTTACTTGGTCGACTATGTTGTCGGACGCCTGGCGCCATGGATTGAGCAAATCGACCCGAAGAAGAGAAATGTCTTCGAACCCGCGTGTGGCCACGCCGGATTCTTGGGCGCTGCCATGCGGCTACTCACGGAACTCCTACCCGATGAGAAGTCGACAGCATCGAACCGGCGTGCCTACCTTCGGAGCCGCATTCACGGTTGTGAAAAGGACCCGTTCGCCCTTGAAATTGCCCGATTATCGCTCACCCTGGCTGACATTCCAAATCCGGACGGCTGGGATCTCTCCCCTGGCGATATGTTCGAAACGGCAATACTGGAACAGAAGTCGCGCAGCGCATCGATTCTACTGGCAAATCCGCCGTTCATGAATTTCACTGCCGACGAACGCGAACAATATCGTTCGGGCGGTTCTGAGTGCCGATACCACAACAAGACAGCGGAGATGTTGCGTCGAACGTTGCCTCACCTTCCAGATGGATCGTGTTTTGGCGTCGTGGTCCCTCAAGGGTTCCTCCACAGCCGCAATGCGGCGGACCTTCGACGTGAAGTACTCACGCAATATGAAATCGACGAGATCCTGCTATTCCCAGACAAGGTGTTTGCATTTTCTGACATGGAATCCGCTGTCCTGATCGGGAGGAAATGCAGCCATGAGAGCGGGAACCGTCAGGTGCGATATCGGAGGGTGCGCGAGCGGACTATCGGTGGATTCCGCGAGTCCTACATCGCGCCGTCGGAAAGGACCGTACCCCAGTCTCGATTCCTGACGGACGAATGTGATCTTCGTGTCCCAGAACTCGAAGAAGTCTGGAATTCGATAGCGTCGCTTCCGCACCAATTGTGCGACCTGGCCGACGTAGGACGTGGGTTCTCGCCTAGGAGTGACGAATTGCGCGCGGGAGCACAGTTCTACTTCGATAAGCGCGCCAAAGGGCGAGTCCCGGTTTACCACGTCTTCCCCGGCGGCATTGGTTTGCACGGGCTTCCGCAGGAAGAGTGGGCGGACTTGTCTGACGAGAACATCGACCGTCCACGATGGGGATTGACACGTGGCGTACCCCAGGTGCTGTTCAACTACGCAACAACGAGTCGAGGTCCCTGGCGACTCAAGGCCTTGATCGACCGTGAGGGGCACGCGGTCACCAAAAGCTTCGTCGTCCTTCGTCCCAAGTCTCCCGAGCTACCGCTAGAGTTCCTTTGGGCGGTCCTCAACTCACCTGTGGCAAATTCGTACGCCTATTCGCATCTCGGAAAGCGCGACAACCTGGAGGGAACAATGCGCCGCTTCCGCGTCCCTGATCCTTCTTCGTCAGAAATCCGGAAGATCGCGAAGCTCGTCGCCCAGTACTTCGCATCGATCGAGGCGCAGGAGGCCCCCCTTTTTCGGAAACAAGATGCGACTTCGCCTCAGGAGGTGCTTCTCAGAATCGACGCGGCGGTTCTCGATCTCTACGATCTGCCTGCAAATCTCGAACGTGAGCTTCTCGATTTGTTTGCCGATTGGGAGCGTGGTGGAGTGCGCTTCACATTCGATCGGTATTTTCCCAAACAATTCCAACAGTCGATTCCACTTCGGGATGTCATCGCCGTCACTTACGATTGGCCGAAGACGAATCGGCGCCGCGGTCACCTGATTGCCCGTGAGGTCGAAGGCACGATTACGGAGCAGGAAGCCGACGAATTGAATCGACTACAGGGTCTCGCCGATCTGCGCACAGACCTGTTGGATCCATTCAATCTGGAAGACCTCGAACAGCTTCACGCTGAGATCACGATTGGAACGAATGGTTGACGCTTTCGAATATCCGAGAAGCCCACACGTCCGGCGCCACGGTCCGGACGGATACACGACATACGAGAGCTATCGTCCCTGGCTCCGGGATGAGTTCTGCTTTCGCTGTGTGCTTTGCCTCCACCGAGAGCGATGGCCAACCACGTCCGAATACGAGGTTGATCATCTGATACCAGTTTCAGAGCGGCAGGATTTGAGTTGCCGGTACACGAACCTGCTCTACGTATGCCGTCGGTGCAACAACCTGAAAGCCGACCTTCGAATCCCGGACCCCTGTTCGATCGCCTATGGGAACTGTCTTCGTGTCAATGACGATGGGACGATTGAATCGCTCAACGAGAAAGGTCGCGTGCTCGTACGCACACTGCGACTTGACCGTGCTGATCGAGTCCGACAGCGGCGAATGATCATCGAGATTCTTATCGACGCTCAAGAGACAGGGAATACGCGACGTTTACGAGATTGGCTCGGGTTCCCTGAAGATCTGGATAACCTCCGCAAGTTGCATCCTCCGACCAACCACCGTTTGGAAGGCATCGGAGAGAGCTGGTTCTCGCGTCGAGAGCGCTGCGAGCTTCCAGAAACCTACTAGCGCATGGCACATCTCACCGTTTTTCGGCACGTACCGGAAATCCCCCCATCTCTGACGCCGCCGTGAGCGCGCGTGCCGTCGCGGTGACGGCTTCCGCCGGGCGCGGGCCGCAACTCTGCAGATCAATTCGAAGACAACCCGGTGTCCAGAACGGTCAGATCGGCCATAATGTGGTCCTCGCAGCAGAATGGCGTCTTCCAGCATCTGCTATGTTACCAACAGCCAGTGACGGAGAAGTTGGTGGCCCGAGAGATCTGTCCTTCGTCCTACGAATGCGACTGCGGGCACCAGTCACATTTCTTTGAACGAACCATTCGTGAAATGAAGGCTGATAGCCATCGTCGACCAGAACGCATCGCGACTCGGAACCTGATGAGCACATGATCGTTTTCCATCACGGGAAAATGGTGGAGATCATTTGCCCGAACCTCGGAAGCTGCAAGGCTTCCTGAAAAAGCCAAAACTCTCGCACTAAAGCCGATACGGAAAGGCAGTTTCCAGATCGAGTCCAGCGACGAAGGTTTGATGCAAGAGGAAATCGAGAATTGCCTGCGGCCCGTCATTTCGGCGGTCGCTGATTCGTCCGGCGGTAACGAGTGGGCTCGGGAAATGCTTCGCCGCGACGGTACGGGTTGCATCTGCCGGCGAGAGTTGGCGGGAGCGAATCACAGTGACTAATGCATAACGCTGAGTCCCAACGGAGTCTCTCATGAAATCTTCGACCAAACCCGCGATCATGCTGCCCTTTGTGACTATTGAGCCAGTGAGTACTGGAATCGCGACTGCGATTCTTTGCACACTAATGGCTTGCTCAGTGGCGACCGCTGCCGACGAGGGCGGTTGGTGGAACCCAGACTGGCATTTCCGCACCACAGTGGCACGCTCGACTCCATGGCGCGACGACGCACCGCGACCGGTGGAAGTCGCCATCGACTACCCTTTGCTGCTGGAACGGGGCGGCATCGCCGGCCAGTTTGATCCAGGGTCTTTGCGGGTCGTCGAGCGGGATGACGATGGTTCCGAACGCGAGGTGCCCTTTGCCTGTCGGTCCGAGTTCGATGCCCGAGCGGGCCGCCAGCGGAGCTATCTGAGCTGGATCGCTCGGCCGAAGATCGGGGAGGTTGGCGCGTTTGACATCTACTTTGGCACCAAAGACCAGCAATTGAGGGTTCGAAAGTACGAGGCGGATCTGCTGCCGCCAGAGAACTTGCTGGCCAACCACGATTTCGAGGACGAGGCCGATGGCTTGCCAGACGGATGGACAGTAGCGCCGAAGGAGCTGATCCGCCTGGCGCGATTCGCTCACACCAGCGGCCGGCAGTCCCTCGCGGTGGTGGTGGACGAGAAGACGCCGGAGGATGCCGGCCGTGAGGTGACCGTTGCACAGAGGATCGACGTGCGCAAGTTCGCTGGGCAGGAGGTGGTGTTCGAGTGCGACCTGTTGGCCGAGCGTGCCGCCTACGGCGCCCCCGTCTCGATCGAATTGGAGCAGTTCCGCGCGGACGGCTCGCGGATCCTGGAATACGCCGTGCAGTCGCGCTGGCTGACGATCGAGTTGGCCGAAGGTCAGCTTGTGCAGTTCTCGGAGCGGGGCCGATTGAACCCGGAGGCTGCCAGCGTGAACGTGCGGGTGCGGATGCGGTGCACCGTGCGCGATGCGGACACGCGCCGGACTGTGACAGGCCCCGAGTCTTTCTTCACGATTTGGCTGGACCGCGTGGTGCTTCGCCCGGGCGAGCGATGGTCCTGGCCGGCGGAAACGGGGGCCGGTTTCGTAGAAGGAGCGCTGGAGGAGGCACCGTTGAACCGCGGAATCCGGTTCACTGGCCGGCGGCGATTGGCGTTCAACGGCGCTTCGGAGGGTACGCTGACCGCCGGCAAGTACAACCCAGACGCACGATCGGTCCACTGGGGTCTGGAGGCGGGGACATTGGAATTCTGGTGCCGCCCGATGTGGGACGCCGAGGACCTTGGCGAACGGGTCTTTTTCGATTCGGTCGCCTACGGGCACCGTCTGCAATCTCGCTTGCGCAGACTGCTGGTCGACGGCAAGAGCCATCTTGAGTTCACGATCGCCGACGCGGGCCGCAAGCTGCGGACCGTGCGCGGGCCGGCGCGATTGCGGGCCGGAAGAGGCCATCACGTTGCCGCGACCTGGGATTTTCCCAAGGCACATCTTCAGCTTTTCGTGGACGGAAAGCTCATTGCCGCCCAAGGCCTGCACGATCGCTCGTGGCCGAGTAGCCTGGTGCCGGAGGATAAAGAGAAGGAGCCCGGTATCGGCATCTCGGAATCGGATCGTCGGAGCATCCCCATGCAGGCGTTTATCGGCGGAGATAAGGATTGCGGCGAAGACCGAGGGGCGGAAGCGGTGCTGGACGAATTCCGCATTTCGGACATCGTCCGTTACAGCGGCCATTTCACCCCCAGTCGCCAAGAGTTCCCGGTGGATCTGCACACCCGGGCACTGTTTCATTTCGAGAATGAGCGTCACGGAGTGCATGATTCCGACGACCAGTTTGTACAGGGGCACCTTGCCTGCGAGTTGCCGCGGCAGGAGGAGAAGGCACCGCTGGAGACGTTCCGGGGCGGCAAAATCGAGCGGCGCATGGTGTTGGTCAAACCTCACGCCTCGTACGAGCTGTTCGAGAAGAACCGTGTGGAGAATCGTCTTCCGGTGACGCGGCCCGTTCGCCGCCCGCCCGACCCGCGGTTCGTCGAGTATCGACCGCGGCAACACCAGCGAACTGTCATGGCGGACGAAAAGGGGTTCCTGCTGAAGGTGGGCGGCGACTACGAGCCGATAATGCGGTCGGTCACATTCGAGCGAACGGAGGGCTCGTCTGAGAAAACGACCTTGCTGCCGCGCTGGCGGGCCAACGACAACGTTGTGCCATTCAGCGCCGCAAGCCTCGCTGCCACTCTGGCTTCCGGTGTGACGGATGACGAAGAAAAGGCATTTGAAGTAACACGGTATGCGCTGGCGATCAGCAACTACTACGACGCGAACTTCTGCGAAACGCTTCCCACCAGACACCGTAGCCGTGTCTCGTACACGCTTCTGAAGGCGGTGAACATCTATGCGTTCGACCAATGCGGACCGCTGAACTACACGCTGCGGAAGCTGTTCCTGAGCGCCGGAATCTCATCCAACGATGCGGCGGGGACACACCATCAGTTTCAGCAGGCATTCTACGGCGGGAGCTGGCGGTTGTTCGACCTGTCGCCGCGTAAATACTGGCTCAACCGCGACAACGCCACCGTGGCCAGCCGGCGAACGTTTGAAGACGACCTGTACCTGAAACTCCGCCAGGGAGACGGAGTGACCTCGGGGATCCGGGGACGCGCCAGCCGGGCGCGATTCGGCTCGGCCGAGCGGCCACACTCGATGGACTTTCCCCTGCGGCCGGGCGAGCACGCAAGCGTCTGCTGGCACAACGAAGGCCGATGGTTCGAAATCACGGGCGATCGGGGGTCGATTCCCCTGGGGAAGGTGCCACCTTACTTCGGCAACGGAGCCATCGTCTACGAGCCGACTGGCGGAAGTGCGGCCACGATGCTCGATAACGCAGAACTCGAAAGGACGAACGACCATGATTCCGTGTTGCGCGCGAAGAACCCGGCCGAACCCGCCGCCTTGATCTATCGAGCTCACTGCCCCTACATCTTCTCCGACGCCACGGTCCATGGCACCTGCGTTGCCGAGGCGGCCGGTGCGATCAGGCTGTCTCTATCCTTCGACGAGGGCAAGAGCTGGACCGAGGTATGGCAAAGTGTCCGGCCGAGCGGCCCGTTCAGCGTGAGTTTGCTCGAAGAGGTGACCGGCCGTTACGCCTATTGGTTGAAGGTTGAATTGGCCGCAGGCAGCCGTGCGACGGTCAGCGGACTGAAGATCCGAAGCACGCTAGTTGCATCGCCGCTCGCGTTACCCGGAAAGCTCTCGCTGGGAGATAACCGCATCACCTTCGTGGGCGGACCGCCGAGCGTGCCCGTCACGACGACCTGTCGATGGACCGAACGTCACCGGAGCGAGCTGGGCGTGTCGCTCAACACGATCAGCTACTACCTGAACGGCGACGAGGCACACCGGAATTTAATCGTCGTGGCGCCGGGAGATGAGGTTCCCGTGAAGGTAACGCTGGAGGGCCGGCCTCTGCGTCGCGACGTGTCGCTGGAAGACTTGCCTGACGGCTGGACGAGTCAACCCGGGAGGAAGGCTGTCGAGCGCGGTCCGGAAGGGGCAGCCCACGCAGAGTTTCTGCTTCGGCCCGTCGGAGCAAGCGAGGGCGACGTCGAGGCGTTTGACGTGGTTGTAGGCGGATCGGATCCACCGCGCCGGGTGACGGCGCAAGTTCTGGTAGCCCCCGCTGCCCTAGTCCGCGAGGCCGAGCAGGCTGACAGGACCGATGGGAACGTGGCCGCGATGGACATCGCCGAGCTGAGCGGCGCGCGGGGGATGCTATTTCGTGGGGACGGGCGTTTGGTGTTCAACATTAGGGGGCCGGGCGACGGCAAGTACGCCCTCTGGTTGCGGGCAAGGTGGGAGCCGGAAAGCAGCACGACCATGACGCTTGCCCTGGATGACGGCAAGCTCCGCGAGCTGCGGGCGACCGCCATGATCGGATTCACCGACTGGACGAGTCCGAGCCGCGCGCACACCAAGATGTTCGCCCATTTCGGTGAGCAATACGGCCACTGGGCTTGGTATCGGATCCCGGACGTCACGCTCGCAACGAGTACACATCGGCTGACTCTTGGCGCCAGCGCGGGTGCCTGCTTCGATGCGGTACTGCTCTTGCCCCAGAAGCCGGCCGTCGACCGCGCCGCGATGAATCTGTTGCAGAACTGGAACTACAGCCCTTGGCACAATCCCCTCTGACACTCGGAATTCCGGGCGGAGAAACCATCTGGCCGGTACCCGTGAGGATGGCTCGTCAGCCAACAGGTGCCACGCCGCCTTGGGGTCGGAAGAGGTTTGGCACTACCTGCCTTGCCCCTTTGCGCTCCGCCGGAGGAGTGTAATACGAGGGAAGGTAGCCGTCCAAGAGAGAACGCTTCTGCTCGTCGGTCAGTGCCGGCGCAACGGGATCGTCAATGTCTGCGGACACGGACTCGACGTAGAAACCAGCGTTGTCAACCGCAGTCGCCTTCGAGCGCAGATGCAGGTAGCTGACGCCGTTGCCAGTCGCGTTGAGCTGCTTCAGCACCATCGCCTTCGCGCCATCGACTGACACGGTGCAATTCGAGTAGGTCACCGTGGAGTGTGCGAAGGAACACAGCCAGTTCATCGCCGCCGCCGTTGGGGGTTACGTCCATGCGTGTCGGTACGTAGCGATCCACTTCGAAATGCGTATGCAGCCGCCACTTCACCAGCCCGGAGCCCGTAGTCTCCTTGAGCCACGATGCCTGCACGATTTCAGGCAACGCAGATAGCAGCGTACCGTCCACGAGAGTCAAAGTCTGATCCAGATCCTTGATTCTTGATCGGCGTGCACGCAAAGTATGCAACTCTCACTGAACAGACTTTTTCGCTTTGATGAACTGGGCAAGCACAGTACTTCGGGAAAATCGTCGTGCTAGCTTGCTGCATGCCTCGGATAACATGTTTACGTGAAACCGTGAACGCCGTAAGTCGTTGTGTTTCAACCATCCGAAAGCGAAAAAGTCTGTGAAGGGGGAGGGCGCGTCATGAACCGCAAGGGTCATGCGTACCGTTGCTGGGCTTGCTGCTTGGTGTGGGTCTGATAGGTTGTGCGGACAAGCCAGGGCCGGCTGTGGATGAAGAGAAACCAGTGGCCAGTCAAAGGAGAAACCGACATGCTTAGAGTACTTCCCTTGGCTGCCATGTGCTTCTCACTACCCTGTCTTGCGGATGAACCTGGTGCAAACCTGCTCGAGAATCCCGGTTTCGAGTTCGACTGGGACGAGGACGGTCTTCCTGATGACTGGCAGATGCTGACCCAGAAAGGGAAGCCGATCGGCCGGAACTCAACCGATCGCCCCCAATCCGGACGCGTCTGCGTATTCGCGGAAACGCCGAGTACGGACGACGTGGGCTACTGGTCGCAGATTGTCACGTTGAAGCCTGGTATGAAACGGTTCCGGCTCACGGCGTCGGCGCGCGCCCAAGACGATGCCCAAGCCAACGTGAGCTTCAGCGCATACGCCCACGGCACAAGCAAATGGCTCGCGGCGGACTACTCGCTGAACGTCGCCAAGGCATCGCCAGAGTGGCAAACCAGGACCGTGGAATTCGAAGTCCCCGAAGGCACCGGTTCGGTTCGAATCGCGCTTTGGTGCAACTACGCAGCCAAGGGGCACGGTCGCGTTTGGTTCGACGAGCTCAGGCTCCAGCCACTCGACTGGAAGCGAGCGGCTGCGCCGGCAAACCTAGCGACGAATTCCGGCTTCGAAGAAGTCGTGCCCACGGGCGGACGTCCCAGGGACTGGTTGTTCTCGAAATCCGGGGGTGATGCGAAGCCGCTACCACACTGTGACCAACCTCATGCGGGAAGTGTATCCGCGGGAATCGAGGTTGAGCCGGGCGGTAGCGGGCTATTGTGGCAATGGGCGCCAATGTCAAAAGGCTGGCCGGTCTACCGACTCACCGCTTGGGTGCGGACTGAGGGCGAAGCCCGTGCACTCGGCAGCCTCAGCGTCTACACGGCGGACAAGGAGAAGTGGGTTTCGGCGGGCTACGAATTGTTCGACGTCGAGGCGCGTGGCAAATGGCATCGAGTGATGGGCTTCTACGAGCCGCCGCCTGTCGATGGCATTTTCAAGATCGCGCTTTGGGCCAAGGCGAACGAACAGGGTGGCGGCAAGGTGTGGTTTGACGACGTGGAGCTGCGACCCGTCGATTCCGTACCTCCCACTCCCTACGTGCCGAGCACGGAACCGCTCGCGGCAACCGCGGATGAACGGGCATGCGGATTTGTCGTGTTCAACCGCAACTACCTTAACCTCATGCCGCCCACATATCGACCGTCGCCGGCCGAGATCCAACAGCCCATAGCCGTTGCGGCCGCGCTGGGCGAATACGAGCCGATCAGCGTCGGCGTGTACGCGCTGGAAGACATCGAGGGTTTGCGTGTCAGTCCCTCGGAATTCCACTCCGTGGCCGGCGCGAGTATCCCGACAGATTGCATCGACGTGCGCGTGGTGCGATACCTTGTCAAGCGCTCGCACTACGGCCTGCAGGACCGCGTGCTCGTGCCCACGTATCTGGAGCAAGACGACACGCTGCGTGTGGCAAAGGACCAAGTCGGCCAGTTCTGGCTCACCGTGCATGTGCCGGACGATGCGACACCCGGAGAGTATCGTGGCGAGCTGCAACTGACCCGTGCCGATGGCCGGGCCAAAACGCGCGTGCCCGTGACGTTCCGTGTGTATCCGTTTGCACTGGACAAGCCGGAAGGCATGGCCTTCGGCATGTACGACGCTCACCAGCGCACCGTGCCAGGCCCGGACTTCTTGGAGGCCAAGTACCGCGACATGCGAGCGCACGGAATGACCACAGTCGGCTTTTGCGGCAACCTCGGTGCGGTGTTGCGCGTGGTCGATGGCCAGGTGGAAGTTCGATTCGAAGGTAAAACGGGACTCGAAACCGCGATGGATGCGTACCTCCGGGCGGGCTTCCCCGAACCCGCAGTCTGGCTGATGGGCAGCGATGTGCGTCAGTTCTGCACGCAACTTGGGCCAATAGAGAGTGAGGAGTTTGGCCGCACGTACAAAACCATCGTTCAGGCAGTCTTGGCTGAGGGAAAACGCCGCAGTTGGCCCGAGATCATCATCCAGCCGGAGGACGAAGTCTACGCGCACACGAAAAGGTTCGAAGTGGCTTTCCGGGAGTTGGAGCTTCTGAAAGAAATCCCGGGTGTCCGAACCGAGATGGACGGCACCAACGTACGGCCGCAACTGTCGGACAAGACCTACCCGCTGACGGACGTGCTCGTACACTGCTACGGTCCCATGCGCTACGGCAGGCGTGTCTATCCGCGCGACGAGTGGCTCGATATCGCGAAGAAGTACCACGCCGACGGCAAACGCATTTGGTTCTACAACGTGGACACGACCGGATACCACGTGGAAACCATGCGATTTGCCGCAGGGCTGTATTTGATTTGGTCGAACGCGGACGGGCTGCTGTCCTGGGCTTACTCGTGGGGCGACAGCAAGCCGTTCGACGACTACTCTGGCCCTCGCGGCGACACGATCTTCTTCTATCCGCCGCGTGGCAAGCGCCGGGGTGGGCCAGCTCTCGGCCTGGAAGGCTTGCGGGAAGGGATCGACGACTTCCGCTACGTCCGAACCTTGACCAACCGAATCGAAGAGTCTCAGCGCAGCCAGAACGTGGACCGCCGCGCTCTCGCACGGAAAGCCCGCGAAATGCTCGACGGATGGATCGCGCGACTCGATCTCTCACGGCTTCGCACGAACCGCAGCATGCAGGGGGACTGGACTGTCCAAACCGTCTCGACCGAGGGCCAAACCGCGGTAGGAGGGAGCTTCAAACTGGATGTGGGGCTGTCCCTCGACGACTATAACCGTTTTCGCCAAAGTTGCGCACGCTATATTGAGACATTGGCCGAATAGTGCAGCGGCCGTCGACGGCGTGGCTTCACCAGCAACAGGAAGAGAGACACTTCGATGTGCTAACGGAGATTCATCGAGATTCAGCCACGCGGATACTATCGCGTCTCGCGAGTTGCGGGGTGCGTCAAAACACCAGCGGTTTCTCGGACAGACGACGGAGCGGCGAACCTACTTCGGTCACATCGTCCGAGGCATCGAATCGCTATTTGCTGCGCGCGTCGTCGCCCCCAACAGCACATCAGAGGTGGGAAATCCACAAGTCCGGTTCCGGGAGGAGCATTGAAGTCACCTTGCATGGTTGAATACTGTGACACTCTTCTGATCGAAAGAGAAGAGCAACAGGGAACACAAAGCATACCTAACGAAGGAGACCATATTATGCCTACTCGACAACGCGCTGTTGTATGGATGACGATTCTGTTCGCCATAGCAATACTGCCCTGCCGGATGAGTGTCGGCGCGGAAGTCGAGCCGTTGGGGATCTACGTGGCGGCCGATGGGGCCGATGAGAACCCGGGCACGGAGGCCAGGCCCTTCGCCACGCTGGAGAGGGCGCGGGACGCGATCCGCGCGTTGAAGAAGAAAAACGGCCTGCCGCCGGGCGGTGTGACCGTCCGGCTTCGCGGCGGCGTCTACTATCTGAGCAGCACATTCGAGTTGGCCAAAGAGGACAGTGGCACGGAATCATCGCCCGTCGTGTACCGGGCTTATGGCGAGGAGAAGGTCTGGCTCAGCGGCGGCAAGAAGATCGATCCCTCTCGCTTCAGACCCGTCACCGATTCTGCCGTCCTCGCGCGCGTCCCCGGGGAAGCGCGGGACGAGCTTGTGCAGTTGGACATGGCGGCTGAAGGGATCACCGACTACCTGCGCGAGCTTCCCGACAAACTGACCTACACGGCATGGGAGCACAACGGTCTCTCCGGCGCTTACGTGGGCAATACCCTCATCCTGGAAGTGTTCTGCAACGGTGAACGCATGCCGCTGGCGCGCTGGCCGAACGAGGGGTTCGCAATCCGCGGTGAGACAGTGGCGGGAGTTCGGGAGAGGGGCAAGCCTCTGCCCACGGTCGGCAAGTTCCTGTACGAGGGTGACCGCCCGGGCCGGTGGTATGTTGAGGACGGTGTGTGGCTGCGGGGGTACATGGGACGAGGGTACGCCTTCGAAAGCGTGAGAGTCGGACGCATCGACACGGCAAAGCGCCAGATCGACCTGGCTACCGCGCCATTCTACGGCATGGGCACATGGGGAGGGAAGCGGTTCTTCGCGTACAACCTGCTGGATGAGCTGGACGCGCCCGGCGAGTGGTACCTCGACCGCAAGAAAGGCGTCCTCTATCTGCGCCCACCCAGACCGCTCGTAGAATGCGACCTCGCCATCTCCATGCTCAAAGGCTACATGGTCTCCATGCGCGACGCGGCGCACGTCACGATCCGTGGTCTGGGAATGGAGTGTTCCCGGCAGAACGCGGTCGCGATCGAGGGGGGCCGCCACAACCGGATCGTCGGCTGCGAAATTCGTAACGTGGGCGGGAATGCGGTCGATGTCATGGGCGGCACGGACCACGGTGTGATCGGATGCGACATCCACGACACGGGCGCCCGGGGGATCACGCTCCAGGGCGGCGACCGCCAAACCCTGGAGCCCTGCAACCACGTCGCGCTGAACAACCATATCCATCACACGAGCCAGATGTGGCGGACTCACGCGGGTTCGATCACGCTCCAGGGCGTAGGCTGCCGAGCCGCGCACAATCTCATCCACCACGAGCCGCATACGGCCATCTGGTACTGGGGCAACGACCATCTCATCGAGTTCAATGAGATCTACTGGGTGCTCATGGAGACCAACGAGTCCGGAGCGATGTACACCTACGTCGACTGGACGTTCCGCGGCAACATGGTGCGTCACAACTATATCCACCACATCCAGGCCCAGATCGAAGGCAGCAGCGTGAAGAGCCGCATCATGCACCTGGACGGCTGCGTCGCCGGGACGACGTTCACCGGCAACGTATGCTACCGGGTCGGGGAGGCAGTGGACATCAACGGCGGCCCCTGTAACATTGTCGAGAACAACATCTTCATCGACACCGGCGTGGGAGTACAGATCAACGACTCCAGCGCCGCTTACCCCTACAAGCGGCTCGAGAACCGCGAGATCGTCAGCACTCGCAGTTGGGCGCACTTGAAGCGACTGAAAATGGTCCCTTACAACGAGCCGCCCTACACGAAGTATCCTCATCTGGCCGATATCCTGGAGCGCGACCCTATCGTCGCGCCGTGGCATTGCGTGGTCTCTCGCAACGTGTTCGTGGGCGGCCTCCAACTCCTCAGCGGCCACGGCGTGAAGAAGGAATGGACCACCATCGAGGACAACTGGGACGAGGGCGATCCCGGGTTCGTGGACGTCGAGCGGGGCGACTTCCGGCTGCGAGAGGATTCCCCGGTGTGGAAGCTGGGGTTCAAGCCGATCCCCTTCGCCAAGATCGGGCTGTACGAAGACGAGTCGCGCGCGTCATGGCCGGTCAAGGCGGAAAGCCCGCCAAAGGAATGGAAGCCGCGCTGGATGGTTCTGAAGGAGCAGGAGGAGCAGATGGTGTCCGGCGAGCTGCCCGTATTCAAAGTGAAGCGGGCGGGCGGCCGGATCGAGATCGATGGCGTCGTCAACACGGAAGAGTGGACTCCGCTGGAGATCACCGGCGAGATTATGCCAACGCACGACCCGGCGCATCTTCAGTGGGGAACGGACGGGAAGAAGGTCCAATACCCGAGTGTGGCGTGGATCGAAGTGGACAACGATCACTTCTACGTGGCGTTCGTGAACGATGTCGATCCGGCCAAGGGTGTTACCGGCGGCCGGCGGTGGGGCACGGATGATGCCGTAGAGATCGCGCTGGCCGTGGTCGAAGATGGGAAGGCCGGCCCCATCATGATCCTGCAGGGCTACACGGACGGACACTTCGACAGCGCGGGACACGGCGGTGCGCCGCGACGGGTCGTGGAGCGGGTCGGCCAGGGCGTCGAGTACGC
>JADHUC010000248.1 GCA_016784735.1 Pirellulaceae bacterium | reverse complement strand
CGAGTGTTGGCACCGGTGTTCCTGCGTCCAAAACGGAGGATTGTCCAGGCGCCGGGGGGAACGTCCCAGGTCAATCGACCGTCGTCCGCAAGGCGGTCGGTGAGATCGATCACGCCGTCCCGAGGTATGATCGCATCGGGCGGGAATTCCGGATGAGTTGCCGGAGCGGACAAGTAGGGTTTCACGCCTGGTCTCGATGTGTAGGGTGCCCGCACGTAAAGTGCCTTCTCGTCCACATCCGATAGACGCGACTCGTCGTTCGGACTAGGCACGGCAAGCACGGCAACGTCCGCGTAGAAATCGTTGCGAGCCTGGATCAACTCGCGCGGCAAACCGGCAACGCCGAAGAATGGCTCGCGAGGTTCGGGCCGCGGCAGCACCTTGCGGAAATGTGCCGGACCGACGACCTCCACGGCCGAAGCGACCAAGTGTTGCATCGACTGTTCGGCTTTCACCCACGGGCCACCGCTGCCCGTCCAGCCGGGGCCGGCGTTCAACGTGATTTCCAGGCCCAAACGCTCTGCCTCTTCAACCGCGTGTTTGAACAGACCGCACCACTGATCGCTCATGAACGCAACGGGCCCGCGGGGAATCCCCACGTTGACTTCCATAATGATCACGCCGCCGATGCCCGCCGCCTGCAACGCCTCGAAGTCGGCCGTAATCCCTTCACGACTGAGGTTGCCGTCCATGATGAACCAATAGACCCACGGTCGAGCCGAGGCCGGGGGCTTCTGAAACCTCGTTGCCAAATCATCTTGAGCGAGCGTTTCCGTATGGCACAGCAACGCCGTAACTGCCACAAAGCCCAAAGCCATTCTTCCAATCATGGGTCTCATTCTCTGATTGCCCCCTCTCCCGCCTGCGGCCTGTTGATTTACTGTAGGTCAGGCTGTGCCTGACGCAATACGTGGTATCGTCATGCACAGCATGACCTACATGTTGTATTCGAAATCTCGATTTTCGACTAAATCAAAAGACCGTTTGCGAGAGAGGGGTTGGGGTGAGGGTGTTCTCAGATCGTACAATTCCACCTGCTTCCGCGGATGATACCAGCGCCGGCGTTAGACTTCCAATGAACTCAGCCCAAGTTGCTGTGCGGACGGCACGATTCGCGAGGTTTTGCCGCTGCGAACCCGTGGTGTAAGATGGAGCCATGAGCAAGAGGGGAGAGAAATCGAGGCGGCGGAATCTGCAGTTCAGTCTGCGAACGCTATTGCTTCTGATGCTGTTGCTCTGTGGTCTGCTTGCGTGGAACGTCGACAAGGCAAAGAAGCAGCACGCGGCAGTCACCTGAGTCCGCGAGATGGGCGGAAGCGTATTGTACGGTTACGAAGTCGACGAGAATGGCTTCGTTCTTAACAATCCTCAGCCACCAGGTCCGGCGTGGTTGATTGTCCGACATCTCGGCACTGGCTGGAATGAAGGGTCTGGAGAATCTCGACGCGAGAGCGACAGCGATTTCGGACCTTTCCCCGTTGACGGGGATGAAAAACCTGGGCCATCTTGACCTCTTCGATACTCCGGTCACGGACCTCTCTCCCCTAGCCGAGACGACGAATCTGGGGATTGAACTCGGAGGCAGTGCATTAAAGGACCTCTTGCCGTTGGTGGGAATGCAGAATGCGAGAATCTCTCTATACAAGTACCCGAACGTCCAAGTGCTGGAGGCCCTGGAATCGCGTTTGCAGCAGATTCGGATTGTTCCGATCTATAAGCGGTACGACGAGTGATTCACTCGGCTCTGTCACCGCAGAGATTTGCCGAGCGTTCGTCGTCGGACACTACGACGGCGAAACTGGAATCACCGAGGACATCGCATTCATCAAAGACGCAAGCAACGCCGAAGCCGGGTTCCAAGACGCTGATAGCTTCCTGCGCATGACGTACCCTCTCCCCGACCCGCGCAGAGGGATAGCGGGGGCGCGGGTGGGGTGAGGGGTTGTAGACTCTCATCAGCACGCTCCCGAGATGCAAGGTGCGTGCGACGGCTTCGTTAGTGGCTGAGGGAAATTTTCCCCGAGCAATATTGAGACTCACTACGGCTTTTCCATCAACCAGCCGTAAAAGAGTAGGAGTTCGTTGTTCTTGAACTCTCGAACCAGTGCCTTGAGGACAACCTGATCACCTGGCGACAACTGGTCGTCCTTGTTGTAGCCAACCAAACCGATGCGTACGCGGGCGAGGACTGCTTCGCCACTGACTGGCTTGTATCCCGACAGCAAGACGGCACGATCTTTGTCATCGACTGCATGAATCACGCCATCGATAGTCACCGGTTTGCCAACATACATCGCAGCTGCGGCTTCGGAATGTTCGGCAAATGACTTCGTTAGCTCGACGACACTCATCTTGATCGATGGGTCCTCGCCAAGGCGAACCAAGTAGCACTCGACCAGTTGGACGTCGCCCTGCTCCACGCCTGATACCTTTCCGTTGATGGTAACCTCTTGCGTCATAGAAGCCGCTTGAATCTTCTCGAATTCCATTCCAAATAAGCGGCACTCCACGTTGTGGTTACCGTCTTCGTCATTTATTCCGTTGAGTCCAAGCTGACTCGCAAGTCCGAACCGGCCGGCCGGGGAAGTAATCGCGCCAGTGACCTGCACCCATTGATCTTTGTACTTCGCCAAGGCCGTTTCGGCGTCCTGGGAGAACTCCTTTGCGAGATCGATGGACTGGATGATGAACTCGTCCGAGAAACTCGCTGGCGGACCGGTTTCTTCGCGTGGCGATTCAACAACCGATGGAGCCATTTCGACTTGCGGGGCCTGAGTAGGGCATTCAGTTTCGACTTGGCCGGAACAACCAATAGCGAAGGTCAGCAAGATACCGACGAAGAGTTGCAGGAGAGCATCTTGTTTAGTCATTATGAGTCTCGTCATGAATCGTGGTGGCTGGCAGCGAGACGGACAGCGTTCTACCGACCGGAAGGCTCGCCACGAAGCGGGCTATTATGGAAGAACAAAGGACCATCCACAACCATCGCTCCAAAGAGTACTTCGGTCACATCGACCTGGAGCACGAAACGTTTGTGAATGGCCTCGGCTACCGTCGTCGGAGTGATGACATATCTTGCCCGGTTCGTCACCATTCTGAGAGACTTCCGGAGGGCGCAGCGATCGGCCACACCGGCTGAATTTGGCAAGATGCGATATCCTGCGGAGGTGAAATCGACCTCTGCACTTTTGGACTGCGCTAAAAGTACAGATGTCCGACACCCCTACGCAGATTCGACCTGGCCCGAGGGCCACGGTGTACTCGGTCCAAATACGTCGTCGAAACGATGGCATCTGCTCACCGCCACGTCAGTCCCAAAGTGCATCAGGAGGGCGTGTCCTGTGTGAGTTGAGCCGACGGCCAACATCCCCCTCGTCCATCTCAGCGGCAAGCGGGCGGTGGGGGCGGGGCAAAGACTAGCTCCTTGCTGGTGATGATGCGTGGACTGCAGGTTTCCGGCGGAGCAGCAGACTTCGTTGGATCAACACACTGCGTGGATATGGACACGTTCCTTGCCTCCTTTGAATTATCCGGTCCTCCTCGTAGAATCACGTCTGTCGGCGGAAAGCAGATTTTCTATCCTTTCACCGCGACGTGCGTCGCCGCCGCAACCGTCCTTGCTCGCTTCGGAAGTGTAGGTCGATGAAGCTGCTCTTCTTTCCGTTACTCTGGTTCAGTCGTTCCAAACTCGAACGACGCCTGGCCGGGAAGACCGTGCTGATAACGGGAGCCAGTTATGGTATTGGCGCGAGTCTGGCAGAAAGTCTGGCGGGAACAAAATGCCATCTGCTGCTGGTGGCACGAACCGCTGAGAAACTGAATGAGGTGAGAGACAGGGTCGAAGCCGCGGGAGGTCGAGCCGACGTGTTTCCCTGCGATCTGACAAATACTGCAGAGGTGGACAAACTCCTGGAATCTATTCACAAGCTGGGTGGGGTCGACGTCTTCGTCAACAATGCAGGTAAGTCGATCCGCCGTTCGATATTCGACGCACTCGATCGTCTACATGACTTCAGTCGAACCATGAATCTGAATTACCTCGGTCCTGTGCAACTGATGCTTTCGCTCATTCCGCGGTTGGTCGAGCGACAGGGGCAAGTAATCAATGTCTCAGCGGTTAATGTGCTCCTCGTAGCCGCACCGAAGTGGGCAGCTTACCAGGCGTCGAAGACGGCTTTCGATCAGTGGTTCCGATGTGTTGCACCTGAACTCAGCGCACATGGCGTCAGCATGACTTCGATTTACCTGCCACTGGTCCGAACCAGAATGATCGAACCGACAGAGGCGTACAGGAAGATGCCCGCGATGCAGCCCGAAGATGTCGCTGCACTCATTTGCAAAGCCATTAATTCACGCCGCCGCACTTATGCGCCGTGGTGGCTGATGGTGGGGCAACTGGCGTCCGTGCTGCTGCGCTGGACCTGGGAGGCAATCGTGGGCAGACGCCGGACACGAACCTGATAGGCATTTCATGTTCAAGCTACTAGCGGAACTTCATCGTGCCGGATTGTTGACTCCTACCGGGCTGCTACGGCTGCTAGAATCGGTCGCAACTACCGGTGCCAATCCGATGGTCTTGTTGCGCGTCGCTGCCAAGTTGCACCCTCAGCGTATTGCCGTGTCCGACGACCGGCAACGGTTGAGTTACCTTGAGCTTTGGCAGCAGGCCGAATCTGTGGCGATTGGGCTGCACTCGGACTATGGCGTCCGGCGCGGGCGGAAAGTGGCAATCGCCTGCCGTGATCATTCGGCTGCCATCAAGTCCATCTTTGCCGCATCACGATTGGGGGCCCATGTCTTCCTGATCAATCCGGGGATGAGTCCAGATCAGTTAATGGCACTTCACCAGTGGATGCAGTTTGACTTCTGGGTATATGACGAGCAACTCGACGCGGTGTTCTCAGACCCATCGATGAGGAAGAAGTCGCTCCCAGCGTATCATCCGACTGACGAATCGATCGACCGAATATCGTCGTCCCCACCGCGTGAAGAAACACGACTCAAGAGGGCTGTTGCGGGAAATATCGTCGTGATGACGGGGGGGACGACGGGCCAGCCCAAATCTGCGAGCCGCAAACCTTCCATTTTCACGTTTCTGCCACCGTTCTGTGCCTTACTCACTCAGGTGCAACTCGCCAGGTATCGGTCCGTCTATATTGCGACTCCCCTCTATCATGGTTTTGGCTTGGCGTCGCTGTTCATCGGAGTCGTTCTTCGAGTGACAATGTATGTATCGAGTCGTTTTGATGCCGAACGAGCCTGTTCACTTATCGAACAAGAACAGGTCGACGTAGTTACGCTGGTTCCATTGATGTTGCAGCGTATGCTTCGGCATGACAGTGCTTCTCTGTCTGCATTGCAGTGCATTGTCTCCGGTGGCGCGGCGCTCAGCCCAGCATTGGCGCAGGAAACACTGGAGCGGATCGGACCAAGACTGTTCAACATGTACGGCACGTCGGAAGCAGGCGTGTGCATCATTGCGACTCCAGAGATGTTGAGACGGAAACCGGAGTCCATTGGACGGCCCATCGCCGGCGTCCGAGCCAGGATCTCCGACGTTTCTGATCGAGTCGTTGGCGAGCGAGAAACTGGTCGCCTGTGCATTCGCAGCGTCTGGACAACCAGCCGGCGGAGTTGGATTGAGACGGGCGACGTTGCGTATCGCGATCGAGACGGCGATTTGTTTCTGTGTGGTCGAGTCGATGACATGATCGTCTCCGGAGGCGAGAACGTTTACCCGATCGAGCTGGAGAATGTTCTCGCTCAACATCCTGATATCGACTCGTGTGGTGTTGTGGGCATCGCCGACAGCGAATTTGGGCAGCGGTTGAAAGCCGTCATCACAGTAAAGAGCGGGATAACGATCGACGAATCGACTCTGCTTGAATGGCTGAAGCCGCGTCTCGCTCGCCACCAGATGCCGACCGTAATCGAGTTTCGCGATGAACTACCCTACACCGCGCTGGGCAAACTCGACAAGAGAGCCCTTAGGGAAGAAGGAGCCTAACGCGGAGACACCTCCGCCGCTCGCCTAATGACAGAAGCCCCACGCACTCATGGACCCTGGGCAACATCGCCCAATCCTAGAATGGGCAAATTGTGCATTCCGGTTTACGGGCGACAACTCGACCGACATAATTGTGTAACTTGGGCTAGAGCCCAATTCCATCGCGAATATCTCAGAAAGGGCCGCTTCCATGCAGAAAGACAGAGCCAACGTCTCGCGTCGTGATTTCATCAAGGGCACGACGGCCGCCGGCGCAGCGGCAGCGGCCGTGCCGATGCTGGGCGGCCCAGTGCCGCGGGCGGCCAACGCGGCTGAGCCCGCCGCAGAAACGGCTCCAGTGAAGCCGTTGCCTTCGATTCAGCTTGGGTCGTACCGGATCAGCCGGATGGTTGCCGGAGCCAACCCGCTCAACGGGGGCTCGTATCAGGGAGCGCACGCCACGAATTGCATGAAGGAATACTTCACTCCAGAGCGACAAGTTGAGTTTCTGCAGAGATGCGAGCGCGCGGGAATCACGGCGCATCAATTCTCGAACTACACAAACTCCGAGTACGTGCAGGTCGCCCGGGATCGCGGCGTGAAAATGTCTTTCTTCGGGCTGCACGCCGACGCCGCGACGGTCAAGGACGCGATCAAGAGCGTCCAACCGATCGCACTGGTACACCACGGCGGGGTGACCGATCGGCTGTTTGCCGAAGGGAAGCACCAGCAGGTGCGTGACTTTGTCAAGGCCGTGCATGACGGCGGCATCATGGCCGGTGTCTCGGCCCACAATCCCGATTGCATCAAGCGCATCGCCGACGAGGGGTGGGACGTCGACTTCTTTATGACGTGCTTCTATTTCATCACCCGAGAGCGTGTCCCAGGGGCGATGGAGAAAGTCCCGCCGATCTGCACCCTCGATATGACGCATTACACCTTCTTCAAGGATGACCCGGCTGCAATGACCGCCGTGGTCCGCCAGGTCAAGCAGCCGTGCTTCGGCTTCAAGATCCTGGCGGCGGGCCGGGCGTGTCTGAACGAGCGCCGCGTCCGCGAGGCAATCAAGATCGCCTTTACCAGCATCAAGCCCATCGACGGTGTCATTGTCGGCATGTTTCCCCGCTACGTCGACGAAATCCAGTTCAACGCCGAAGCCGCCCACCGGTACGGGCAAATTCCCAAGGCATCGTAACCACGGAATCCGATTCCATAAGTCCCGCACCATCCAATCGTTGTCGTCTATCCTTTCGTGATAGAATCGCGGCGGGTCCAATCGGGATGATAGGAATGAGTAGTGCAATTAAGTTCCGCGTGACGCTGATGTCGGCGGCGGTCGTCGGCGTGTGGAGCGGCATCCCACGCGCGGAGGAGGCGCAGACGCCGGCGCAGAAGCATCTCGCGGAAGTGCAGCGGCAGGTCCAGGCCGCCCAGGAGCAGTTGACAGCGGCGCAAGCGCGCTTCGAAGCGATGGAGCGGAAACTGGCGGAGGCGGAGCGCGGTGTCATTACGGAGCTTGTTGATCGGGCCCGCGCGGGTGACGAAGCGGCTCTGCGTCAGGTCCTCGATAGCCTTGGGGACGCCAACTTCGTCGAGTACCATTGGGCGGGCGCCGTCTCGGGCCCCGGCCCGGACGCCGATAAGATTGTCCGGCTGATCCGGGAGAGGCTCCCGGACGCCGATCCCCTACTGCGGAGCAAGCTGTGCTGGCTGCTCGGACGGAATGGGTCCGCGCAGGCGGCAGCGGCACTGCGCGGCGTGCTGGCGACGGATACGGACGCGGACGTCCTCGGTAACGCCGTCTTCGCGCTGTCGCGCTGCCCCGATTCGCCGGAGAACCTGGCCGCGGTGAAGCGACACACCGACGACGCCCGGAAGCTGGTGGCGTCATTCGGCTTCTATGCGCGCAGGGATCTGGGCCTGCTCGCGCGGCGCTATGTCGAACGGCGCGACACGAGCCGCTTCGCCGCCGTCCCCGGCGAGGTGGTCGTCGAAGAGCCGACGCTGTTTTGCGCCGGGTTCCAGTGGCGCCTGCTGGGCGAGAGCGACAGCAATCACAACTGCGCCGTCAGCGTCGCCTACCGAAAGGCCGGCACGGCTGGCTGGAAACAGGGGTTCTCCTTCCTTCGCTGCGTGAGCTGGGATAGCGGCGACCCCAAGTATCCCTTCGACGTGGGCAACCTGCTCGCGGGGAGCATCTTCGATCTCGAGCCGGGAACGGCATACGAGGTGAAGCTCACCCTTTCCGACCCGGACGGAGTCACTGCAGACAGGACTGTCAACGTTGTGACCCGCACCGAGCCTCCGGTCTATGAAGGTCTACGGACGCTGCATGTCGTGCCGGCCGATGGCGGCCCCGACCTCGGAACCGGCACGAAGAAAGATCCGTTTAAGGGCTTGACGGCCGCCGACAATGCGGCCCAGCCGGGCGACGTGATGCTCCTCCAGCCCGGCACGTACAGCGGTTCGGTTGCGCTCACGAAGAGCGGCAAGCCAGGCAAACCCATCGTCTGGCGAGGCGCCGACCGGGACGCGGTCGTCTTTGACGGTACGGGCAAGGACGAGTCGCTAGCTTTCTCCGGCCAGGATCACCTGCAGTTTGAGGACATCACCTTCAAGGGGGCCAACCAGGGCTGCATCAAGACCTTCGGCTGCCAGCACATCGTCGTCCGCCGCTGCGTGTTCAAGGAGTTTCGCTACGGTGGCATCATTGCCCAAGGTCGGGCGGAGAAGGTGCGGGACGGCCAAGTGCTCGCGGAAGCCAGGAACTGCAAGAGCTGGTTCGTAACAGACAACGAGGTCTTGGGCCCGGCGAGTTGGGAGAAGGGAAGGAAGAGGTCCTCTTACGGTGTCAACCTGTCGGGTGCCGGGCACGTCATCGCCTACAACCGCATCGAAAACTGCTGGGACGCGATCAGCCTCGCGGGAGGGCGCGGCGCACCCAACACCGGCTCGCTCGACGTCTGCTACAACGACCTTCGCAACGCCACGGACGACGGTATCGAGGCCGACTACGTCTATCACAACACGCGCCTCTTCCGGAATCGCCTTACGAATACCTTCAGCAGCATGAGCTTCCAGCCCGTCTTCGGCGGCCCCGGCTACATGCTCTACAACGCCATGCACAACACCACCAATAAGCCCTTCAAACTGCACGTCAACCCGACCGGCATGATCATCGCCCATAACACGTGCACGGCGTCGCGCGAGGCCTTCTACGGCGGCAACTTCCACGAGGCCCACATCATGAACAACCTGCTCCTCGGACTGCGCGGCGAGCAGGGCTACTGGCTCAGCACGCAGGGGCACCCGCTCGACTTGGACTACACCGGCTACAACGTCGCGACGCCCACGGCGCTGGTCAAGTGCAACAATGTCAGATACCAGACGATGGCGGCGTTCGCCGAGGACACCGGCCGGATGAAACACGCCGTGCTCGTGGACTGGGACGTCTTCGCCGCACCGGCCGTGCCCCCAGGCCCCGGCCTCGATGCGCCCCCAAACGCACTTCAATTGCGGCCCGGCTCCCCCGCCGTAGACGCGGGCCTCGTTCTGCCCGGCATCAACGACGGCTACACCGGCGCCGCGCCGGATCTGGGCTGTTACGAAGTGGGCAGGCCCGTGCCGCACTATGGACCGAGGTAGGAGAGCCGAGTGCGACCTGCCTGCGTCCCTCGCGCTCCCAAAGCCCGGCCAATCGTTGGCGACTCCCAAGAAGTAGACTGGCTGTCTTTCTCCCCCTTGATCGACACTCATCGCAGAAGAGGCTCGCAATCTACGGTTTATGCAGTTGACAAACTACGGGTTTTACCGTAGAATGCGATTCGAACACGGAAAGACAGGAGAAATACGCTCATGGCGAGACCGCGAAGCGAAAGTCCGACTCCCGCTGAGTTGGAGATATTGCAGATCATTTGGGAACGCGGTCCTTGCACCGTTCGCGAGGCGATGGAATTGCTGGACCACGACCCGCCGCGGGCATACACGTCGGTGATGAGCCTGATGAGCGTGATGTCCGATAAGGGCCTACTGGAACGCACACCGCGCGGCCGGGCGTTCGTCTATGCGGCCAAGGCGCCGCGCGATCGTACGTTGAAACGCATGGTGGGCGACTTGCTCGAGCGGGCATTCAACGGGTCGGCCAGCGCATTGGTGACCAACCTGCTGGACGGTGCGAATCCCAGCGACGAGGAACTTGACGAAATTCGCGACATCATCGCCACACGCGCCAAGCCGAAACGTAACTGACCTTTTGGGGAGACAGATGATGTCAGTCATCGACTTCTTTTCACAGCCCGGTTGGCAACGGTTGGGATTCGCGCTGTTGCATTTCCTCTGGCAGGGGGCGCTGGTTGCGTTGCTGACCGCCGGTTTGCTTGGCCTGCTCAGACTGCGGCGCGGCGTGGCACGCTACCGAGCCTACCTGTTCGGATTCGCCGTCATGGCGATATGTCCTGTAGCGACCTATCTGTGGCTGGAGACGCCGCGCGCGGACGTTGCTGAAACGATCGACGCTGATGACGCTCCGGCGTTTGCGTCGCCTCCGGAAACGGTTCGCCTGGAAACGCCCACGCCTGAACCGTCCGAGGTGGCGGTGTCCCGAGAGCGGGCCGAGACAACGCATGCTTCGGTCCCATTGCCCACCGCATCCGAACCCACTCCGCGTACGGCCGTCGTTCAGGATTTGCGTGACAAAATCGTCGAAGTCGGGCGCCGGGCGGTCCCTTGGTCGTTGGCTGCGTGGCTGGCGGGCGTGGTTGTTTTGGGTGGACGGATGCTGCTTGGCGTGGCGGGCAGCTATCGCTGGCGCCGCGGGTTGCTGCCGTTGCCTGACGAGTTACGCCGCCGCGCCGCCGCATTGGGCAAGCGATTCGGCGCGGCCGCCGACCGCATTTGGCTTTCGCCGTCCGCCGTCGGGCCGCTGGTGGTTGGTTACCTGAAGCCGCTGGTGCTGTTGCCGGCGTCGTTGGCCGCGGGGATGCCTCCCGAGTTGCTGGAGGCCGTCATCGCGCACGAACTGGCCCACGTTCGGCGGCTCGACCCGCTCGTGAACCTGGTAGAGCGCATCATTGAAACGCTCCTGTTCTACCATCCGGCGCTGTGGTGGTTGTCGTCGCGCGTGCGGGCCGAGCGCGAGATCTGCTGCGACGAAATGGCCGTCCAACACACCGGCGATCCGGTGGCTTACGCGTCCGCTCTGGAGCAAGCGGGACGGATGCGGCTTGCGACTGCGCAGCCTGTGCCGGCGGTTGGCCTCCTGGATGGTCGCAAGCCGTTGCTGGCTCGCATCCGCTTGATCCTGGGCACCGGCCAAACCGAACGAAATCTGGCAAGCAGTTGGCCCGCGGGGCTGCTCGCGGTGGCGATGGTCGTGGCGGTAGCAGCGGCCATCGAATTCGCCGGCCCGGTCGAGGCGGCACCCGTGGACGGGAAACGTCTGTTTGGTCGAGTTGTGGACGACAAAGGCGAACCGGTGCCGGGCGTGGAGGTCTCGCTTGTGACATTCCACCAGCATCCACTTCGGGAAGCGCTGACAGTCCGGGTCCGCACAGATCAGCAAGGACGATTCGACATCGCGGCGCCATTGGCCGACGTCAAGTATTACGTCATTGTCGAAGGCCGCGGTGGCGAGATTCCGGTGTCTTCACCGGGAACCGGCAAAGAGATCGTTCTCAAGCTCGAACCACGCGAGCGTCACGACCTGTCCGGCATCGTCCGCGCCGACTCGGGGGAACCAGCCGCCGGCGCCGCGGTGGTTCTGATCGGCGAGTACGGTTACAGTGCCAAGGTTCGCGCGGATGCCCAAGGCCGTTACCGGATCGTCGTTGCCGGCCATTTGGGTCAAGGCATCATGCACGCCGAAACGGCCAAGCTGATCTCGCCGTATCAAATGGTCCGCGACCGCGATCGGTCCGTCGATTTCACGTTGGGACCACCAGCCGGGCTGACGGGAGTCGTGAAAGACCAACTCTCCGGCAAGCCGATAGGCGGTTGCACCGTGACGCTCAAGCCTCCCTTTTGCAGCGGCTTCGCGCGCACCGCCACCACGGACAACGCGGGCCGGTTCTCGCTCGACCGCCTGCCGCCGGGCGAATACGAAGCCGGCGCTGCCTCGGACACTCACTACGAACCGCCGACACGCGGGGACTTCCTGGAGCGGCCGGAGTTTCCGCTGACTGCCGGTCGGAAGGGCTTCCGCGAGATTAGCCTCCGACCCATGACCACGATCGTCGGCCGCGCGCTGCGACACGACGGCCAGCCGGCCGCCGGCGCCTTCGCCGGCATCCAAGCATTTTGGGACATGGACAGCAAGCATCAATACCTACGTGCCCAGGCCGATGCGGAGGGGCGATTCTTGATCCGCACGGGCCGCCTCACCGAAACGTTGGTCGTCGTCTCCGAGGGCGGCGGCTTCGCCCAGATCAAGCTGACGGGCGCCATCGAAGGCGAGACGTTGGATTTGGGCGACGTCCAGCTTTCGGGCACGATTCGCGTCCGAGGAACCGTTAGCGATCCGGACGGCAAACCGGTCGCTGGCGTACGCGTCAGTTGCGCGGCTGGTCCCGGTGGATCCGGCGATGCCATCACCGACGATGACGGCCGGTTTGACCTGGGACGTTTGGCTTTGAGCACGGATCAGGCCGATTCTCTTCCCGTAAAAATCCTTGCCCCTCGCCGTCAACCCGCCGGGGCGATCATCTTGGTCTCGCCAGAAGGTACGCCCCCATCAAAGCCCGAGCCGAATATCCGGTACTTCCACCACCAGGAACTCAAACTGGAGGCAACGCCCGGCAAGGAGTTCGATCTGGATGTCACGCTTGTGCCGGCCGAGCCGCTTTCGTTCAGCGGCCGGATCATCGACTCGGCGGGCCAACCGGTGGCCGCGGCGCGGGTCGTCTGCTTCGCAGGCGACGCCCGAAAGACGTGGTATCGCCGGTTTATGCCCGATTGGAACCTGTCCAACGCCAAGGTCTTTTTCCATTCAGTCGTCCAATTGGGAATGACCATGTCGGACGCGGACGGCAAATGGGCCATCCGCGCGGCACGGGAGAACGCCAACGACTTGCGGATCAGCCATTACGCCACGGAGCCCGTGACGTCGCGATTCTCCATCGGCGTCATTGGGCCGCACCGCCAAGCAAAGCTGATCCGAGACATCACCGTCGAGGAACACGCTGTGCCCAAATCCATCGAGATTGTCTTGCCGGAGAGCGCGGCGTCCTCGATCTCGGGCCGAGTGGTGGATGTCGAAGGGCAGCCTTTAGCCGGCGTGACGGTTGGCCTGGGCTACATGTACGGCGCGAACGTGCCGATTTCTGGCGTCAAACCGACCGTCACGGGCGACGACGGGCTTTTCAGCATCCCCGTCGACGAAAGCCTGAGCGCCGCGTTTCTCCGGATTGGGGCCGACGGTTGGTCGATCCAATCGCCCGAGCCCGATTCTTCTGGGAGAGGCCTGCGCCTTTCGCGAGAGGGCGACGGATTCAGCGGCCTGACGGTCGTCATGGCTCGAAACGGCGTCGTGACCGGCAACGTCCGCTGGAGTTCGGGCGAGCCGGTGGTGGACTACGAGGTTCAAGGTTATCTCGAAAGCCCGCGGCTGGTCCTGCCGAAACAGCGAATCACGGGCGGCGGCGAGGTCGAGTTCGCACTGAAAGCGTTTCCGCCGGGCGATGGCAGAATCTGGATCTCGACGCCGTCGGGCGTCGGAGTCCTACGCCGCGTCCAGGTCGCGCCCGGCGGCTCGACGCGCGCCGAGGTCGTGCTGCCGGTGCCGACTTGTGTGATCCGGGGGCGTTTGGTCGATGCACAAGGAAAACCCGTCGCCGGAGCCCGCGTGTTGATCGGTGGGCATGGCGAGGGCGGATTCCACTTCGACAGAGAAGCGATCCCCAACGCCGACGGCGGCTTCCAGTTCAAAGTCCCGGCCGGCGTCTACAAACTGACCCTCCGTCCCGTCGACCAAGGCTCGTCGCGCGAGTCGCTGCCGAAGACCGAGATCACGGTCGCCGACGGTCAGACGGAGGCCGAGGTGGTTCTGACCATTCGTGAGGAGGCCTGGGGTGATCTGATCGTCGAAGTCGTCGACAAGGGTGGCCGTCCCCTGCCCGGCGTTACGGTCCGGAGCGGCGGATTCGGCCCCGTGGGCAACGCCCCGACCGGCGAGACGGACGCCGCGGGCAGGTTTCTGGTCAAAGGGATCAAGGCGGGCAAACACTATATCGTCCTAACCGATCCCAAGAGGATGCTAGACGAGAATATGCGGCTGAGCGTCCCCATCACGGCGGGAAAAACGGTCACCCACCGCATCGTGCTGGACGAAGGGCGGCGCGTGCGTGGCCGCGTTACATGCGACGGCCAGCCGGCGCGCAACATTCACGTCAGGACGACCATCGGAGCCCAGAACCGGTTTTCATCCACCCACACCGGTGAAGACGGCGTCTTCCAGTTGCTGAACGTGCCTGATGGCGAACTCACCATCGGCTGCTATAGCTACATGTCGAATCAGACGGTGACAAAGAAGTTCGATATCGCCAGCGATCGCGACGACATCGAGTTCAAACTGCCCACCGGCCGCATCACGGGCAAAATCCTGGACCGCAAAGGGCGTCTGCTGAAGGGACGTTTTGTCAAACTCGATCAACTTCAGGCATACGGGGACACCGCCAAAGCCTCGTACTCGCCTGTGCACCCCTGCGGGAACGGTCTAATCAACCTCCCGCATCTCGGCGACGGCCAATACCGCCTGACACTGAAAGACGACCACAGCAGCTCGAACGCAGCCGCCGTACTGGCCGTCAGCGATCCCATCGAAATCCGCGACGGCAAGCCGGTCGAAGACTTCGTCATCCGCGAACCGTAGTCCCCGCTATACGGCTGCATCTCGGCGACCGCATCTTCCCGGCTGGGCGCATCGGCGTAGACAGTGGCTGCGATAACCAGAAAGACAACGAGAATCCAATATCTCGCGAATGCACGACTCCGAGACTGTTTGCCGATACTCTCCAGCACCATCAGGCATTCCCTTCGTACGGTTCGTCATTCTACCGATCCTCGGTCAACTCCGATAGAATTGGCTTTTGGAGGACCGCTACTAGGGAAGAAAAGTAGTCAGGCGCTTTTAACACCCGAGGCCGTCACGAACGTGATAGCCTTCGACCTGTTGTGGGACGGTCTCCTGACCGCCCCACAGAATCGACCGTAGGTCTCCGACGGTTCGCGGATGGGAGACCTGCGGTCGGCAACGTGGCCGGGTCGGGAGACCCGCCCACAACGGGGAACGGGATAGCCTTCGAACAACGAACAGGAGATACGGCAGCGATGAACAACGGACCAACCAGGACAGCGACGGTTTTCGCCATCGCGGCAGCCATGTTGCTCTTACTTTTCGTCGGGAAGGGCGCCGCGCAAACGCCCGCCGAGAAACCCAAGCCTGCCATCGAGCTGGGCGCCCCGTTCGCCGATAACGCGATTCTGCAGCACCAGATGCCCGTCCCTGTCTGGGGCTGGAGCAAGCCGGGCAGCAAGGTGACCGTTGTTTTTGCCGGCCAGACCAAGAGCGCCACAGCCGACAAGAAAGGCAAGTGGATGGTTGAACTCGATCCTCTCGAGGCTTCCTCTGACGGGCGCGAGTTCACAGTCACCTCATCCAGTGGCGAATCACTTGCCTGCAAAGGTGTTTTGGTCGGCGAGGTCTGGTTTGCTTCCGGCCAGTCGAATATGGAATGGGTTGCCGGGAAGGCCATGTGTCGAGACCTGGCCGGAACGTTGCAGCGTTCGAAGGAAGAACATCCGGTGCGGGAATACGCCGCGGATATTGGTTCGGCCATCTTCCCCTGCACGCGCGCGACCTCGGCAGACGGCTGGAAGAGTTCGAAGCAGGCCGGCTCATTCTCCGCCCTCTCGCTCGCCTTCGCCTGGACGCTCTACGAGGAACTGAAGGTCCCCATCGGCATCCTGCGCAGCTCGCATGGCGCCACACCGATCGAAACATGGGCCGCTTACGAAGGCTTCGCCCCGCACCCTAAGCTGCAGGACATTGCGCTGAAGATGCGCCAGAGCGACCCGAGAACGCCGGAATGCAAGGCAGCGCACGAGGATTTCTATAACGACCTGCGCAATTGGCAGAAAGACAGCGAAGAATTGATCAAACGCGGCGGTTCCGCCCTGCCGCGACCGACGCTGCCGGGGATCGCCGACGAATGGAAGGGCCCGGCGCGAATGTATAATAAGAAGATCGCGCCTCTGGTCCCCTATGCGATCCGCGGCGCCATCTGGTGCCAGGGAACCAGCAACGCTGGCGACGGCAAGATCTACGCCGACAAGATGGAGGCGCTGATTAATGGCTGGCGCAAGAACTGGGGGCGGCCCGAGCTTCGCTTGTACTTCACCCAGATGCAATGCTACGGTGAACCCGATCCCAACAACGTCGGCTTCGCCGACATCCGCGAGGCCCAGACTCTCTTCTTTATGCGTGCGAAGAACGTCGGCATGGTCCCGCAACACGACCTTAACAGCGCCCGCCCCACGGGCATTCACTATTTCAACAAGCTCGACCCAGGCAGGCGGCTCGCCCGCTGGGCGCTGGCCCATGAATACGACAAGGACATTCCCTATGCCGGGCCGATCTTCAAGTCGTATACGGTCGACGGCAACAAGGTGCGCGTGCAGTTCGAGCAGCGCGGTGCCGGCGGCAGCCTAATGGTCGCCAGCAAGGGCATGCAGGCCGACTACCAAAAGGACCCGTCGGCCTACGTCGAACCGGCTCGCGAGACGCCGGGTGAGAAGCTGAAGCACTTCCGGCTCGCCGGCAAGGACAAGGTCTGGCATCCGGCCGAAGCGGTCATCGATGGCGACGAGGTCGAGGTGACCAGCAAGGCCGTCCCGCAGCCGCAAGGCGTGCAGTACGCTTACAGCGCCAGCCCAATCGGTGCCAATCTCTACAACCGCGCCGGGCTGCCGGCGATCCCCTTCGCGTATTTCGACGGCCAGCAGATGTTCAACGAGGACGATCCGGAGATCGTCGCAGCCGCCCAGGCCGATGCGGAGAGAAAGTGGGGCAAGAAGACCTACCTGCTCCCCGCAACTCTGTTCCGCGATCACGCCGTCATCCAGCGCGACCTCCCCGTACCCGTCTGGGGACACGGGGTTCCCGGCACCGAGATGCGCGTCGCCTTCGGTGATCAGAAGAAGCAAACCACGGTCGATGAATTCGAACGCTGGCGTGTCACCCTCGACCCCATGCCCGCCTCCAGCCAGGGACGCGATCTTGAAATTCACTGCAGTAACGGGGAGGCGCGCACAATCCGGGACGTCCTCGTCGGTGATGTCTGGATCATGACCGGCTCTCGTCAGTTGTCGGGTGAACTGATCCGGCCAAAGGAAGGCGAAGCGGTCTCGTCCAGAGCCCTGCCGCTGGTCCGCGAGTTCCGCATCAAGACCAAGGCCCGGCGCTTCCGGACGCCGCGCAAATTGAGAATGGAGATCGGCGGCGGCAAGTATGTGGCTTCCTGGCAGCCTGCGGATTTCGACGAAGTCGGGAATCCGCCATCCGTGGTCGCCTACCATTTCGCCTCCCGTGTCCAGCAGCCCGGGGTGCCCGTCGGTATCGTCACGCTGGGTGCGGAAAACCCGCCGCTGACCTGGGTTTCCTACGAGGGCATGCGGAAGTCCACCGGCTTCGAAAAGGAGCGCGACGACCTCAACCTCGCCTACCCGAACACCGATGTCTGCAAAAAAGCCGTCGTCGCGTACATCGAAACCGTCAAGCAGTATAACCGCAAGGTGGCGGCTCTGCTGGAGGCGGGCGAGGAGATCCCCACGGAACTGGCGGACCAGGCGCCGGCCTTCCCCGAGCCCTATTACAACCAATGGGCCAGCCGCACCGAGACCGCGACGCATACGTACAACTTCTGCATCAGTCCGCTAACCCCGTTCGTAGTCCGCGGCGTGACCTGGATCCCGGGTAAAGACAACATCGGCGAGGACGTCTCGAAGTATTCACCGTCGCTGGAGGTCTACGCCGCCAGCCTTGCCGAGACGTACGGCCAAGAGCAGGTCCCCTTCCTCTACGCCCAGCCGGCCGCTTCCTTGGTGGAAGGAATCGGCACACCGCAAATCGACGGTGCCCTCAGCATCAAATTCGACCAGTGGCCAAAGAGCCTCGAAGTGATCGCTACCCAGCTCGGCACCGGCGCGGCAGAGAAACTGAAGTGAGGATCGTTCAAGCAATCACCGTCGTAGCGAAACTCGCCAAGAGTTTCGGCTGCCATTACAACCGCAACGCCGAAACCTATATGCTCGTCGGCGAATCGCTTGGCCAGGGGATGATCAAACTCTTGACCCAATTCAAGAAGTGAAACACCGCAGTTGTGGGGCGGCCTCCTGACCGCCCCACCCGATCGACCGAAGGTCTCCATCATGGCAAAAAGGGGAGACCTTCGGTCAGCAACGTGGTCGGGTCGGGAGACCCGCCCACAACAGTGCCTTGCCGGCTCGGCGTTAGACAAGCCTCAACTTTCGAAAGCAATAACTATGAACAAGACCTGGATTGCAGTCGTTGTCGCCCTGTTTGTGAGCGGCTCACTCGCCAACGCGGCCAGCCGACCGAATATCGTGATCATCATGGCCGATGACATGGGCTATTCGGACATCGGATGCTTCGGTGGCGAGATTCGTACGCCGCACCTCGACCGGCTCGCCACGGGTGGTCTGCGTTTTACGAACTTCTACAGCGAGAACATGTGTTGGGTTTCTCGGGCCGCATTGCTGACCGGCGTCTACCACAAGACTTCGATGGTCGCGGGCGCGGTGCATCGGCGTTGTGAGACGCTGCCTGAAGCGCTCAAACGCATCGGATATCAGACGCGGATGTCCGGTAAATGGCATCTTGCGGGAAAGCCGTATCACGTGTTCCCGGTCGATCGTGGCTATGACGAGTTCTACGGAATCCTCGGCGGAGCAGCGAGCTTTTTCGCCCCGGCTCATCTGACTCGGAACC
>JADHUC010000247.1 GCA_016784735.1 Pirellulaceae bacterium | reverse complement strand
CCGTTGCTCGCGCTCGCGTGCAGTCTGTCGGTCGCGACCCCTGCCGCGCAGCAATCGCTCACGGTGGTCGCCGATGGGAACAGCCAATACGTGATACTGCTGTCCGCAGAAGCCTCGCCGTCGGAGAAGTGGGCCGCCAAGGACTTGGCTTCACACTTTCGTCGGATGAGTGGGGCGACGCTCGATATCGAATCCGAGGGAGAATCGCTGCCCGCCAAGGCCATTCTGATCGGCGATGGCCAAGCGGTGCGGTCGCTCGGCGTGAAACTCGATTCCGCCACGCTGGGCTCGGACGGGTTTGTGATTCGGACCGTTGGCGATCGGCTCGTCATCGCTGGGGGACGCGAGCGTGGGACGATGTACGGTGTGTTCACCTTGCTGGAGAAGCTCGGTTGCAGGTGGTGGTACCCAGATGCGAGCACCATCCCATCTATGAAGACCATCCGCATTGCTGATACAGACGAGCGACACGTGCCCGCGTTGGAGTATCGCGACATGCTGTATGGCGAGATAGACAATTCCGAAGAATCCATGCTCTGGCGTGCGCGGAACAAGGTGAACGGCGGCTTCTACAAGGACATGAAGCCCGAGTACGGTGGAGCGTGGAAATTCCATACGCTTGTGCACAGCTATGACGCGTTGCTTCCACCCAGCAAGTACTTCAGCGAACACCCGACTTACTATGCACTGCGAGCGGGCAAGCACACTCCCGGCCAGCCGTGTTTCTCCAACCAAGACGTGGTCCGGCTGATGGCGGACTCGATCATGCGGCTCGTCGCGGAGCATCCCGATTGGCGCTTCTTCACCGTCGGTCAGAACGACAACAGCAACTACTGCCAGTGCGACGGTTGCGAGGCTCTGGCCGATCAGTGTGGTTCCCACGGTGGCGCACAGGTGCATTTCGCCAAAGAGATCGCCGCAATCGTTCGCAAGAAGCACGCTGATGTGATCATCAACGTTCCCGCCTATCGCTGGACTCGAAAGCCGCCGACCGCCATCGCGCCGGACGACAAGATGGCGATCACGTTGTGCTCCATCGAGTGCAACTTCGGGCAACCGCTGGCCGAGGCATACCCTGAGGAGAATGCGGCGTTCAAAGCTGACATTGTAGGATGGTCCAAGCTTGCCCCAAAGCTCTACATCTGGGACTACACAACTAACTTCACCCACTACGTCCTGCCGTACCCGAACTACTACGTGTTGGCACCGAACGTCAAGTTCTACGCCGATCACAAAGTGCGCGGCATCATGCACCAGGGCAGCCACACGACGCGGCACGGGCAATTCTCGCCGTTGTGCACGTGGATCCTTGCCAAAGCGATGTGGGACCCCGACGTTGACGACAAAAAGCTGATCGAGGAGTTCTGTCTTGGGTACTACGGCCCCGAGGCGGGCCGGTTCATTCTCGAATATGCGAACATGCTGCACGACGCCATTGCAGAGGATCGTACGCCGATCTGGTGCACGCGAAGAACGTATCTTTCGGCGCCGTACCTGTCTCCGGATTTGATGGCGCGCGCGGAGCAACTCTTCCAGCAAGCAGAAGCCGCGGTCAGAGACAATCCAGAACTGCGAAGACGGGTGGAAATCGACCATATTCCGGTGCAATACGTGATCCTGAAACGGGCAGGCCAATTATGGGAGCCGGTCAGTGATACCTGCTCGGATCTGTCGTGGACTGCGTACACGGAACAATTTGCACGTGTCGGTCGGTCGGCGCGGATCAGCCGAGTGCGCGAAGGCGATCATGCCGAAGAGTTGTTCGCTTGGGCGTTGGACTACGGGAAGATCAAACAGCGCGACATCAAAGGCGACCTGCCGTCCGAAATCAAGGACGTCGATCCGGCGACTTGCCACTTCCTCCAGGCTGCTCAACTCGATGGTCAAGTCAGGTTCCTGAAGAAGGTGGATGGCGCGACCGACGGCTGGGCGCAAGCGGTCATTTCGCCCGGGTGGTCGATTCAACACAGTTTCGGGTATCCTTGGGATTTCAACGTCGGAAAGAGCTACCGAATGTTCATCCGCGCCAAGGCAACCGCACTCCAACGCACCGACGACGATGCCATCACCGTCGGCATCCACAATCCGGATCAGCCACGGACCTGCAGTCGCCGCATCAAGCTCAACGAAGTCGACGGAACCTGGCAGGTGTTCGACATCGGCCCGTGGAAGCCGACTGAGAAAGGCGGCGTCTTCTACATCGCCAGAGGCAGGACGGGAGTGAGCGAGGTGTATCTAGATTGCCTGTGGCTGATGGAGATGCCCGAGCCATCAAACTCCAACGACACCGAATGATGCACCACAACGAGATGAACTGGATGAGTTGAATTCTCAGACCGAGACGAATTCCATCCGGGCAAGTACGAATCGGCTACACAGGACGCGCCCGCCCGATTCTTGACATATGTCAGCGTTCCCCCTATCCTTCTAACGTGGCAACAAGCGGCGATTCGTGTGGCTGGTAGAGATGCCGATGGCCCCGTTGACGGATCCAACATTACTGGCCCATTTCCGCGACGCGCTTCAAGAATGGCGGTGCGACGGGTTTGTGGTCTGGAAACGGCAAGCGGCCGAGCAGTTCCGTGGCCTGCTGGACGCCCATTCGCAAAGGTCCATCGCCAAGCTGTTGCACGAGTACGTCGAAGCGGGCGGCGTCATCGACCAAGTCCGCGAGCGGCGGCCCGAGTACGCGAGTCGCCATGAATACCATTTTGACTTTCGCCTCGAAATCGATGGGCGGTTGATGTACGTCGAAACGACGCTCGACGTGACTTCGACCGGCCCCGTCATCACCATAGTGAGTCTCCACGATGTGTGACGACACGAGCGGTGCTGTCGACTTGAAAACGAAGCCCCACCCTCGCGTATGCACCGAGTGCGGCGAGACGACCGTGACGCCGGCGGAGATCGCGTACGATGCGGAAGTGAAGCACGACGGGCGCCTGCACAGGTTCCACATTTCCCGGTTGACGATCGACAGGTGCCAACGGTGCGGCGAGGAGTTCTTCACCAACCGCACCGACGAGCAGATCACGACCGCCCTTCGCGAATTTCTCGGGTTGCTGCGGCCGCAAGACATCCGGCGGCGTTTGGGCGAATTGGGGCTGACCCAACAGACTTTCGCCGAACGGCTGGGGGTGGCTCCGGAAACCGTCTCCCAGTGGCTCAACGGCTTGAGCATCCAGACCCGGGCGCTAGATAACTTGATGCGAGTCTTTTTCGGTTTTGCGTCGGTCCGCGACGTGCTGACCGCGGACGGACCCACGCGTAACCTCGGGCTGTTGACCGCAGAATCCGGTGTGCCGTACGAACGATAGTCGCGTTTCCCGTTGACCCGCGGTCGTTTCAGCTACTACTAGTCTAACCTGTCGGGCCGGGCTGACCTTCCTTCGCTTCGTATCCCTCCGGGATCTCCAGGCTGAAGAGTTTCGGATCGAGGCGTTTGTTCCATGTGAATCGCTCGAAAGTCATTACGGTGTCAAACGGGCGATCTTCCGCCTTGGAGCCGCGGCGGCTGTTGAGGCCGATTTGGATTTTCACAGGCAGTTCGGTTCCGGGATCGACCCAAATCTTCATCTCTCCTTCGGCTTTGATACCCATGAATTCGAATTTCTCAAGCTGATAGACAATCGCTTTCTGCTCGCCCACTTGTTCTTCGCCCAGCCGACGAGCGTCCTCGGGTCGGATCTTGCGGAATTGTTCAATGGGATTGGCGAAGCTGGCGGCCAAGTCATTGTGGGCCGGAACCTGATATGCAATCTTGCGCAGGTGGTCAAGCTGCAGCCCCTTCTTCTGCTGGATATCGCCGATCATGGTCATCTGACCGGGAATCTCCATCCGGATTGCGTTTCCCTGCAGCGACCATTTGAACTCAAGCTCGGGTTGCCGGCCGAGCTTTTGCCGACAGGTCAGTGTGACGGACTTTGCCTCTTTCACGTTCTGCACAACGTCGGCAAACGCGACGCCCGCACCGCCGTTCACTGCGAGAAACCATACGCCTAATACGACAAGAATCGAAGCGGCAGCGGCGAATCCACTGTAGCGTGCAATGCGAAACATCAGCTTTCTCCTTTTCAGTTGCCGGATGGTGCCCGGCGCATCTTGTGAAGCCAATAGAGCCTCCACCGTCGAGGCCACTAGGTCGGGCGAGGGACCCCTGGGAATTGGAGAGTCGCTTAGCGCTTCGAACGCCTGACTAACCAAATCGTCGGCCGATTTTTCTCTGCGACCGTTCATCACGGAATCTCCCTCTAACAACCGTCCGTTGTCGGGCCTAGGCCATCATTTCGTAGCCGCGATCGCAAGTTCGATCGGGCACGGTTCAGCAGCACGCCCACGTGGTTGACGGTCACGCCGAGTTGCTCGGCGATCTGCCTGTAACTGAGCTCTTCCATGTGTGCCAGGATCAACACCTCGGCATCCCGCTCGTCGAGGCTCGCCAACGCCAGCCGCAGTCGCTCAGCAAGTTCTTTGGATTCGACTCTGCAGACTGGATCGAGGGCGTTATCGTCGCCTAGCGGCTCCTGCGGAAGGCTGGCCACGCGTCCCGACTCACGATGTCGTTGACGGAGTCGCGCCAGCGCGCTGGTAGTCGCCAATCGCTTCAACAATCCGGGCCAATTGCGGATCGTTTGCGTCCGAGATACTTCCAACGCCGCCAAAAAGGCGTTCTGAAAGCAATCCGCCGCATCGGCCTCGTTGCTCAGCAGCCGGTAGACCGTCTGCCAAACGATTGGGCCGTGCTGTTGGACAATCTCGGGCCAATCCGTCACATCAGGCACCTCTCACAACGGCACGTTCATCGCCTACATAGTTGACTCGACCGGCCGTTTTCTTACGGAAAATCTCAGATTCTTCCTGTTCTTCCATGAACCAGGAAGCCGCCCACGGTGATGCGAAAGGCACGGCCTGCAAATGGGAAGATCTTTGGCCACAAGGAAAGCGTCGTATCTGACCGTTAGATCGCCGGGCTATTTGGAGGCGGCGGGGCCGTCTTGGATTTCGTCCTAGGCGAGCGGCGTTTGGTATCGTACCGTGGCGTAAGCTTCCAGCTTGCGAATCTGCCCGGAAAGGCAAGCTGGAAGCTTGCCCCACGGGTAAATTCTTATCTGCCGCTCGCCTTAGGCAAGTTTCACCAGCCGCACCACCGTATTCGTGCCGTAGGGGAAACCGGTGCAGTGGACGGTGAGCGTGCCGGCGTCGAGATCCTGCTGGAACTTCAACGTTTGGCCATTGTCGACCCATTGGGCCGCGGTGACTTTCTTTTTGACGCCCGTAAACGTCCGCGGGCCGGCGCCGGTCGGGCCGACCGTCACGTTCTTATCGCCTCGAACGCCCAGACGATGCACGAACAGGTACAGGCGCCCGTCGGCGTCGAGGCCGAAATCGTCTCCGCCACCTTCGATACCTGCCGGCTTGCCCTGGTACACCGCGTCGGCGTGCATACGAACCCAGTCGCCGCTGCGGCGCAGTGCGGCCGATTCGTAATCGGGAATCGCGCCTTCGGCTGTCGGACCAACGTTCAGCAAGTAATTCGCGCCAACCTTACGGCAGGCGCAGAGGTTCTCGATGATTTGCGGTGGTCCCATGTACGCGAAATCGTTCACGCCGATACCCCAGTGCCGATTCATGGTCTGGCACATTTCGCCGGCGACGTATTTCTTCATGCCGCGGCGATCCATCGGCGTGGGTCGGCCCTGTTCGAAGGTGACCGAGTCGATCTCGGGATTCCCTAGTTTTCCCCTCTGGTGTAGACCGGTATTGTTGACAATGATCGCCTGCGGCTGGTGGCGGCGGATGATTTGGTACATGCGATCTTCTTTCCAGTCCGCGTCCTTCTTGCTCCAGTTGCCATCGAACCAGAAACCACCCAGCGGCCCGTAGTTGGTGCAGAGGATCTCGATGGATTTGTGCAGGTATTCCAGGTAGGCGTCAAAGTCGTCCCGGAAACTGTCCTGCCACCAGTCGAGCGTGGTGTGATAGAGGAGCGGCGTGATCCCTTCGGCACGACATCCATCCGTGAAATCCTTGATCAGATCGCGCCGGGCAGGCGTGTGCATCGCGTCGTGGTCGCTCAGTCCGCGAGTGTCGTACAAGCTGAAGCCGTCGTGGTGGCGGGAGGTGAGCGTGATGTATTTCATGCCCGCCTCGCGAGCGATCCGGGCGATGCGGCGACCGTCGAAGTCTTTGGCTGTGAACGTGTCGCGCAGCTTCTGGTACTCCGACTTTGGGATCTTCTCCCGGTTCATAACCCACTCGCCTCGTCCCAATTGCGAATAAATCCCCCAGTGGATGAACATGCCATAAGCCATCCGCTCGAATCGGGCAACGCGCGGTTCGGGCGTCGGGATCTCGTCGGTGTCCGTATCTGCCGCATGGCAGCGCCCGCTATCGAAGGGGTTGATTGCGGCAGTCGCGGCGACCGCGCCGGTCGACAGTATCCGATGCAGGAATTCGCGGCGAGTGGGAGACATCATGGTTTTACCTCACAGGTTCGTTTGTTCTATGAAAAAGTCAGTTCGTGACATACGTGCGGTGGTGGGGTGGTAGGTCCCGTCTGCCGGACGGGACCTTCGGATTGTTGGAGTTCTCGCTTGAGTGTACGGAAAGACACGCTGAAGCGTGAACTCCAACGACATAACTCCAGGTCCCGTCCGGCAGACGGGACCTACTGTCCTCGGGATTATACTCGGGCCAGATCGACGTTGCCACAAAGCACTCGATCCCGTCAGACGCCCCAGCCCTTAATACAAACCGGTTACACGATTCGGCTGGTGGCAATCCATATGGCTGGCTATGATTCCGGTAACCCATCTATGAGACATCTCTGCGCGCAAAGCGAGGTTCGATTGCCATGAAACTGACACCATCCAAGGTTGGCGTGAGCGTTTGTGCGGCCGGCCTACTCTCGTTTGGCCTGCACACGGCGATGTCATCGCTGCCGACGGCTGCCGAATTGGATCCGGTGGCCAGAGCGGCCGAGCCGAAGTCTCCACCCCCGCAACAGGCTGGCACCGCGTCGAAACAGCCAGGCAAACCCGTCCGGAAAGTCCCTCCACCCCAGTACCGCAGCGTCGCAATCCAAGACGTGCCCCACGTAATGCAGAAGCCCGATTTCTGCGGAGAAGCGTGCGCGGCGATGTATTTGACGAAACTGGGGCATAGGATCAACCAGGACGACGTGTTCATTCAGGCGGGCATTGATCCCGTATTGGGCCGAGGCTGCTACACGCGCGATCTGCAGACGGCTCTGACGCGGATCGGCCTCAACCTCGGCCCCGTCTGGCACCGCGTGACGGCCGACGACGCTGACGTGGAACTGGAAAGTCATTTTCGCGCGATGCATGCAGATCTGGTCGCGGGGCTGCCCTCTATTGTCTGCACTCACTACGACGACAAACCGGAGACGACTGAGCATTTTCGGCTAATTCTCGGATACGATGCCAAGACCGACGAGGTCCTTTACCACGAACCAGCCGTTGCCCGCGGAGCGTACCGCCGGATGGCGCGCGAACAGATGCTGAAGCTTTGGCCGTTGAAGTACGAAGAAGACCGATGGACGGTGGTCCGCTTTCGTCTGGCCCCCGGCGTTATCCGCGACGTTCATTCGACCGTTAAGTTCGACAACGCGGATTACGCTCAGCACGTAATGCGAGTGAAATCGAAAACGCCGGAAGGCTTCACGATCGTATTACAGAAGCCGTTTGTCGTGATCGGCGACGAGTCGCCCGCCGATGTGCGCGGGTGGGCCGCCGGCACGGTGAAATGGGCGGCCGATCGTCTCAAACGAGAGTACTTCGCGCAAGACCCGAACGATATCCTCGATGTTTGGCTCTTCAAGGACAAAGAAAGCTACGACAGGCACACCGAGGAGATCTTCGGCGACCGGCCTCACACGCCGTTTGGCTACTTTTCGCACAAGCATCGAGCCTTGATCATGAACATCGAAACCGGCGGCGGGACGCTGGTCCACGAAATCGTCCACCCGTTCATCGCGTCGAACTTCCCCGAATGCCCCGCCTGGTTCAACGAAGGGCTGGCGTCCCTGTACGAGCAATGCCGCGACAACCGCGGCCGGATCTGGGGTCTGACCAATTGGCGGCTCGAAGGATTGCAGAAGGCGATCAAGGCTGAAGATGCCGAACCCGAGGGCGAAGGTGAGAAAGAGGGTGAGGGCCAGGAGCCAGCGGAGATTCCCGAACTTACCTCGTTCAAGACTTTGTGTAACACTACCACATTCCAGTTCTACGAGATGGACCCCGGTACCAACTACAGCCAAGCTCGCTACCTGTGCTACTACCTGCAACGACGCGGCTTGTTGAACAAGTACTACCATCAATTCCGCCGCAACGTGCGGAACGATCCCAGCGGGTATGAAACGCTCAAAGCGGTTCTTGAGATCAAGGACGACGCGCACATGGAGAAGTTCCAGGAAGTCTGGGAAGACTGGATTCTGAAGTTGCGGTTTCCTTAGCGGAAGAGCCCAGTAGGTCCCGGCTGCCGGACGGGACCTCCGCGTCGTTGGAGTTCACGCTTTAGCGTGCCTGAAGACACGCTAAAGCGTGAACTCCAGCGAAGACTGGGGGTTCGAATCTGACGAAAAGACTTGTGGGAGCGGTGTTCAGCGAGGACAATAGTTGACAGACACCCACATAAGGAGCAACGCCATGACTAGATCCATCGCGACGCTGACAGTGGTCTTGCTGATCGGGCTGGCAGCAGCCTACGCACAGCGGCCCCCGGAACCCAAGAAAGCTGAAATAGAACCCCTGAAGGGTCCGGTGGTAACCCCAATCCCGGTCAAACCGACAGACCCATGGTCACCCGACAAGCCAGGGCCGACTTGGAGGCCACTGAAACTAGCCCCAAATGCACCCAAGGTACGGCGTGTTCCGAATGTGCAGATCAAAGTCGTGGAACCCGTCCGCGAGGTGATCACCCTCAGAAACTTGCCTGCCATCGATGTGGCCAAAACCATCAACGAACTGCTAAGAAGCGAACGACCGTCTCGCATGGACGAAGTGGCAATCGTCCCGGAGCCGCTCGGCAATCGGTTGTTGATCAGCGCGTCTCCTTCGATGTTTGAAGAAGTCCTCGAATTGATTGAGAAGATCGACGTGCGACCGAAGTGCGTGGTAATCGAGACGTTGATCGCGGAGGTTGTGCGCGAGGACAAGGCCGACGGCGAAAGCCCATTCGCTCGATTCATAGAAGCCGATCCTTCGCCGGAAGAGGTCGCGGCACTGATCGAGAAGCTCAAGAAAAGCCCCAATGTCGAGATCCTCGCCCAGCCGATGGTGACGACGCTGGACAACCAATCGGCGTTCATTCAGTTGGGGCGGCGAGTGCCAACTGTCAAAACGGTGGCCACCGAGAGCGGCCAGAGGTCAAAGGTCGAATATGAAAACGTGGGGCTGATCCTCGGGGTCACACCTCGCGTCAGCGCCGACAACCTGGTGACCATGGAGATCGACCTGGAAAAATCCGAGGTAGCCAGCGGTGGACCAGAAGCCGGCGCAGCCACCCCGTCGATCGACGTTACCATGGCCCAGACGACTGTAGCAACAGAAAGTGGTAAACCGCTCGTGCTGGGCGGGCTGAAGGCCGAAACGTCGACGTCAGCGAAGGAAGTGATTCTGATCGTGACGCCACGAATCCTCGACGGATCGTCAAAGTAGGCCCTACCGGTCTCCTATCGACAACGGATTGCCGATGTGCGGTCATTTCGTTGTCGCCCCGAATTCGCTGGGATCCTCTCTTTGCTTCTTTCCCAACGAATTCAGGACGGCAGCGAATGAACGGGCCACCGCGCGGATACCACCGAGTGCATGCCTTCGTCGCGTCGGACGAGTTCGACATCGGCAAAGCCGGCGGACTCCAAGTCTTCGCGGATTTCCGCAAGCGTGAACGCACTGCCCCCGTCGGTGCCGACCAACATGTTGACGGCAAACAAAGCCCCGGCGACCGGCGTGGTGCGTGATTCCTCCATGACCACGTCGCGAATCATCACAACGCCGCCCGGCTCTATCGCCTCGGCGATCCGCCCGTACAGCGACCGGTTCTCGGTGGGCGAGTTCTGGTGAATGATCGCGCTAACCCATACCAGATCGGCGCCGCGGGGCATCGCGTCTTTGTTGTAGTCTCCCGCAACCAGATCGACTCGTTCTGAAAAGCCGGCACGCTCGATGCGATCCCGCGCCATCGGAATCACTTCCGGAAGATCAAACAGAATGGCTCGTGCGGTTGGTTCAGCCTGTAGCCAGTTCAGTGTCCAAGTACCCGATGCACCACCGATGTCCAGCACGCAACGGAACCCGCCAGGGTTGATCTCACGGATAAGCTGTTCGGAAACCAAAATGGACACAACGTTCATCGCTTCGATGAATGCCGCCTGGTCTGCCTCCGCGCCTCGGACGCTCGCGCCCGCGTCGATTGGTCCACCGGACTGCACGGCCCACGCCAGACGAGCCCAACGACGCACACAATTCGCTTGGTGCCGTAGCATGGCGGTGACGCTCTGCGGCGAGGAATCGACCAGAAACGGAACGAGTCCCGATGCCAGCGCATACCGCTCGCCGGTCTTCGCAAGCACGCCGACGCTTGACAGGGCATCGAGCAAGATCGTCATTGCACGTTCGTTGCAGCCAAGCTTGACGGCCAGCTCCTGAGCGGTCTGTGGCGTATCGGCTGTCGCGTTGAATACGTCCAACTCGGCAGCCGCGGCCAACACGCTTGGGATCTGGAAGCCACGCATCAGGTCCAGCAGGTCTTCGCCGGTTTGCAGTTGCATCTTTCAGGTCTCCCGTTTTTGTTTTCGGATACGGTCCACAGACACAGATTTTGGCGAACCTTTTCCCTTGCCGCAACGTCCACTCGACGGCAAGCGATCAGGGATGGACAATCGAGGTTTGCGTTTTCGGTTTTCTGTGGAGATTAAGTGGTCATTTCCGTCGTACGAGGCAGGCTCATGTCACCGGACGAGCGCTCTATTGGACATCTTTCGCCGAGTTTTGTCATTGCCGCAGGCACGCAAGTTGTGCTGCGCGTGTCCAAATCATTGGCCGGCGGCGACGAATACCGGAAACCAGGGTCTGTGGGAGTGATCGTCGAAAGTCCGCCGAGCAACGATGAGCCCTACATGGTCCAATTCACCGATGGCCGGTCGGTGCAAGCGTACTTTGGCGAGTTGTCGCTGCGCCGCAAGGAAGTCGATGACGAACTGTCTGTAATCGATGAAGACCTACGGCAATACATCATCTATCGCTGCCAGGTCGGCTCGAAGGCCTACGGATTGGCGACCGAGGAATCGGACGACGACCTGCGCGGAATCTACCTTCCGCCGGCACGGCTTCACTGGTCGTTGTATCGGCTGCCTGAACAACTGGAGTGGGCGGATAACACGAAGGACGAGGTGTACTGGGAACTGGACAAGTATTTGCGGCTTGCGCTCAAGGCGAACCCGAACGTGCTGGAGACGCTGTGGACGCCAATGGTGCTGTACGCAGACGAAACGGCCCGGGAACTCCGTGGAATGCGGCAAGCCTTCCTGTCCAAGCACCTGTACAAGACCTACTCCGGCTACGTGCTCAGCCAATTCCGCCGGATGTCGAACGCCTTCAAGAAGAAGGGATCGTACAAGCCGAAACACGCCATGCACCTGGTGCGGCTGCTGCTTTCCGGTATCGCGGCATTGGAAACGCGTGAGATCGTGGTCGACGTGTCCGTGCACCGAGACGAATTGCTTGGCATCCGCGACGGGGCATTGTCCTTTGACGAAGTCCGCCAATATGCCTTGGATTTGGACAAACGGTTTCAACAGGCGTTTCAGACGACGACGCTGCCGGACCAGCCCGACTACGAATCGATCGACGCGTTTCTGGTCCGTGCACGCCGCAGGATGGTCGAAGTGTAACTGACAGCTTTCGAGGTGAATCAATGATTGATCTGGCCAAATGGAAATCGTACGTCGAGTCGCTCGACCACAATCCGCTGTTCGTGACGGTCAGTGGCGCGCATTTGTATGGGTTTCCTTCGCCGGACAGCGACGTCGATCTACGCGGCTGCCACCAATTGCCGCTGCGCGAGGTAGTCGGCCTTGGCACACCGAACCAAACGGTCGAGCAGTCCGGTTTTCACGACGGCGTCGAGGTGGACCTGGTCAGCCACGACGTGGGTAAGTACTTCGGGCTATTGGTGAAGAACAACGGCTATATCCTCGAACAAGTCTTCTCACCACTGGTTGCGCTCGGGCAGGAGTTTCTGGACGAGCTACGCCCTATCGCATCGCGCTGCATCACGCGTCACCATTACCACCATTATCGAGGATTCTACGCCACGCAGCGGAAGTTGATCGAGAAGCAGGAGCCCAAACGAGCGAAGCCGGTGCTGTACGCCTATCGTGTTCTGCTGACCGGCATACACCTGCTGGGTACTGGCGAGGTGGAGGCGAATCTGCTGCACTTGAACGACCACTTCAAGCTGCCGTTCATCGACGAGTTGATTGCCAGCAAGACAGCAGAGAAGGTCGCTCCGTCCGACCTTGATTGGCCCGCTCACTCCCGCCGACTGGATGAGTTGGAGGGGCGACTTGACGAAGCATTCGCTGAATCGACCCTTCGCGAAGATCGCGACCGGACGGCGGTTAATGAGTTTCTGATTCGGCTGCGGCTAGATCATGTCGTTTAACCGCAAGCCGGAGGCGTGCGCGCCCCGACAAACGCGCACGCCTCCGGCGTGCGGTTAAACGATGGTGCCGCGCAATCCCAGGGAGAACTTCCGGAAAAGGAAACGGCCCCCAGCAGGGCTAGGGGCCGTTCATTTGGCGCAAGCAATCAAAGTCTCGGAAATCAGTCTGCTGCAATCGCCTCTATGACACGGTCAAAGAGGCCGGCAGCAGCGGCACGCTCGGGCAGATCCGACTTGCGGATGACGCTTTCAGTCTTCTCGATCTTGAAAGGACCGCCGTCCCAGTTCACTGTCACCTTATACTCATCAGCCAATTCCTTTGGTACTCGCCACGAGTACGAACAGGTAAAGCCTCAGCCATACCGGAATTTGCCTTGCGCAACCTTTTCCTCTGCGCTGGTGATTGTGAACTCGGGCTCTTTCGGGCGACTGCCGTTAACCATGATGCCACTGCAGATTTCGCCACCTGTCCCGACAAAGGACAGGCTCAAACGAGCCGCTCGGTTACCCGAACTGCCGGAAGTTCCAGAAACCTTGACGATGGGTTTGTACGGCGGGCCGAAGGGAAGATCGACCGTTTCCCCTTCACGAACGCTAACCGCCGTATAGTCCTTCTTCGCTCGCGCCGAGATGTACGTCCTCGCAGAGCTGGAGCTCTGGACAAGTGCCGCGCTGAGCGAATCCAACAACGAACCTTCTTCCGTTTTCGCCTTCGCCGTGCCATCGATCGTGTATGACAGCAGTTTCCAATCGCCAACTGGCAGCGGCGATTTGCCCGAATCATCTGCGGAGAATCTGAGAACCCCCTGATCGCCATGCACAAGGGCATTGACTCCTTTATTCGGGTTGCTGACATATCCGACCGGCACGGTTGATGGCGCCAACGTGAGCTTGTCGCCAGCGGGCGAAAGCTCCATGTCGTAGAAACGACCAGCGATGTTGAGCAGCTTCCCTACCGGCTGCTGAACGTCTTGCATTGTCCCCTTGCTCGGGTCCGGGTCAATGAAGATCATGTCACTGCTCGAAGAAGCGTAAACTGTACCATCAGACCTGGTCACAGTTGACACTGGATCGTCGAATTGCGCATTGCTGTTGGAATCCACCAACACAACTCGCTTCTTTTCGCCGTTCAGCGTAATCTCGCCCTGGCGATAGGCCGCTCCGTATAGATACGCGCGGCTGTAGCCTGACGAGCTTGAGTAAGCCCGCATGTAGAACGAATACTCGGTCTTCGTCCCATCGATGTCAACGTTGACATCCACGCGGGGGAAATAGCTGGACGACGACGACTTACGTTCCGTTTCGATGATCGGATCGTCCGTCAGATCGCCGTTGTGGTTACTGTCGAAGTACAGACGCGTGTAGAGCACTCGGGTACTGGTTCGCGATGTGCTTTTCGGCTGATCCGCCTCAGCGGCATCCGAATCGAACGCAAACCCGAAATCCAGAGTTCCCAGTTTGGCGACCGCTTTGAACGGACGCGCGGACGTGTACTTCGGTTCCTTGACGACAACCTTGGTGAACGACGTCTGGCCAGCGATCCGCACATCCGAGCCAGCGCGCGAGTAGAAACTCTGGTAGTACCGCGATCGAAACGCGGCGTCCTTGGACGAACCCACAGCCATATAAGACGAAGGCAATCGTTTCGTCTCAAGCTTGATCGTCTCAGTGCGAGCGTCACTCGTGGTGGTCAGCACTACGGCGACACCGGCAATGAACGTCAGACAAGTTCTAAATACCCTCATTTTGACGGTCCTCCATTGTGAAAGATGTCGGCAAGTCAGCCCGGAAAATACCGCGATAGCTGACACCGAGACAAAACAGACTCCGCAGCAACGCGCACCGATACCGGTGCGGCTGCCTACTTGCGCCAATGTATGTACTATAGACGCTTGGGGGCCTCCGGACAAGAAAACTTGCCGGGTATCACGCTACAATCGTGGCGTGGTAGGGTGCACCACGAGAATATCTTTCAAGTGGAGATAAGATCATGCCGAAGTCAAGCCGCAGAACTTTTCTCGGGAAAGCTAGCGTAGCAGCAACGGTGGCAACGGTTGGCCGTGCCAGTCCGGCGTCCACGGCGCTGGGTGCCAACGAACGTTTCGGCATTGGTGTAATCGGCTGTGGTGGTCGCGGCACTTCATTGGCAAAGGTGTTCGCCTCGCAACCGGGTGCAACGGTTGCATATACCTGCGATCCCGACCGAAATCGCGCGGAACGGGCCAAAACAGCCTCGAACGCCGAATTCGCTGTCGCCGACATGCGCCGCATTTTTGACGACAGTTCGGTCGACGCCGTCGTGATCGCCTCCTGCGATCATTGGCACGCACCCGCTGCCATACTTGCCGCAAATGCGGGCAAACACGTGTACGTCGAGAAACCGTGTTCCCACAACGTGCGCGAAGGGCGACTGATGGTGGACGCGGCGCGGGAGAATAACATTGTAATGCAGCATGGCACTCAAAGTCGATCGAACCGCGGGCGTCAGGAGGCCGTCGAGATGCTTCGCGAAGGCGTCATCGGGGACGTCTTGATTGCTAAACATGTCAATAGCCAGAGGCGGGCCAACATTGGACATCGGACACCTTCGGATCCGCCGGACCATCTCGACTACGACATGTGGGTTGGGCCGGCTGAATGGCGGGCGCTTCAGTCCAACTTCGTCCATTACCACTGGCACTGGTTCTACAACTTCGGCACGGGCGACATCGGCAACGACGGCGTCCACGGAATCGACGTGGCTCGCTGGGGGCTTGGCGTGGATACACATCCAGCATTCGTGACCGGTTATGGCTCCAAGCTGTTCTTCGACGACGACCAGGAGTTCCCTGACACCTACACGATCACGTACGAGTATCCCGGCGGAGGCAAGATCGGCGAGAAGCGGTTACTGATCTACGAACAACGAATCTGGTCACCCTATCGTCAGGACGCGGATGGCAACAGCATCTTCTTCTACGGGACCACGGGCCTGATGACGATCGGACACAGCGGCGTTCGCGTGTTCGGGCAGAACAACAAGCTGATCAAAGACGTGCCGTACTCGCCTGCTGGCGACGAGCACCAACGCGATTTCCTGGACGCGATCAAAGACCGGACCAGAAAACCCAACGCAGACATCGAGATCGGGCATCTATCGTCGTCGCTTTGCCATCTTGGCAACATCGTTAGCCGAGTGGGGCGTTCGGTTCGATTCGAACCGAAAACGGAACGGATCTCTAGCGACGTCGAGGCCCATCTACTGCTTCGTCGCAAGTACCGTGAAGGCCATTGGGCCATACCGGCCGACGTATAGCCACACGCTGGAGCGTGAACTCCAACATTCGTCGGCACTTGGCTCGATTACGACCGAGGCTCCTTCTTGTCCGCCTGTCCATAGATGATACGGCATTTGACGATGCGTCGATTCAGCACGTCCACGACGAACAAGCGGTCTTTCCAGACGGAGAGCGCGGACACGGTTCCGAAAGGAAGCTCGGGGTGCGGATACTTGCTGCCCGCGCCCTGGCAATCCATATTGCCATAGCTCCCGAACTCTCCCACCAGCTTGCCCGTCTGGCAATCAATCACTTGAACGCTGTACTTGCCGGCGGCGTATAGATAGCCCTTCCCGTCCAACGTTTGATGATGCCTCGACGTAGTGCAATGGCAGGGCGGATTCGGCACCTGGGCCCACCCTATACAGCCCTCCCAACGCCGGGACCAGAGCGGGTCGCCTCCGGTGGGCGAAAACTTAGATAGAGCGAGATAATCCCCCCATGGCCTGTTGGCGGGACGGTAAACAACGTACAGGTTTCCTTCGTTGTCGACCTGGATGCCTCGCACACATTCCAGAGCGAGCAGACCTCTATTCTTCAGCTTTCCGTCCGCGTCGTATACGTTTACCTGGCGGTGCATGGCGACGTAGGCACTTACAGGACGCGCGTCTGGATCGACATCTACTTTGGCCACATAGTAGATGTTGCCTTGCCGGTCAACGTCCATGCCATGATAGACATCGTGCCAGAAGTTTGCCTGCATCGCGCGATCAACCACCAGAGCGTTCGTCCCCGTTGCCTCGAAAGGAATCGGTTTCCCCGCGCGGTCGAAGCGCAGGATTTCCACGCCGGCGTTGCCCGCTTTCCATCGGTAGACTCGACCGTCTTTTCCAAATATGGAATCGATAAACAGCGGCTCGTCCGGATAACGGAAGTGGCGCACGTAGTTCAACGTCCCCCAAGGCGAGGTCATCTTCAAATCTCTGGCGTCGAAGAACAGGGGCGGCCACTTCTTGAGCACGTTTCCATCCTGGTCGAGTCGGTAAACGGTCCCGTACTGCTTGATGCGGTAGTTGGAATCGTCTTCGACGTAGAGGTCGCCGGTTTGCGGGTCGATATTCAGGATGGGCTGGTCGCCACTTTGCCTGGGGCACGACAGCGTTTCGCCATCGTCCACCCATTCTGCCTTCGTCGCGAGATCGTCGCCGCTTAATTGCAGCAGGCTCCCCGGGCCGGCACCGTTGGCCACCCACACCAGCGGTGGCGTAACTCCGGCGTCGACGGCGATCTGCAGGACATCCGGATCGAGGGGCTTGGAAACGGCCAGCAGCTCGGGCTCTCGCCAACTCTTGAGCTTGATCAGCTTCCTGGGCGCCTCAGGCGGCTTCCTCGCCGCGGCGACCACAGCCTGCTGCACCAATGGCAAGGTGCGTTCGACGCGCGGGTCCTCGGGTCTTGGCTCCGGCGCGACGAGCACGTACAGGCATTTCTCTTGATCCATCGCCAAAGCGGTTGGACCGTTCAGCGGTTCTTTCTTCCCGTCGTGTTCATAGTGCGTTATGGATGCGATCACCTGGCCGTCCTGCCCGAGTACCTGCAGGCGGTTGTTCCCGGCATCCGCCACGATCAGATGGCTGCCGTCAAGCACGAGTCCACTCGGTTCGACGAAACCGTCGAAAGAACCGCGTCTTTCGTATTCAGCGCCCGGTTGTATGTGGCACTTCCAGACATGGGCCCCTCGTCCTTCTTTTCCGCTCATTTCCCAGTGGTAGCGGACGTCCTTTTCGCTCACTTCATAGTGGTAGGCATACACTTTTGTCGGCCAGGAAGTCTGGCCCGCCGACATGTACAGCAGGCCGCTTGGGTCGAAACAGAAATAGGGATAGTGAAGCGCGTGAAAGGGCAAGTAGTTCTTCAGTTCGAAACAATGCCAGAACTCCTGGACCCAGGCGGTGCTTTCGAACGGTTCATTCCGTTCTTGATGGTAAGCCGAGGTCCATCCTTCCAGGGGCAAGCTGCCATCGGGCCTCATTCGCCATAATATCCCTCGGTAGATGTTGGACATGATCAGATCGCCGTTGGGTGCAATTGCTATCTTCTGAGGGTGGTGCCACCAGTCGCCATACATGGACGTTTCGCCCCAGGGCTGGAACTGTTTCGGGATGACCAACTCCGTCTCCCCTTCCCGCGCCGTCTTTCGGCAGAGGTCCCGCACGCTCGCTCGGGGCAAGGTTGGGTTCAGCGGCATGATCGTCCGCAAATACTCGCCTCGCCGGTCGAAGACGCGTAACTCGGCAACGCCTCTCGCCGGTCTCGTATCGGCGAGCACGTAGAGCTCTCCCTTTCGTTCGTCAACGGCCAAGTCCCAGATGATGCCCCGCCCATGCGGATCGCCCGCGAGCAAAAACCCCTCCAGTTCCAACTTCACTTCGCCCGTCGTACCGATGTGAGCAGAACCGGGCCCCAGCGATATCGTCCGCTCTTCTTCTTCGGCCAAAAACGATCGGTGCGCCTCGTTTGGCGGGTGATAGAACCTGTTGAGGCCGCGTGTCGAGTATACGGGGGGCGGGAGATCCTCCCGGGCCTGAATGCCCGCCAGCCGTCCCCACTCGTCGGGATTCGTTGACGCGCCCTGCCAGCAATGTGTCTCGCCTCCGGGCATGCCAAACCGGCGGATATTGAACCCAATCTCCGATGCGAGCGTCTTGTTCTTGTTGAAGATGTTCAGCGGAAGAGCAAACTCAAGAGACCACGCGCCCGTGCCTTTTGCCACGGCGGAAACGAACGGCGGTTGCCACGTCCGGTCGCTCCAGGGCGGTGTATCTTCATTGTAGGAACTGGCGACTCCCCCATTCGCTGAGGTGATGCGGATCAGGTAGTAGGAATTTCCGTCGCCGTTGGAGTCGATCGAGAGTTCGACGTATTCCGCTTCTACCGCGGGTTTGCCGGGCGTGACCTTTCGCTCTACCGGATCTTCTCCTGAACAACGTACACCGACATAGAGATGGTCGGCATCGCGCAAGATGAACGCCTCGGTCGTTGACTTCCC
>JADHUC010000246.1 GCA_016784735.1 Pirellulaceae bacterium | reverse complement strand
AGTGGGCACTGGATCGCGGGCTGAAGGCCACAATTGTTCGTGACGAAAACGCCTTCCACGACTGGGCCGCTGACCGTTCGATTTCATCGACGCGGGTCCCTAGCTACGGCTTCGTCTACGACGGTTGCTTCGACCGCGTAGTCGTGGCAGCCGGCACTCGACAGTCCGTCCTCTGGGGCCTGCGGACAGTTCGCCCCCGCGGGATCGTCGCCTTGATCGCAGCGCCCGTAGACCTGAAAGGTATCGACCCGACGCCCATCTGGTACCGAGAGATCGTCTTACGTGGCATCTACGATTACGGTCCCGTGCCCTGGGAGTCCGACTGGATACACGCCTACGCGGTCCTGATCCCCAAGTTGGCCGACGGCACCATCTCGTTCCGCGGTCTTATCACGCACGAATTCCCGCTTCGCGAGTACCCGTCGGCCTTCCGCACACTCGTTGACCGCGGAAGCACCGGCGCTATCAAAGTCGTGTTCCGTTCGGGCCCTGGAAACTCGCTTCGATTCGGCCAGGCCGGTTATTGAAAGTCCGTGTCGAACGGTTATTCTGTTGTCGGCCCAAAGGGAAAGCGAATATTCGGCTTTATTAGTGGAGAAGATTGGTAATGAAAACCCTGATACCAGCCATCGTCATCTGCTCCGTGATTGCGGCTCTCGGAAACGTCTCTATCGCGGACGAGCCGGTTACCGGCTCTACCCCGCAAGCGGCGGCCGCGTCGGAGCAACCAGTGGACGCCCATACCCAATCGCGACAAGCGACGACCGGCATGGCGGCGATGGAGAAAGCGGCGAAGAGCAACAAGTATCTGTTCGCCCTTTTCCGCAAGGAAGACAATGACCAGACCACGGCCATGCGTCAAGTGCTGGACGAAGTCATGAAGAAGGTTGCGGACCGGGCGGACGCGGTCCAGGTGGACGTATCGGCTGCCTCGGAGAAAGACATCGTGGAGCATTTCGAGGTCGCCTACGCTCCCCTGCCTCTACTGCTGGCCATCGCCCCCAACGGCGCGGTGACGGGCGGTTTTCCTGGGCGAGTGGAAGCGCGGAGACTAATGGATGCGTTCGCTTCGCCGGGGACCGCCAAATGCTTGAAAGCCTTCCAGGATCGCAAGCTGGTATTCTTGTGTGTCCAGAATGACGAGACGGAATCCGCGAAAAAAGCCATGCAGGGCGTGCATGCGTTCAAGCGTGACGAGCGTTTTGCGAAAGACACCCAAATCATCGTCGTCGATCCCTCGGACAAGGCGGAATCGCAGCTTCTGTCCGATCTGGAGATCGACGCAAAAAGCAAAGAAGCCGTAACGGTTCTTTTTGCCCCGCCCGGTAGGTTCGTCGGCCGGTTCCACGGCGCAACGAATTTAGACGACTTGGTGTCGACTCTAGTCTCCGCCATGTCCGGTTGCGGTTCGTGTGGCCCTGGCGGCTGCGGTTCGTGCGGGCCCGGCGGATGCGGCCACTAACCCTTGATCGTGGCTTCCGTCACTCAATGCCCAGTTCGTTCAGTTTCTCCTGGGGTACGACGCCTTCGTTCCAACCACGTTCGGCGTAGTACTCCGCCAGCATCTGATCAAGTTCGCAGATTTGGCCCTGGGAGCCAGCGGCGGTGGAAGGTTCGTTGAGGAACCTGGCGGGAAGCGTATCGCTGCCCTCGCGGAAGCCAGCTTGGTTGTTGTAGTGGCGTTCGAGATTGTAGATTCGTTCTCCGGTATGAATGACATCATCCGCGGTGAAGGGCTGGCCGGTGAAGGCCGAGTATTGCCCGGCATAGTTCTCGGCCGATTCGGCGAAGGCAGAAAACTTGCAGATGTCCAAGCTGTCGGAGAAAGCCATCACGTCCTGGAGCAGTTTCGTTAGCTTGCCTTTGCCCTCCCACTCCACAGGATCGCTTTCGCCTCCGATCCCAAGCACCTCACTGGCCGGAGTGTAGGCCCGCAGGTGACACGCGCCGCGGTTGGATGTGGCATAGGCGATACCCATACCTTTCAGGCCGCGGGGATCGTAGGCCGGAATGGCTTGGTCTTTGACCGTCATGCTGACCTCCGGAGCACCGAAGTGGCGGGCAATGCGGGCCGTTCCCTCGGCCAAAATGTCACCCACGCCCTCGCGCCGGGCCATCTTGTCCACCAGGGATACCATGGCCGCTCGATCGCCCCAATTCAGTCCTTCGCCTTCCGGCGCCAGACCTCGCTCGGTTAGTTCCATGTAACAGGCCAGGCACTGGCCCAACTCGATCGTATCGAAGCCATATTCATTGGCCTGGTCGATCATCTTGATCATAGCCTCGGCATCAGAATTATCGCAGTTGGCCCCGAGCGACCACGCCGATTCGTACTCGACGCTCTCCATATGCAGGCCGACATAGGGCCCGTCTTTGATTTCCACCTCCTTCTTGCACGCCACAGGACAGGCGTGGCACGTGGGATTCTTCACCACGTAATTGTCCTTGATCGCCTCGCCGGACAAGGCCTCGGCGTGCTCGCAGCTGCAGAATTGGGAGTTCTTGGTCGGCAGGGCACCAATCGTGTTGATCACGTTCATCAGGACGTTCGTGCCGTAGACCGAAAGGCCGCCTTTCTTGGGCGCGGTAGTATTGTCCTTGTCCAAAATGGAATCCAACGCGGCCTTGTTTGCGGGCTTCCAAGCCTCCGGATCGTTTGGCCGAACGCGATCCTTGTAGCTTCCGCGAATCACGATCGCCTTCAATTGCTTGAATCCGCCCACGGCGCCGGTGCCGCCACGTCCGAAAGACCGCGTGTTCTCGTCGATCCAGGCCGCCAAGCGAGAGAGGCTTTCCCCCGCTTGTCCAATGGTCACAACGCTCAAGTCGGGTTTGCCCTCTCCATCGCTATAGCGATCGGTAAGGATACGGATCGTTTCCGATGTGCTCTGGCCCCAAAGGTCCGCGGCGTCGCGAATCTCGATCGTGCCGTCAGCAACGTAGAGGTAGACGGGTTGGCTGCTCTGCCCACGGACGATCAAGGCATCAAAGCCCGACCAGCGGAAACGCGCCCCCGACCAGCCACCCATGTGCGAGTCGACGACGGTCCCGGTCAGAGGGCTCTTGGTGACGCAAGCCCAACGGCCGCTCATCTTCATGTCCGTGCCCGTCAAGGGGCCGACCACAAAGGCCAGGATGTTCTCCGACGAAAACGGTTCGACGTCCGGTCCGTTCTCGTGGACGTATTTGACCCCCAGACCCCGAGCTCCAATATAGAGCCGCGCGTCTTCATCACTGACCTTGTCGTACTGGATTTGCCCCGTGCTCAAATCGACTTTAGCCACTTTGCCCTGGAAAACATTGGCGTTCATAAGAACCTCCTGGAAGAGATGCACCCGTTGTGGCGAATGTGAGTTTGCTCCGAACGGAGATCTCATTCTGACACAACCAAAGTGGGTTCGGCAATCGGTCTCAATCTCTGGTTATAGATTGATGGTTAAGAAATGAAAAACGGAAATGAACATGGAGTCCCCGACATCTTCATCTATAACCACCAATCTGTAACCAGCCCCGACACTGCCTTCATGCCACCTGCCTCCATTGACGCGAGAAGCCCAAGCTCCTGTCGAACCGCGGCGAATTCTTGACGTGAAATCCCTTTCGCGGTAGGCTCAGCGGCGGTTTTCGATGCAAGACACGGTGCCATAATGCGGCGACACGGTGGTTCGCCCGGCGAATTGACTTTCGACGGATCGTGGAGAGGGATTGATGTACGCCATCCTCGGACTGGCTTGTTTAGCCTTCGTAGTGGTTTGTGCCGTGCACGCGGTCAAGACGGGCCGCGCGCACTACTGGCTGTGGATCATCCTCTTCTTCTCGATCCCGGGCTGCCTGGTCTACTTCTTCGTCGAGATGTTGCCCGACTTGCGGCGCAACCCCGCTGCCAAACGCATCGGGTCGGACCTGGTGACCGTTGTTGACCCAGGTCGCAACCTCCGCAGACTCCAGGACCAGTTGGAGATCGCCGACACGGTGTCAAACCGCCAAGCCCTCGCCCGGTACTATGTGCAGGCCGGGCAGCCTGACGAGGCGATCGAGCTGTACCAGGGCTGTTTGCAGGGTGTTTTCAAAGACGACCCGGCCCTGACGCTCGAATTGTCCTACGCTCTGTTCCTTAGGGGCAGCTACGAAGAAGCCAAAGAACACCTCGACCGTTTGGTCGAAGCCGAACTCGGGACCCTCGCCCCAGAGCGGGATTTGCTCTATGCTCGAACGCTGGAGCAGTTGGGTGACGTCGACGGCTCGCTAGTCGCGTACGAAGCGATCGTCCGGAAGTCATCCGGCGAGGAAACAAACTGCCGCTACGCCAACCTTCTGGAGGAGGCAGGTCAAACGGACAAGGCAAGAGAGATCTATCACGAGATCGTCAAACGAGCCAAACGTTCCCCCGGGTATTACCGCCGAGCCCAGAAACCCTGGATCAATGCGGCACGGCAGGCCCTTGATCGACTGAGGGGATCACCATAATCGCCGAGTCACAATCCTGGTAGAGGAGGTCCCTGCATGACACGTTTCCCGCTGCTGGTGCTCGTTTGGACCGGCTTTACTTCGGCCGTGAACGCCGACGAAGCGCAAATCGCCCGTTCCCAAACGCGCCGGCCGAATATCCTCTGGTTGATCGCAGACAACATTGGACCGGATTTAGGTTGTTATGGAACTCCTTTGGTCCGGACGCCCAACCTCGACCGACTGGCTGCGCAAGGGATGCGATACGACGCAGCGTTCAGCACAGTTCCGATATGCGCGCCCAGCCGATCGGCATTCGTGACCGGTATGCATGCGGCCACCATTGATGCGCAGCACATGCGGTCGCACCGGCATGATCAATTCCACTTGCCCGAAGGCGTCCGCCCGATCACGCACCGGTTGATCGACGAAGGCTACTATGCGGCCAACATCCGCTCGCTGGACGACAAGACGGTGGGCACGTGTAAGATTGATCTGAACTTCGAGGTCCAGGGCCCCGTGTTGCGCCGGACGCCGGCGGACAAACGTCGCCGCCAGGAGGCACAGAACGCCCCAGAAGGCGGCACGGTCGATTCGCGCGTCCTGGACGTCGAGAACGAAATCCGCCTGTTCCACACGGACGACTGGGCCGACCTCAAATCGCACCAACCGTTCTTTGCCCAGGTCAACTTTCCCATTGCCGAGCGTCCCGGCCGGGAGCGCGGCCCGGGCAGCGGATGGGTCGGCTCGAAACACGCTCCGGCTTTCGGCACCCAGGTACATCCGGCAATCGTCGATCCCGACCGTGTGACGTTACCGCCGTACTACCCCGACCATCCCGTCGCGCGAAAGGACTGGGCCGGGTATCTGGATTGCATCTGCGGCTTGGATCAACGCGTGGGAGAGATTCTCGACCGGCTGGAAGCCGACGGCATGGCCGACGACACGATCGTCGTCTTCTTCGCCGACCAGGGACGCATCGAGATCCGCGGGATCGGCTGGTGTTACGATCGGGGCAACCACGTGCCGCTGATCATCCGCTGGCCGAAGAATTTTGCTCCGCCGCCCCAGTTTGAACGCGGGGTGGTCAACGAACAACTTGTCAGCCTGCTGGATCTGACCGCCACCACGTTGGCTTGCGCCGGCCTGAAGAAGCCAGTGGGCATGCAAAGCCAGATCTTCCTCGGCTCGGATGCCGACCCGCCGCGCCGTCATGTGTTCACGCAACGGGACAGGCACGACGAGGTGGTGCAGCGGATCCGCAGCGTCCGGACCGATCGCTACCGGTACATCCGCAACTTTATCCCCGAGCGCCCATTTCTCTTCTTCCACGCCCACAAGGAGGCCATGTATCCCGTGATTCCACTCTTGCGCGAGCTGCACAAGGAAGGGAAGCTGAATGCGGTGCAGCAGGCGCTATTGGCCCCGCGTATGCCCGACGAGGAGCTTTACGACCTGGAGAACGACCCGTACGAGGTGAACAATCTTGCCGGTTCGCCTGATCCGGAGCATCAGCGGGTGCTCCAGCAACTCCGCGGCACTCTGGACAACTGGATCGAAGAGACCGACGACCAAGGGAGGTGCCTTGAGCCCCCGGAACTGGTTCAGCGGTGGATCAAGGTGATGTACGAGCGTTGGGGCGGGCCGCCAGAGGGATTTGAGCCGCCTTATGTCTACGGCGAGCCCTATTGGCCGTTGCGAGTGCGCACTCGATGAAACAAGGGTGGCAATGTGCGCCGACACAACCTTGGCGACGCGGACGCGGTTGTCTTTGTGTGGCACTGCTGGGAATCGAACGCGGCATCGATCGCGCATGACTCACCACGATTCCCAGCAGTGCTGCGTCGGGGCCAGCGCAACACTGCTCGAAACGATGGAAAGCGGTCGGACATGGTGAGCCCTCGTCGTTTCGAGCAGTGGCACACGGCGCGCAGCGGAGAAGTTATCTCAGCCCGCGTTGAACGCTTCGGCCCAGACGATCTGGTATGGCTCCAGGTCGATGACACCCTCCGCGCCGATGGGCCTATCGGAAAGGAGATCTTTGGCGTACGGCGTGCGCGTGTGGGTGGAAAACTTAAACCGTTTGACTTCGCTGCCCAGATTGGCGGCCACCAGAATCGACTGGCCACCATCGGGGCTGGTGCGCGAAAATGCCACGATGGCCGGGTCGCTGGTTTCGAAGACAGTTTGGTCTGCGTCCGGATGAAAGGCCGGCTGGGCGATACGCGTCCGGAGTAGTTGTTGGTATCCCTGGAACACCGCCTGTTGGGCAGAACCGTCCGTCGATAGCGTTTCCGATAGTTCGTTCAGCCCATATTTTCGCCGATTGATTCGTCTTGGTTGACCGCTGGATTCCACTCCAGCAAGATCGTTTGGCGTGCCCACCAGGCTGTGGAAATAGACGCCTGGAATGCCACGCAGCGACAGCATGATCGCCTGGGACGTAAGGAAACGACGGGCGTGCGACCGCGGATCGAGATTGTCTGGGTCGCCCAAGGCATCCAGGTAGGTGATGTTCAACTCGTAGGGGTCATGAGTCCCATCGTGGTTCCGATTGGTACTGACCAGTCCGCCGCGTCGTTTAACGGCGTCGACCAGGCGAACGAAGCGATCTTCGGAAACGAGCCCCTCCAGAGGCCGTACCCCTACGCCGTCGTGGGAGGCCGTGAAATTGAAGTACGTTGTTCCAGGTCGAGTTGCCTCCAGATCCAACAGCCAACGTTTGAGCGGTTCGGCGTCGTGACTGAGCATGGCTTCCAGCAGCAGCGGCGGCAGGCTGAACTGGTACACCATGTGCGCTTCATCGCCTTGGCCGAAATAGCTGACGTTCTCGTCATGTGGGACGTTCGTCTCGGTCAGCAGAACCACATGCGGAGCGACGGCGTCCAGCACGTCTCGCATCAACTTGACTACCTCGTGGGTCTCGCGCAGATGAATGCAGCTTGTTCCAATCTCCTTCCACAGATAGGCGATTGCGTCCAGCCGCACGAAGCGGGCGCCCCGTCGTACGTAGCACAACAGCACGTCCAGCATCTCGACTAGCACCTCCGGTTCTGCGAAATTCAGGTCGATTTGATCGGCGCTGAACGTTGTCCACAAGTGACGCGTCCCTCGGCTCGTTTCGAACGGTGTCAACAGCGGTAGACTACGAGGCCGCGTAACCGCCGACAGGTCCTGATTTGGGTCGACATCGATGAAGAAGCGAGAAAACGGCTCTCCGCCGGCCAGATAGTCTTGGAACCAACGGCTGTGCTGCGACGCGTGATTCAGAACCAAGTCGAACATTAGATCGACGCGCTTGTTCAGTCGCCGGACGTCGTCCCAGGTTCCTACGGCCGGATCCACAGCCCGATAGTCGATCACCGAAAAGCCGTCGTCCGACGAGTACGGGTAGAACGGCAAAATGTGGAGCGTACCGATGCACTCGTCCAACCCGTGCGCCGCGAGAAATGACTGTAGCGTGGAAAGCGGGCTCTGGCCGTCTTCGCTCACCTGGTCGGCGTACGCAATCAACACGACGTCGCGCTCGTCCCATCGCGATGTCCGGGAGCCCGTCGGTGGCGACTCGTGCCTCGCCACAAGATCCAACACGCGGGGTAGCACCGTCTCGGCGCGATCACCGTAGATGTTGACCAGTCGCTCGTGGACGCGGTCGGCAAACGCAGTGTCCGTCGTCATCCTGGCAACTTCTCATAAGTCGTCCACGCCGGTCACATTTGTGATCAATGCCCGCAATCTCCGCCGCAGCACCGAATAGCTGAAGAACGCTTTGCTCAGCTCGTAGTTATGTTCCACCATCTCGTTGCGGTAGGCTTCGTCCTTTATCACCTTGCGAACGTGCTCGATCACGTCCCGAGTGACAAGCCCATTCATCGCGATCACCTTGTACCCTTTGGGCTCGATGTCCGTGATGAAGATCGAGTAGCGGTTGACCAGGACCGGCTTTCGGTAGTAAAAGGCTTCCAACAGGGCGTTCCCGAAGCCTTCGTACATACTAGGATACGTGATGAAGTCGGCTTGAGAATAGGCGTCTGCCAGGGTATAGGTGCGTTCACCCTCCTCGTTAGTGGCACGTATTTCGCCAATTCGCGTGGCGGCAAATCGCAAATCCACACCTTCCTGCTCGGCCAGTTCCTGCAAAGCAATCATATAGTCTGGTCCTTCGTCCCCCGATTCGTGTGACACGACCAGCTTGCACTTTGGATTTCTTAGGGCGGCCACCACGGCGATGGAATGCTCGATGCCTTTGCGGGGCACGACGCGCGTGGGCTGCAAGAAGATTATGTCATCGGGTTCCAGATCGAGATCTTCCCGAAAACCCTGTGAGTACTCATCCGGCTCCGGCGGTGGGTTCTCGAAATCCAAGACGTTGGGCACAAGGGTCGATGATTCGCCCTTGCGTCGCGACAACTGGGCCTGGGCAAAAGAATTGATAGTGACGTGCTGGACGGTCAGTAGCGAAGGCGGAAACGCCATATCCAGGAAATCCTGCACAGCGTTTACCGAAAATCGGTCGCGTTCCCAGGCGAAATCGTGGTGATGAGCGATGGTTGGGAAGCCGGTCTCGGCTATGTACTGAGTTATGGCAACGCCCAGTGGGATGTTCATGGGAAGACACAAAGCGTTTTCCACAATGAAGATCTCGATATCGAATCGCTTCTTGAATTCATACAACGTCGTCTTCAGAAACTCGCTGTACGACCAGATGCGCTGTGTCACGTCGGGCGTACGCTGGCTGCGACCGAAGACTCGGTCGTTGATCCATTCGATATCCGGGTGTTTGAAGTTGGCGTACGGAACGCGCATGCTGATCGAGTCGTCGCGATCCAGGGCGCCCCCATACCAATAGGCGACGTGCTTGTGGTCCCACAGCAACTGAGCCCACTTGGCACTTTCCAGCGATACGCCGTCCGTTCCGGCAAACCGTGTCCCAACAAAGCCAATGCGGTGTCCCATGATGTTCAGATCTATGCGCTTCGAGAAAAGGTCAATCTGCCGGAGAGGGAATAGTCGAAGAAATGCACTTGCCCAACGATTCCAAGTCGGTCAGAACAACATCAGGCTGCACGCCCTGCACGCGAGGGTCGCCGGTTCGCCATCGGAGGCTCCGCCGGTCTCCCGCGAATAAGGCCGTGCGGAAACCGACGCTTCGAGCGGCCTGAACGTCGTTCAACATGTCGTTACCAACATAGATTACTTTTTCGGCAAGGATTCCCCTTTTGGCAAGAGCTTTTGACGCCAGTTCGTACAAAAACATGTCAGGTTTTGCTCGATGATGGCGGAAAGAGTAGTACTGCAACTCCGGAACGAACCCCAGGTCGTCCACGGTTTGCCCCAGGAGACCCGGGAACATCTCGAGCGTGAAGAACTGGGCGTTGCTGATGATCCCCAGAGTCAAGCCTGCCGCGCGGAGTTGCGCTAGACACTCCAGCAAACCCGGCATGGGCCATGTCGGGTTCGCGCGCACCTCGTATTCGATGGCCAATTGCCTGACGTCGATACTCGAACCTGCGGGATCCATCCAGCCGCGTTGCTTCATCTCGTCCAGACACTCCGACCACACGTCAACGATATTTACCTCCGGATATTCGAAACCGCGGGCGCGAAGACTCTCGTGATGCGCCAGGATGGTCGCGAGCATACACTCGATCCCACATTCGGCTTCCAAATGGCCCTGATACCCGCTTGCAGCGAAAGCGGCGGCTAACGCGCTCGCTTCTCCGGATTCTTGCGCCGCGCCAATATCCCCGCTGCCGCTGATGAACATGGTCCCGTAGACGTCGAACAACACTGCCGCGATGCCCGGCAAATCTGTCAGTATGGGCCGCTCGCCGGTCGGGATAACCCGTAGTGGGCGGCAATTGGCCCGATAGATGTCGTGGTGACTTCTGCTCATGTCTCAATACGAAGCGGTTGCAGTCGTGATAGGCCCAGAAAGGCAGCAAGTACGCAACGGCCGTGGCTGGGCGGCGTGAGCCTGTCTTCTCTCCGGCTGGCGGAGACGGTCTCATAGAGTGCGTGAAGTCGCTGTCCCGCCGCTTTAAGCGAGTAGTTCTCGCGAACCGCCTCTGCGTTGCTGGCAACCAGGCGGTGGACATCCGAGCCGATCGTCGCCAGCGAATTGGCAAGTTGCGGATTGAGTTCCAGGAGGGCTTCGCGTCTGGGTGCGTTGGCGGCCACCGAGCGGACGACCTCCGTCTGAAGGGATGTCGTTAGATACGCGAAGTCGACCGTGCCGTCTTGCACTAACGCGTCGATCTCGTCGCCCAGTGCCTCGTCGGTCGGTTGCGATTGACCGAAGTCGTCCAACACTTTCCGGTACGAATCCCGGATCGACCGACAGAAGGCATTCCCATCGGTCCATTCCAGTGGAACTGCCAAACGCCCGTAAAGCGAGTCCAAATTGACGCCCGCGCTGGCGTAATCTCCCGTGATCTCCGGTAGGTTACGGCCCAGAAGTCGCCGACCGGCAAGCCAGGCTTCCAGAAACACCATTCCGAAGCCTTCTGCGACGCTGGTCGTCAGGATTGCGTCGGAGGCAGCCAAGTTTTCAGCAAAGGTCAGGCTCGGGGCATTCGCCGCTTCGAAAACGACTGGCAACGACAGCTCCGCGGCCAGCTCCTTCCACGAATGGTAGCTCGGCTGTTCCGTCGGGTTGAGCGGTGGCATAGTCAATCCAATGTGCGTGCCGCCGCCTGCCAAGGCGGACCATAGCAGCGCCTCGCCGAGGTTCTTGCGCCGTATACCTCGGACTGGGTAGATAATGTAAGGCCCTTCCGCGATTGCTGGGAAATGCTCCTTCACTTTCCCGCGAGCCTGCCTTTGCGTGGGCAACTGATCGAACTCGGCCACCGGATTCGGCAGCGAGTGCAGCCGCTCGGTGGGCACGCCGGCCGAACACAAGATGCCCAGATCTCGCCCGTTCAGGACGGCATAGTGAACCTGCGCGGCCTGAGGATACAGGGCCTCACACAGATGGTCCGGATCGCCGCCACCGACGGCTTGAAGCAAACGGCGGTAATCACCGGGCCGGAAGTCCTCGACAAAGTCATGGATGTGCAGTAGCAGCGCGTAGCCGTCGCGAGCGAGTTGCCCCAACGCTTCGGGCAGGGCGACGTTCTTGCCCAGGGAATGGTTGTGGACGTGCAACACCGTGTCTTGAGAGGCGAACCCGGCTTGCTCCAAGGCTGCCTCCAGCCCTTTGGCCAGACGAGTCGCGTGCAGTTCGGAAGGCACATCGGTATCGTAGTCAATCTCAGGCACGACATGCAGAGATAACTCGACGCCCGGGATTTGCGACGGCAAATCGGTGGGCCAGTTCTCCTGGCGGCCGCCATAAATAATGGCGACTCGAACAGGCTCGTATTCGTCGATCACTTCACTCAGGGCCCGCAAGTGGTTGATGATCACCTGCGTCACGCCGCCGCGGTTCAGATGGTAGTGCAGGATCGCGATATTCATCGGGGCCCGGTGTTGCCCATGTCGATGCGAGTCGTCAGACTTCAGTTCTGTCGTCTCCAATTTTCACATTCAATTCCGTAGATGTTAACGCATCAGCGACATTTCCGTAAGGCTTGACGAAAGGCGGACGAAATGGCGGACGAACGATTGGTCGCAGTGGGCCTGGATCTGGGGACGGGCGGGGCTCGCGCGGTGGCCATGGATTTCAGGGGAGACTTGGTCGCCGAAGGACAAGCCGACTTGCCGGACGAGGCAACGACGGTCGATGGGCCGCGTGTCGAGCAGGATCCGGAATCATGGACTGCGGTCGCCCAGTCGGCGTTGCGGCAGTTGACCGGCAGTCTTCCGAAGGAATGCCGGATCGTCGGCATCGCGGTGGACGCGACTTCCGGCACGTTTCTTCTTGCCGATAAAGGGCATCGGCCGTTGACACGTGGGCTGATGTACAACGATTTGCGCGCCGCGGACGAGGCGCCATCAGTAGCCGCGGCGTTGACCGAGGATCTGGAACCCTACGGGATCAAGATCGCCCCGGCGTTTGCGTTAACCAAAGTCGTCCATTTGGCCCGGCACGAGCCGCAACTGTTCCGTCGTTGCCGTCACATCGTCCATCAGACGGACTGGATCGTGGGGATGTTGTGCGGCCGCTTTGACGTGACGGACGTGTCAACAGCCCTAAAGACGGGCTGCGATCCAGGAAAGCTTGTCTGGCCGGCCGCCATGGAACAGCGGCTGGGAATCCCGTCCGAAATACTGCCGGAAATCGTTCATCCCGGTGCGCAAATCGGCGAGATCACCGCCGGCGCGGCTGATGCGACCGGATTGCCGCTGGGCACTCCGGTCGTGGCAGGGTGCACGGACGGTACGGCAGGATTCCTGGCTTCGGGTGCCAGTCGGTCGGGCGATCTGAACGTCACACTTGGGACGACCCTTGTGTTCAAAGCGGTGGCCGAGCAGCCACTGATCGACCCGGACGGGGCCGTGTACAATCACCGACACCCGGCCGGTGGATATTTGCCGGGCGCGGCCTCGAGCACCGGCGCCGATTGGGTCAACAAGTGCTTCCCGGACGCCGACCTGGATGAACTCGAGCGTTTCGCGAGTGGACTGCTGCCCACGGGCCGAGCGGCGTATCCACTGGTGAAGACTGGCGAGCGGTTTCCGTTCGCCTGCGAAACGGCAACCGGTTTTGGATTGGACGAGATCGACGACCCGGTAACTCGCTTTGCGGCCGGCATGGAGGGCGTAGCCCTGCTGGAGCGTTTGGGCATCCAGCGATTCGAACGCTTGGGATTGAAGATAGGTCCAGCCGTCTACGCGACGGGCGGCGGCACGGCCAGTCAGACTTGGCTGAAGATTCGTGCGTCGGTCAATCGTCGGACTTATTCGGTTCCCATGCGCCCTGAATGTGCCGTCGGTGCCGCAGTCTTGGCTGCCATGCCGCACGTTGGCAGTTGCGAGGACGCGGCCCGCGCGATCGTTCGGGCTGGGGGTCGTGTCGAGCCGGACGAGCGGCTGGCCGCCGTGTACGACGAACAGTTCGAACGGTTTTGCGCGGCTTTGAGCGAGCGAGGTTACGTGTGAGTATCTTCAAGTCGTGTGACATCCGCGGTGTGGTCGGCGACGGGTTGGACGCGGCCGTTGTGCGTCGCATCGGCCGGTCGCTCGGCCAAATGGTCCGTCGCCGCGGCGGGGCGTCGATCTGCGTGGGTGGTGATTTCCGCAGCAGCACGCCGCCGCTGAAGACAGCGCTGACGGGTGGCCTGACGGAAGCCGGGATCAGCGTACACGACGTGGGCCAGTCGCCAACGCCTGTCGTCTGCTTCGCTGCAAGACACCTGGGGCTCGACAGCTTTGCGATCGTCACGGCCTCGCACAATCCCAGCGAGTACAACGGGATCAAGTTCTCGGTTGCGGGCCGGCCGGCGGTGCCGGAGTTGATCGGCGAACTGCGGGACGGATTGGATGCACCAGTGGAAGGCGGCGATTCCGGCAACGTCGTGCTGAAGGACGTGTGCAGCGATTACGAAGCCTGGGTCGCAAAAGAGGCGAAGGGCTTCTTGTCGTCCTGCGCAGATCTTCCGCCGACGGTCGGGCGCAAGGATTCTTCATCTTCTGAACCTAAACGAATGCGGCGTCTTCACGTCGTGTTGGACAGCATGAGTGGTGCGTTCACCAACATCGCTCCGCGCGTTCTTATGTCGATGGGCTACAGAGTGACGTCACTTTGCAGCCGAATCGACCCTGATTTCTTGGGAAACGAACCTAATCCGGCTCGCGATCCGAATCTCCAAACGCTCGTTGATCGCATTGGGCAGGAGCATGCCGACATCGGCATCGCATTGGATGGTGACGGCGACCGTGTGATATTCGTGGATCACGCAGGGGCCATCGTGCGACCAGAACAAATTGCCGCACTGTTTGTCAAATATTGCTTCGAACGTCCGACGGTTGTGTACGACGTGAAGTGCGCATCTGTTTTGCCTCGCGCCGTGGAATCCGCAGGCGGCAGGGCCATTGTGCAGCCCAGCGGTTACGGCTTCATCAAAACGACGATGATCGATCGAAGGGCCGACATGGGCGTAGAAGTCAGCGGGCATCACTTTTTCGGAGTCCTAGGCGGCGGCGACGATGGTTTGTTCACGGCCCTGGTCGTGTCGGGATTGATGGAAATGACGGGATCGAGCTTGACCGATCTGGTCAAACCGATCGGTTGGCCCGCGATCACTCGAGACTTGCGAGTACCGTTTCAGGGCGATCCGGCCGATGCCGTCGAGGCCATTGCGAGCAGTTGCGGAGGCCAACTCACGCGTCTGGACGGTGTTCGAACCGAATACGACGACGGTTGGGCTTTGGCGCGCCCTTCGATCACCGAGCCGGCAATCACGTTTCGCTTCGAGGGCCGCGACGGGGCCCATATGCGTGAGATCGCCTCGCGGTTTCTCGCTGGTGTGCCGGAATTGGGCAGTCGAGTGATGGAGATGATTGATGATTAGTCGAAATGTATCGAGTGCTGGCGGACCCGGCGTGGCTCGCCGAGCCGTTGTTCAACGATTGCGTCACCGGCGATCCTGCGGAATAACCAAAACACCAAACGCGGCGAGCTGTCTCCGAATCTCCACGAGTTCAGCATGGTTGAGTTGAAGGCGTGCAATTGTAGCTCGTCCGGTCGGGGTCTTGCCGATGATGTGTAGCAGCCTTTGCTTGGACCATCCGAAGTGATCGTCCCAGCGGTCTTGTCGAGGGTGTAACAGAGATACGGTGTCACCTGTGGCGGAGTCCAGACCCTCGACATGAGCCCATTTATGATCGTTGCAGTGAGGGCACGAATAGGCCAGGTTGTCTAGAGCTGTGGGGCCTCCGCGCGATGCCGGTACAATGTGATCCAGCTCGAAACCGCCCGCTTGCAGTCGATCGGGCAGTCGGCAGTACTCACAGGCGTGCCCTGCTCGCTCGGCTACCGCAGACCGGAGTTCGTCCGAGATCCTCGTCATGCTTCCTCGGGTAACATCGACCGGCCGCCAACAAGGTCAGGCACGGTTTCGCGCAGACGCTCCAGCGCTTCAATTGCCTGCAGCTTGCGGAGCGTCTGCTTGCGCCAGAATTCCGAGAGCTGCCGGTGCTCCTCTCGTTCTCCGATCAAGCACGCCTCTTTGTTTTCCCCAAGCTCGCGCATGCGCTGCTGCAGGTCATCCTCCAGCTCGTATTCCGCCACCGAGTGCAGCAGATCCACCGCCTGCTTCAAGGCGGATACGAATTTGGGATCGAGCGTCGCAACGGAAGTCATAAAGTGGCTTTCAGCAACTGGGGGGCAATGGCAAGGTCTACCTATGGAATTATACCCGATAATGTCCCACTGCACAAAGACCGCCATGGGTCGGGAGCTAACGAGCCGGACGTTGTTATCTTGCGCGGTGAGGCGTAAGACCTTGCCGAATCGCGTGTTAGCCCGATCGCCCCCGCGCCGAGGTGGGCGACGCAGACCTCCAGACTCTGATCATTGACCGCATCGAGAAACCAGCGTGGGTGGTCTACCGATGAGATTCACCAAGCCATGGCGGACGCTTGTCGGACCGGATGAACGAGACAAGCGGCTCTCCGTTCTCGGTGTCTTTCTGGGTACCGCGGGTGGTTCGTTTCTGCGCGAAGTCTTCGTAGTAGATTTTCTGGCTCAGGCATTAGCGAGGGCCGTTACCCCTTCGGAAAGTCGCAGCAATTGGGCATGCAATGGTGAACTAAGTATACATGCGCTCCCCACGGAGAATTCAACGCGTTATACACGCGTCCCACCGTGGTAATCCTATGCTCTTGCAGCCGATCTGGGGTCGTTTCACGTTGCCAGACCAGCCCGTACCGCGTCGTCCACTTTGAGATCAATCATGGCGTAACAGGGGTCAACACTGGGTCGATATAGAACGCTGTGCAATACTCGCTACTTCCTGGACAATCGACATACAGGGCAAGCTCGGAAACAGAACTCACGTCGATATCAAATGCATCAGCCTTGCCTCGCCGTTGAACGGGCGCGGATCGCCAGAGCTCCTGGCCATCACCGACGATCCGGAAAGTCAGCGGTGAGGGAATACGGTAACTGGAATCCGCAACTCCAACACATCCCGTGAATCGCGAATACTGCTTGTTGATCGCATACTTCACGCGACCATGTGACCTCGCCCTGGGAAGCAACAGCAAGGCACGCGGGTGTTTCTCTCCGTCAATTACACGCGACCTGTTTTCCCGAACGGACCGCTGGTTCCAGGTGTAGAGGTCGTGTTCCTTCAAATCCCAGAGATCGACCGTCTGCGGTGACTGAGGCTTGGCCTGCAGGGCGAACAGTTCCTCAAGGCGTCCTTCCGCTTTGATTTTGTCGAGGCCCACAGGTCTTGGAGCGGCGACAAACTTCAATTCGTGGACCACAATCGACGCTTCTTTGCTTATTTGGAACGTGAAGTACCCATAACACTCTGGATCATGCCTTATAGTCACGAACTCCCCATTCACTCGGCATCTAGCACGACCTCGTTCGAGCCAGAGTTCTACACGGTACTTTTCGCCTGGACGAAACACAGGCTCTTTATCCAGCGCAGTCAACAGTCCGACGTTAACACCATGAGGCAGAAACTCATGGGGGCGAAAAGCGAGTCCACAGCTCCCGGACATGATTGTAAATGAAGTCGCCATTTTGTAGTTGCTCACGTCTATCTTTGGAAAAACAATCAGCTTGTGTTCGTTTCCGGGACTGCTGCACTTTACGCTGTAGCCGTTGCTTACTTTCCGAAGCTGGAACTGGTGCCGGATGTCATTCTTCCACGACTTATTTTCGTAGTCCAAGAACAGAACGTTGTCATTCACACCGCGACTAAGATAATGCGACTGCAGAGCAATCGTGTCACGGGCCGCCTGCGGTGATTGAGGCTTGGCCTGCATTGCGACCAGTTCTTCAAGGCGTTTTTCCGCTTTGATCTTGTCGAGGTCCACAAGTCGTGGAGCGGCGAGGTTGTACCAGTGGTGCGCTCTTGCGAAGAAACCCTCGGCTGACTCGTCGGCACGCGCGATGTCGTACCAAGCGTCACCGATGGCCAGTTGCTTGTCCGCCTCCATTGCACCGGCAATGTCCAGCTTGGCGGCGACTGCGAGTTGAGCGTCCTTGCCTTTGGCCAGCAAGGCGAGACCTTTGGCCCAATCGCCTTTGCTTAAACAGAGATGCTTCCCGTAGATTGCATTCGCCAGCGGGTCGTTGGGATCGCCTTTCAGCTTCTCCATCGCCCGCTCGACGGCGAGCCATTCGCGATGTTGGCCTTCGATTTGCTCGATGGAGGATCGGAGACGTTTTCTCAACTCGATGTCACGAATGCGTATTGCCAACGATTCCACAGCCGCCCCCACCTTACCCGCTTCGTCGAAGCGTTTCGCGTCGGCCAGTTGGTTGACCACTTCCAACGCCTTTGACACGACTTCCCGGCGTGCATCGTCCGACCGCGTCGTTCGCGCGGCAACCGTGACCAGATGTGCCATCACGCTGAGTAAGTCCACGTCGTACGCGGCGGCAAGCTCACCGGCGATCTCCTCGGCGAGGTTGTGATCACCGGCAGCAAGCGCGTGTTCATAGGCCTCCCGAAGTACGACAAATCGGGCGGCTGGATCGCTTTCGACATTCGCCGCTTGGTTTCGTAATGCTTTGGCCAGTGCCAGGCGTTTCTCCGAAGTTGTCGCCGCCTGATACTCGTCCTTGAAAATCTCCTTCACTTGCTCGCGGATTGCCTTCTGTTTTTCCTCATCCGGGACGGGGTGCCTCTTGACTTCGACGGCAAAAGATTCCGGTCGACTGGCCTTTGCCGTGGGCTTCAACGGTGGACCGCTTTCTGCGACTGGTTCGCTTTCGCCATTCGTGCTGTCAGGCTTTTGCGGTTCGAGAGAAGCGATTTGGGTTTCAGGTTTTGGCGCGGTGTCAGGCTCCGATTTGTTTTCTTTCGACGGTGGAGCAACCGGACGTTCAAAGGGATCGGGCAGCGCTGGCATTTCTGTTTCGGCGCCGGGAACCTGTGACTCGGCCGGCTTTGCCTTCGCAGGCGGTGCCGCGGGGCTTGGGGGCTGATCCGGTTTCGGCTTCTGCGCGGTCGCTAGGGCATCCGGCGGCTTTGGTGATTTGGATGTCAGGCCAAGCAAATCGATGCCGAAGCCGTACCACAGGATAACCAGCGCGATCGCGCATCCTGCAATCCCACCAATCACGATCTTCACCAGTTCCACTACCGGCGATTTGTTTCGCTGCCGAGGCTGACCGCTCGGAGCGGGTTCAGTGGAAACCGGAGGAGCGGCAACGGCCTCCGGTGGTGCAGGCGGTTCAAGAGGGTCTGGTACGGAAGAACTCATTCATTGTCCCTCCCAAGACAGAAGCTGTGTGCAATGAAACAGGATCGAGGTTCCAAAGTGGATTGCACTTGCCCAAGTGAACGTGTGGCACATTACCCCTAAAGTGCGGGGTGAAGTCAGCCTGATCGACAGGGATGTCCCATACGTCAGACGGGCCGTGATCCAGATTCGACCGCTGCGATCGTCCGATTGCGGCCCGTGGACTTGGCCTCGCGTAGTGCATCATCTGCGGCGTGAAATAGGTTGTCGACGGTTCCGG
>JADHUC010000245.1 GCA_016784735.1 Pirellulaceae bacterium | reverse complement strand
GGATGCAGACCGTCAAAGCGTTTACGATGGAGCAGTACGAACGCGGCCGCTTTCGCCGAGTCTCTCGAGAGTGCCTGCGCAAGGCAATGAGAATCGTGCTGTACAACTCGCTCAGTAAGCCCGCCATCGAGATCCTGGGGATGGGGATGATCTTTGTTGCTTTGACTTCCGGCGCTTACCTCGTGTTGAACCGGGAACTCTATATCCTGGGCATCAAGATGTGTGATCGGCCGCTCAGCATCGAAGCCTTGTTTTGCTTCTACGGCATGCTGGTCGGCGCCAGTGATCCGGCCCGCAGACTATCGAATGTTCTCAACGGTATCCAAGGCGGCATTGCCGCCGCCGACCGGATCTTTCCATTGCTGGACCGCAAGCCAAAGATCACCAATCCGGCAAATCCCCGACCGGCACCGCGGCCCCATCGCCAACTGGTCTTCGATCACGTTTCGTTCCACTATACGCCAGACCAGCCGGTGCTCCGTGATATCGACTTGACGGTAGATTTCGGAGAAACCCTCTGCATCGTCGGGCCGAATGGGTGTGGAAAGACAACATTGGCCAACTTGTTGCCGCGTTTCCACGATCCCGTCGAAGGCTCGGTCCGCCTGGACGACGTTGACCTCCGCGAGGTGCGTTTGCGTGAACTGCGCCGCCTTGTCGGTGTCGTGACTCAGCAGACCCTGCTGTTCGACGACACCGCGTTGAACAACATCCGTTACGGCTCGACCGGCGTTTCGCGAGAAGAAGCAATCGCGGCCGCCAAGAAGGCGCACGCGCATCGCTTCATCGAAGAGAAGCTAGAAGACGGCTACGAGACCATTGTGGGCCCCGGCGGCAATCGTCTGTCGGGTGGACAGCGTCAACGGATTGCTTTGGCACGCGTCATTCTGCGCGATCCGGAGATCCTGGTCTTGGACGAGGCAACCAGCCAGATCGACATCGAGAGCGAGCAACTGATCCACAGAGCGTTGGAGAACTTTGTCTGCGACCGAACGGCGATTGTCATTACGCATCGACTATCGACATTGAAGTTGGCCGATCGCATTCTTGTAATGGAAGCAGGACGTATCGTCGACGTTGGAACGCACGACGAACTGACGCAACGGTGTAATCTGTACCGCCGCCTCCACGAGATTCAATTCCGCCAAAGCGCGTAGAATCTCAAACTGCTCGACGCAACGCCGCTTCGACAAGCTGACGCAGTTGTCCTTCTGAGACGTCACGTATCAGGAACCGTTTGCGAGTTGCAGTCGGGCCGGAGATCAGTTCGATCTGCGATTTTCGCAGTCCGAGCGCTTTGCAGAGTACGCCGAGCAGCGCTTTGTTGGCCTTCCCTCTTTCTGCCACTTGCGTGACGGACACTCTCAATGCACCGTCGTGCACGCCCCGGATGCCCGAAGATCGGGCTCCCGGTCGGGCTCGAACCGGCAGAATGACGCCCTCGTCGGTCACTTCCAATTCGATCAACGTCCGATACCTTCGCGGCGCGGCCGTGCCGCCGCCAAATAGCAAGTCCCGGCTTCGCGGCCAGCCCCGCCGCTCTACCCCGCAAAGAGCAGTTCACACCAATGACCAACAACGCCCCTCCTTCTCCATTGGAAGCGGACATCCTAGGATAGAGCGGAGCAAGGTGCGACGTACCTGCTGAACCATTACCGAGCACAACCAAAATCCAGAAGCCCGGCTTTCCTGAAAAGCCGGGCTTCTTCTGATGATATCGCAACGATCCCATGATGCGCAGTCTGTTGAAATCAAAAAATCCACCGCGCGCACGTCACCGAGGCCGATTTGGACTACGAAGGCAGCTTGACGATCGACCAAGACCTGATGGACGCGGCCGACATCGTCGAGCATGAACAGGTCGACGTACTCGACATCACCAACGGATCGCGCCTGACCACCTACGCCATTTCCGGCCTACGCATCTACCCGTCAGTCATGATCTGACGTGGTGCTAGCCTGCGGCGGTAGAGTCGCCCGATGGCTTGTCCTGCGCAGCGGCTTCCGCTGGCGTTTTTTTCTCGGCAGTCGCGACGGGCGCAGCGGCTGAGGTCCCCTCTACAGCGGGCGCAGGTTCGGCTTCCGGTTCCGGGACTTTTGCGGTTGGCTCCGCGGCAGCAGGGGCGTCTTTGGGCGGCGTGCTCTGCTCCTTTTCAGGTTCCTTGGCCTCTTTCTCGCTGCGCGCCTTTTCTAGTTCCGATGGAGCCTTCTTGGCCTTTGGCGCTGCTTTCTTCGCCGGCTTCTCCTCTTTGGGCAGCGGCTCGTCGATGACTTTCAGAAAATCGACGTCGATATCGTACCAGCCACGGTTGTTGTTCCCATCGAATTCGACCAAAGCGCGACCGTTCATATTGACCGTCTTCACGGTTCCGGTCATGCCTTTGAACCGGCGCAGTTCCGGCCGCGTGTCGTCGACGATAACGTATTGGTCCGTGTATTCTCTCTTGAGCTTTTCAGCGTGCTCGATATCCATTGCGCCCGTTCCTCAGAATCGATGTTTCTCCGCCAACTGAGCGATTTTGGCCCGCGCGGGCCAGAAAATCAAGGGCGGTGCCCGAGAACTTGCTTCCCCCAATTAGCACGGGTATAGTTGGCAGTGCGTCGTAACCGGGGACAAAAGCCGTTCAGAGGATGATGCCATGAGCCAAAGTCGCACGATTGCTGGGCTGGTACTCTTCGGCATCCTGTGTTCCTGCCTCACTCTTCCGACGCACGCACAGTTGGACCAAATCGCTCCGAGCGAGACGGCGGTTCGTGTTGCCATCGATCCTCGCGTCGAGTTGATCAGCATTATCTTTCGTCTGGCCGGCAACCCCGAGTATTGCCAAGGGAAGGTGGCCGCTTACATCAATGACGTCGACGAGCATTTCGGCCCGTTTCGCAACCATGCTGTCGTCCAGTTGGCTCGTCAGCTTCGCCGGACTCGCGGGGTATCGTACGACGCCTGCATGAGCATGGCCGTGCATTTGACCGACGCGTCCGATTTGAAGGAGAAGATACCTTTTGACCCCCATCCGCCGACACTGGACGGTCGATGGCGGGTGGACGAAGCCCGCGAGTTCCTCCAGAAGGCCCGGCAGTTTGTCGAGGACACGTCCTTCGACGAGTTTGTCGATAAGCACCAGACGATGTACCGGCTTACGGAGTCGCGAATGAAGAAGGTGCTGGACGAAGAGGCACATCTGGAGTGGTTCGATCAATTCTTCGGCCGGCGACCGCAGGCGAGCTTTTCGGTGATCTTGGGACTGGTCAATGGCGGCCAGTGCTACGGACCAAGGTGCCGCGCCGACGACGCCAAGGAGGATCTGTATTGCGTCCTGGGCGTGTGGAAGACGGACGGCGAAGGGATGCCGACGTTCGATCGTGAAGTGCTCAGTACGGTCGTCCATGAGTTCTGCCACTCGTATGCCAACCCGATTATCGACCAGCACGAAGCAGAGTTGCGTGTCGCGGGCCAGAAGATCTTCCCACACGTTTCCTCCGCCATGCAGCGTCAAGCGTATGGCAATTGGAAAACCATGATGTGTGAATCGCTGGTCCGAGCCTGCGTGGTGCGATACATACGGCGGCACGATGGGGCGGTAGCCGCGTGGATGGAGATCCAAAAGCAGAAGCAGCGACAGTTTCTGTGGATGAAGGAACTGTCGGACCTACTGGGCGAATACGAAACCGCGCGAGATGAATACCCGAGCCTCGAAAAGTTCGCACCGCAAATCGTCTCGTTCTTTGACGATTATGCAAAGGGCTTTGCCGATAAGCAGAAGGAACTCGATGCTAAACGCCCGCAGGTCGTCGCGATGACGCCGGCCAACGGGGCCGTGGACGTCGATCCGAGCTTGTCTGCAATCAAAGTGGTCTTTGATCGGCCGATGCAGGATGGGTCCTGGTCGATGGTCGGCGGCGGGCCGAACTTCCCGGAAATCGTGGGCAAACCGGCTTACGATTCCACCAAGACGGTATGGACGGTTTCGGTGAAACTGAAGCCAGATTGGCCGTACCAGTTCATGCTCAACTCGGATCGCTTCACCAACTTCCGCAGCAGCGACGGCGTATCGCTGGCTCCGGTCAAGGTATCGTTCAGGACCGGAAGAACGGAAAGCCGTGATTAGTGCCTGTCTGAAGATGCACAATGCGTACTGATGTTAGGAGCTTCGTGGAAGTCGTCGAGGGAAGATTCTCATATTCCTGCCTTCTGTCTGTCTCCAAGCATTCAGGCAGGAAAATTCGTGGCAGGAATATTTGTATCTCGTTCCGTGCTTGTGGCCAGCCGACTCGTTCCCTTCGGGAACGGCTACTTCGGCATTGGAAGCATGATCGTCGCGTTTTCCGGGAACGCCGCTTCACCGGCCTTGCCGTTCATCTTGTACTGGACCTTCAACTGCTTGACGATTCCCGGCACCGGGTCGCCGCCAAGACTCGAGTTGTAGCTTGACGATGGCAGGGCGATCAGCGGGAAGTCGCGGACGTGCCGACCGAGAATTGCCGTTACGTCTTTCCATGTTGTACCCGCGCCATATTCGGCCTTGATGATCTCTACCTTGACCGGGTCGTGACCGATCTGGGTCAGCAGCTTCTGCGCGTCGGCCGAGCCGCCGATCTTTTGAGCGATGACCAGCGATGTCGCGGCTGCGGCGTTCTTCAGCGACGGAATCTTCGCCGCTTCGACCGCAAGCCTCAGCATGTCGATGCTCGGATAACGCTCAAGCACCTGCAGAACCAGTTTCTTCTCGTCATCGCGTTCGGCAGTGTTCAGGGCCATCCGACACATCTCGGCTCGCTGTTCTTCGGGCATCGTGAACTGGCGCGCCAGGCGAATGTAACCGCGCAGAGCGCGGATTTCATACTTGGCATCCGGCGAATTCTTCGCCAGATCCAGCAGCACGGGTGCGGCGTCCACCGTCATCCACTCGCCCAAGAGACGGCTGGCCGTATCCTGCAGTTCGGGCGCGGTATCCTTGGCCGCGGCCCCAACCGCCTCGAGCGCCGTGGACCCGCCCATCACGGCCAGGATTTCCAGCAAACTGCACTTGGCCGGCATGGGCGCCGACGATATGGCAGTCGCCAGTTTCGCCGCGCACGCTTCTCGATCCGGCATGCGTTCCGAGGCGACACGCAACGCCGTCTGAGCTGCCTTCGACTCGTTGGCGTCCGCCGGAGGATCGACAACGCGGGCGATCAGGACCGGCAAATCGCGAAACTGGATGGCGAACCCCAGTGCCGTCAGCGCGGCCGAGCGAGTCTGGGCGTCTGGATCGTCCACGGCCTTTATCAGCGCGGGCACGGTGGCTGCGATCTGTCGCCGGCCGGCGAGTTGGATCAGAACTTGCCGTGTCTTCCCTTCCGCTTCCCCCAGCCGAGCGGCCACGTCGCCATCCACGTCATCGCCGGGCAAGTCGGCCAGCACATCCAGCGCGGCGGAAGACAGGACCTCCTCAGGCTCTAATGCAGCGTCGAGCAACACGGGGACACACGAAGCGTCGCCCAACTGCTTCAGAACGCGAAACGCTGCGATGCGAGCCGCGGTGGGCCCGCTCTTCGCCGTCTGCAGCAACGCAGGCAACGCCGCAGTGTCGCCACGGTCGGCCAACGTCAGGATCAACAATGCCTGCCGATCCGGTGCCGCTCGCCCCAACTCACTTACCAGCGCGTCGGTCACCGCGGGACCCTCCAGTTCGCGAGCCACGGTCAAGCCGATCGCGAAGAAGGACTTGTCGGCCGACTGCAACTGCTCGACCAACAGCGGCACTCCGTCCGCCTGCCGAGCGAGAATGGCGCCACGAGTCGCCTCGATAATTCGCTGCTTGGGCACATCGGCCTGACGAACCATGTCGTAGATTCTCACCGCGTCCGCTTGCTTTCCATCTTTCAAGGCCCTCTCGGCGCACAAGATGCAGCCCTCCGCCACGGCCGAGCTAACCGCGTCCGGCGCGGTGGCCAAGGATTGTTCCAATGCCTTGGCAGCCGTGGCGTTGCTGATGCATCCCAACGCCACCGCGGCGGCCGACGCCACGGCTGCGTCAGAGTCCTTCAGCCGCTCGACCAGCACGTCGACTGCTTTGGCGTCTTTGCGAACGCCGATGGAATTGATCACGCCAGCGAGCACCCTGCCCTGCAACTTGCCCGCGGCCTCGCGCAACGCGTCGTCGGCAGCCGAATCGGGAATCACCTCCAAGGCAATCCGCGCCCAAGATGCCAGCGCTTCGTCGGGCAGCAAGGCGGCCAGCGCGGGCACCGCCTGCTTGTCGCCATAGACGGCCAAGTGCTTGCAGGTAATCGCCTTGTCCTGCGGAGGTGCATCGGATTCGAGCACCGCGATCAACTCTTGCTGCTTCTGCTGAGCAGCCGCCTCATCATCCGCCTCGGCAGCACGGACTTGGTCGGCGGCCATAATGGAAATCACTGCCGTCATGAATAGGCAATGCACTACGAAATATCGTCTATCAAGCATCGTTGTTCTCCTTGGTAGGTCCCGTCTGCCGGACGGGACCTGTGGTGGCAACCGTGTCTCGTTCAATTCGAGGTCCCGTCCGGCAGACGGGGCCTACCCGCTCGCCCCTAGATCCGCCACGGCGCCCGCAGCGCTTCGGACCGCAGCCGATTGGCCTGCTCGTCGCCGACAAATTCGTGTTTCGCGGGATCGTACGTGACCTTTCGGCCCAGGTAGATGGCGATGTTTGCGGCGTGGCAAGTAATGTGCGAATAGCAGGCAACGTCGGCATTGGCAAGCGGTTTGCCACGCGACTTGACGCAGTCGAGGAAATCGCGCACGTGGAACGTGGCCGGGTATCCGCCGATTTCGGCGACTTTTCTTCCGGCGAGCAAGGTCGGCGAACTCAACACGAGCTTGCCGCTGTCGCCCGTCTCCACCCAACCTTCATCTCCCTCGAACCGCACGGGGCACGAACCAAGCGGTAGCCAACTGTCGTGGCGGAGAACCAGCTTGACGCCGTTCGCGTATTGGGCGACCAATCGATTATTCTCTGGCGGGTTGTACTCGACGGCCGCCGTATCATCCGCGTTATTGGCCCAGTGGCAGAGGTCCACGCAATGAGAACCCCATTCCAGCACCCCGCCACCGACCATGCCTCCGCCTTTTTCGAAGTTGAAACCGTCAAGGAGCCGCCGGTTGAAGGGCCGCCAGGCCGCGGGCCCAAGGTACATGTCCCAATCCACCTCTTCTATGGGCGGCGCGTCCTCTGCCGGCATCCAACCGCTGCTCTTGGTGGACAAGCCAGCCGGGTGTGCGTAGATCGTGTGCAGTTTGCCGAGTCTTCCGGTTCGAGCCAATTCGCAGGCGAAGGCGAAGTGCGGCAAGTTGCGTCGCTGTGTGCCCGCCTGGAACACGCGCCCAGTGCGGCGCATCGTTTCGGCCAGTGCCAGACTTTGTGCGATGTTTTTCGTGCACGGTTTCTCGCAATACATGTCTTTACCGGCCCTGGCCGCCAGCAGTGCGGCCGTTGCGTGCCAGTTGGGCCCCGTGGCGATCAGCACCGCGTCGATATCGTCGCGAGCGAGCAACTCGCGAAGATCGCGATACGTGACACAATCCTGATTGCCGTATTTCTTGTCCGTCATGGTCTTGATGGCGGTGCGGCGAGCCGCCTTCACGTCGCAAACCGCGACGAATTGGACATCCGCTTGCTGGAGAAAGCACCCCAGGTCGTAGGTCCCTCTGTTCCCAATGCCGATGCCGCCCACCACGATCCGTTCGCTGGGCGCCACCGTGCCATCTTTCCCCAACGCGCTTCCCGGAACCAGGTACGGAACGGCGATCACTGCACCGGCCTGGATGGCCGTTTTCAGAAACCGCCGCCGGTGAATCTGCGTTACTCGTTTCGACATATTTGGTCTCCTTTTTTTATTTATTGACTGCAAGGGGCGAGGTAAACCTATTCTTTCAGAGCTCTACGGATCGAGTCGGCTACGGTGCCGGCCTGAAGCTCGGCACCCGCTCCTTTCCAGTGAAACCGATCCCCCGCGCCCAGATCAAGATGGTCCAACATCAAGGCGTACAAATCGTTGACGGCAATGCCTGCTTCTTTCGCAACCTTCAGCCCGATTTGGTTCCAGCGCTGAATCTTCGGATTAAACTGCGAGTCAATTTCCGTCGGCTTCGCTTGCACGGTCATCGGCGTGGCGGAAGCCCAGATAAGTTTGGCCTCCGGAGCGTTGGCCCGGATTGCCTCGACATACTTGCGGAACGCCGGTTCGTATTGGCCCTCCTCGACGCGACCGGGTGGCCAGGCGTGGAGGGTCGACTCGTTGAAGTGGATGACCTGGTACGAACGGTGCGCGACGACTGGCGTGACGTCCTCCCAGAGATTGCTGACAACGTGTTTGCCAGTGACGTACAGATCCACGTTCGCCACGCCCTTGAGCCGCGCGGCGACGCGACGGGAATAGCCGTTGGCGATCGAATCGCCCATCAGCAAGACGTTGGGCAGTGTTTCCTCCGCTCGGCTGACCGTCTTGATCAGCTTCGCCGGAGTGACGGGCCTCACCTTCTCTGCGCCGCTGGCTGTCAGCGAGACAAGAGCCAATAAGACTGTGGTTTGGCTTAATCGGAACATATTATCCTCCTTTCGCTTGCGTCCGTTTCATCCGTTCCGCCTCCAGCTTGAGCAGAGCCTCGGCGAAACGCCGGCCGACGTCCAAAGTGCCGGCACTGTCGAAATGGGCGACGTTGGCCAGCGTCGCTCCGTCCGTATCCACGTAAGCACACCGGGAATCCTTGGCGGCCAGCGACTTTTGCGCGTCGATGATGGCTTGGACCATCTGCGTAACTTTGTCGACGCCGCCGAATCGAGTATTGACCCCGATTAGCGCCAGCATCTCGGGCGCGGCCAGATCCCTGCGCAGCGCGGCGAGCATGTCGCCGAGTGCCTTCTCGTACCGCGAGGCCGCCTGGGCGTTGGCGTCGCTCTCGCCCTGCACCCAAACAAAGGCTCGGGGACGCAGTGCGATACCTTGCTGCTTAGCCGCTGCGATGGCCGCACGGATCTCGGCTACGAGGGCGTGATAGCACTCACCGCCCGATCCGGCGTTGGTCGTTGTCCAATCGTGCGTCATGGAGGTGCCGCTGAAAGCCGCTTTGACGATGGCCAGACGTTTTCCTTGCTTGGCGTGCAAGGTCCGAGCCAAGCCCATCTCCGGGCCAAAACCGCCTTCGGGGAAGCGGAAGTTGCCGTACTGCCGCCCGCCGGCGTACGTCTTGTCCTGACTGGGATTGCCTCTCGGTTGCGGCCGCAGGTGCGTCCATTTGCCACCGCATATCGAGTCGTGATCGTCCGGCGGCGGATCCCCGCAACGCCACCAGAACATGATCTGCTGATCCGCCGCATCCGCTGGAAGCTCAGCCGGCTTGGTGTCAAAGCCCACCGCGTTGGATTGCCCAGCGACGAGGATCAGGTCAATAGGGCCGGCGACCGACTGCGCCTGATCGGCGCCGGAGCATTGCTGGCCGGGGAGAGCGTAAACAGAAACAACGAAAACCGCGATTACTTGCTTCATCATCTGCGTCCTTTTTCCTAATGAACTTCCCGGTGCGGAGTCCTTGACACAATTCCAACCTGATCGCCAGTCGGAATCAAGTGGCGAAGCGGTCTAATTGACTGCGCCTTCTACTAGACGTGGCGATCTCGTGTCTTGTTGTTTGTGGTAGCCTGCCCAAGTAAACTCGGGCCTACCGGCTGGTTGCTGCACAATCTGGTGGGCCGCGAAGACTTGGCCCACCCTACTTTGATTGCGGCCCAAAGCCGCGATAGGGAGGAAGGCCGTTCGAGATGAAAACGCACATCGCACTTGCATCGACAATCTTGCCGGTTGTGCTCTTAACGCCTTTCGCCGGCGCACGGGCCCAGCAGCAGGAAACCTCACAGCTTTGGGTCGGCGAACAGTTATGGGCCTTTGGCGGATCCGAGTACCGGGGTGATGCCGATTACCGCAACAATGGAAACTGGCGCAGCATGCCGGGTGCATACATGGGTTTTCGCTATTCCGGTAACGGCCCGCTGCCCGAGCCATTGGAATTCACGATCCCTCTGGAAAAGCAACTGCCCCTCGGTACATACCGACTGTTCGTGAAGAACTTCTACAGGGGGCGGATGGAGGCGACGCTTGGCGATATCACGCGACCGATTACGATTCGTCGCTTTGACTGGTCACCGGGCGTGACGTTCGAGACAAATGCCCCGGTTGGCAGGATCGAATTGCGCTATTTCCCGGATGGGGAGCGTGGAATTATTGCGGACACAGGTGCACCGCAGACACGAAACTACATTATTCAGGGAGTGTTCCTGACCACCGCAAACGATCAGGTGCCGGTGCGCGCCGGCGAGATCATCCGCATGCTGCCACAGAAACTCCCGGACCCGATCGAGGGCAACGCGTTGGCAAACGCGAGCTTTGAAACGGGCGTGCATCCCTGGGGGAAGAGATTTGGCACGACGAAGCTCGTGCTACCCGATCAGCTTGACACATCCAGCGCGGTGCACGGCCGTACAAGCTTGCGTTTCAGACAGCGGCTTCAGATCGACCTTGAATCGCCGCTAGTCAGGCTCAGGCCGGGCGTGTATACGTTGTCGTTCTATGCCAAGTCGGACACGCCCATCAAACTTGACGCGCATTTGTTCGGCCTGAGCGAGGATCTGAAGAACTATGCACAAAGTGGCATCGCCGGCTCGTTTCAACTCCAAGGGGAATGGAAACGTTATCATGTCACGGCAACCGTGACGCCTCGATCCGGTCTCTTGTACACAGCAATTTTCCGTGGTGTATCGGATGAACCGGCCGACGTATGGCTGGACGCCATTCAACTTGAATCCGGGGAATTGACCGAGTTCCGCCCGCGCTGCCCCGAAGTTGGATTTGTCTGCCGGACTCCGGGCAATATTTTCTACGAACGCGAACCGGGTGAGGTCGAAGTTCTGGTTTGGGCGGCGGACCCAAACGGTTCGCCGAAGCCGGACGCCGTCGCCAACGTCAATTGGGAAGTCACGGACTATTGGGGCCAGTCGGTGGACAGCGGAGAACTTGTCGTGCCGACTCGCGATGGTCACGGCCGCAAGGTCTTCCGACCGTTTCAGTCGCGACGAGGGATCTATCGACTGACCTTGCGGCTCGGAGTGAGTGTCACGGATATGGTCTATTCCGTCCTGCCTCCGAATCGACATCTTGACCGACCGTATCCCGACGGCACGCTGGGCACGGACACCCATTTCGATCCGACCAACCTGGCCATTTTGAAACGCGCAAACTTCAATTGGATCCTTTCAAAGAAGATCGGTCGCTGGTACGTGGTTGAACCTGAGCGGGGCGAGTACCACTTCGACGACAAGGCCATAGCCGCCGTTCGCGAGAATCACCTATCGCTGGTGATTCAGTTCCTGAATCCGCCGTGGGGTGCACAGGACTGGTTGAAGCCGTTTCTGAAGCCAAGCGGTGGGGCCGAGTGGAAGGACGAACGTAAGAAGACGTATCTTGACGCATGGGAGAAGTACATTCACCAAACGGTCCAGCACTACAAATCGACCGTCAAACACTGGGAAATCGAAAACGAGCCAAACTGCCCTTACACCTCGGCCGAGTATGCCGAGATTCTGCGACGAGCCAGCAGGGCTGTTCGCAAAGCAGACCCGGCGGCGAAGGTCGTCGCATTCTCCGGCGGCGGGTTCAATGCTGATTTCTACACCGACGTGTTCGCGCGAGTAGGACGCGACTCGTTCGACGTGGCGTCCGTTCACCTTTACGGCAACAACGCAGAAACCCACCGCGCCTACGCGTCTTTTCTCAAAGAGACCGACAAGCCCGGGTGGAACACCGAAACTGGAGCGACCTGCCCCACTTTCTTCATTCGGCTGCCGCACTTCGAGGAGTTCCGGCAAGATCGTTATTGGGAGAACCATCACGAAGAAATGCGCCGAACCGCGATGGTAAGCGTTCGCAACTACTTGACGACGCTCTCAGTGGGCGGCATGCAGCGTTACTTCCACTACTTCGCCCGTTTCAGCAACTGCAGTCCATCACAGCCGACCCGCTGGTTCGGCGGCGGCAAAGAGATCAACGAATTTGATGGCAGCCTTCGCGCAAACGGGGTCGGCCTCTCGATCGCCAGCCACTTCCTGGATGGAGCACGATACGTTGGGCCGCTGAAGCTCTCACCCGAAATCGAAGCGCACTTATTCAACAGCGGGGATGAAGGAGTTGGGTTTCTGTGGACTACCGGGACCACGAACGCCGAAATTCCGTTCCGCGGCAATTCGGAATTCACGTTCTACGACATCATGGGGAATCCAATTCCCAGCGATAGGGTCCAGCCAACGGCCAGCCCGATCTACTTTCGCGGACCCCTGCTACCCGAGTCGGCTCTGGAGATACGGTCCAGAGAGAATGCGGAGAACGCGCCCTCTGCCGCGGCACGAACTGGAGCCCGCCAGTAGCCGCCTTGGTCGTTTAGCCCGTAGCCGTAGGCGAAGGCCACAAACGGCATGGAGCATCCGGCGATAACGCCCGCCTGCATCTTCTTAGGAAGCGCACTTGGTGGGTCGTCGCATGCGGTGCCCGAGGGCGAGTCCCAACGGGGCGCTCCTATGTGAGCCCAGGGGTTTGCTTGATCGAACCAGACTCCTTGGAGCCTTTTTCAAGATCCATGAGACAAAACGCGTGGTCGTCATCTGAGTGATTCGTTAGTGAATCAAAGCGTGTCGTCTCGCTCGAAGCTCTGGGCTCAATCGTCGGGCCAATCAGGGTGGATCATTCGTAGCGGGACGATGCGTCTCTTCTTCACCTAGCTTGAACACAACGCTCCATGAAAGCAAAATCTTGTGCGCGCCGAGCTGCTGCTGCTCTGAGCTGGGGGGGCTTCCACACCAGCAGCTCGGGCAAACCCGTGGGGCTTGGTGGCTACTATAAGGGTGGAGCGACGTTCGCAGACTCGCGTCGCTCCACCCTTGGGCTGACATAGGACCGTGCCGTTGGCACTGACGACCTAACCCATCGGCCTGAAAGGCCGCGTTTGTGCCCTTCGGGCTTCCCGGAATTCCCCAGCTCATAACCTGCTACTCTGTGGCCTCTGTGCCTCTGTGTTTTCAGTTCTTCGTTCGCTCGCTTCCGTACCCATTCACAATTCGATGGACGCCATCGACGAGTGGTTCTGCGTGGAAGTTGATCAGCAGCCCAAACCGAAGATTCAAGAAATGAAACACAGAGGTACTGAGTCCACGGAGAAACAGACGCCAGAGTCGGCAGTTGTTGGCGAAAACGATCTTACTCTTTACCCTTTCCTTCCTCGCCAAAGCGGATAACGGTCACCTCAGCGCGATTGGAGAACTTCGCGCTGGCATCGGAAGAGAACGTGATTTCGTTCGGGCCAGGTTTCAGTGTGGGGACAGCTCCTATTGGCTTCACCGTTCCGATTTGAACGCCTTCGCGGTCGAACAATCGGGCGTCGCCCTGGCCGTCGAACTCGATGTATTGTTCCGTTTCGAGTTGACAGGGAAAGATGACTTTGTGGCCGTTGATGGTGAATGCCGGGTTCTTCACGGGCAGCCAGTTCTCACGTAACGACTTGACGGGGCCGACCAGGCATTGGACGTCCGAGCCGGCGGGGATTGAGTTGTAGCGCAAGAAAAGAAAGGCAAGACGATCATACTGGAAATGGGCGATGGCGTGTTTGTCGAGGTATTCGGCGGGCAGGTCAAACACGCGCTCCGCTTCGGGGCGCGTAAGGGAATGTTTATCGCAGGCGGTCCGGTTGAAGCGTTGTGTCACTCGCATCATCGGTCCCGGTCAGAGTTACCATCGACCTCCACGCGTCGCTGTCTACCTGCCGGAGCCGATCAAAAGGGAGTATGAGCCACGGACAGCGCAGCCAAATACCCGTCAAACCAACCGTTTGTGTCGTCGTACTCATCGACTGGCTCACCACTGCCGAAGCCACCGACGACGCTAGTCATGTCGTAAAGCCCAACTCCCTGACACTCGAACGGCCCCGCTTCTTTCCCATTCACTCGTAGTCGCATGTCGGTCAGATTGTAGATCACCTCCACGGTCGACCATTTGCCTGTGGGCACGGTCAAATCTGTCTCGAATGTATACGTTCGCAATTGATCGGTCGTGAAACTGCCTCGCAACTTGCCGCGGTCGAGGCCGAGCGTAAGTGAGCCTGGGTAGTGGCGGCGATGGGCGAACAGAATCTGCGGCTTGGTGCTGAGCGGCTTGATGTCCATCTTCAAGTGAAAGCCGCTGCGCCGTGGTAGCACGCCTTGCGGCAATGCAATATGTTCGCCCCTGCCCGTGAACCGGAGGCAGGTGCGCCCGTCCTCGGTGCACCACTGCGGAGCATTGCAGGCGACTCCACGCGGATACTGGTTGGGACGAATGAAGGGTGTTCCGTCGTTGCTCTCTCCACCGCCACGCGCGGTAACGCTGTCGGTATAACCGCCGAGTATGCCCCAGAAGGGACGCCCGGCGGCAGTCACCAACGCGGCACCGTGCTGGTCGCTCAATTGATACTGAATGTCGGGCACGCGCACCGAGCTTACCTCCACAACAGTGCGTGCGTTACGGGTCTCCGACCATACAGGTAGCTCGACCAACGGTGTTCCGAACAGCCACTCCTGGCGCACCGGCCAACTCCGGAAGATGCGGCCGCTCTTCGTGACGGCTCGGACGTGGAAAAGGCTGGAGACCATGTCCGGTTTCACCAGCGTGCGGAAGGCAGCCTCTCGCTTATCGAGGTGTGGCGGGTGATCGTTCTGCTTAAGGAAATGGCTGACGGTGACTGTCATGTCGCGGCCGTCGTGGTAGGTAATCAAGTTTCGATCCACGATCTCGCGAATCGGGACCGTGCGCTCGAGACTACCTACCTGGAACTGGAGCGAGGCTTGCGCGACGTCGTTCTTCGGGATCGCCAAGTATGCCACGTTCTGCTGCCAGTCCACGTAACGTTTCAGTCTCAAGACGTCGCCATCCAGATACCACGAATAGCATGGCGTCTTGTACGACGCCGGCCAGCGGCAACTGCTTCCGAGAACCTGGGCATGTCCCTCGATCGCGTGTCGAGACTGCGACCGGTACTCGAAAGCCAGCATGACATGATCCGTCAACTGGCGCAGTGCGCCCGGACGGAGATCGACCGCGTAGACGACCGCTCCGTTCTCGATCACTTCGACCGAAGCAAGCGGTTCCTGACAGGAGAGGCGTCCGCTCAGCACGACCAGGCCCACCTCGTTTGCAGGCTCGATAGCGAGTTTGCTCTCCTGGACCAGGGCCAAATCGCGCAGTGGCTGTTTTACCCATTTGTAATCCCAGTTCCACGTGGTGCGGAGTTGGATGGGCCGCCAGCCGCGATCCACGAGACGCCTATCTCCGTCAGAAAGGACCTCCAAGACAGGGACCAGCGCGTTGTGTGCCGCCAGTGCCTCGCTGGGGATCGTCTCGGTAATCTTATACAGCTCGTCCCGAGAAAATGTTCGTTCCGGAAAACGATGTACCACGTCTCCGCCCAAATCCTTCAGCATCAGCCGTACGGAATACTGCTGATGTGAATCCGAGTCTGGGACATTCAACATCTCAAAACGCACTTCCTCTCCCAGCGTGAGTATCTTGCGATAGCTCAGGACAATGTTGGGCAGGCTGGTGTCATCCCCCGGCATCGGCGTGGGAGTCTCTCCTTTAGTGCGCTGCATGTAGTGTCGAAGAATGCGGCGGCTGGAGAACGAGTTGTCCACAGTTGGGCGCAGGCTAGTGTTTTCGTTCTGCTCGTCCCATTCTGGGATGATGATGACGTCGGGTCGCACGCTCAACGCCGCCTCGAAGGAGTTGCGGAGCGTGCGTGTGCCGTCGTCACTGAGCGTGTAACCCAACCGCGTACAATTGATGTGGGCCACACACGCGCTGAGCCCCAGAATCTTGCCGGACATGTCCGGTTCGGCCACCACATCGCGAAAGAGCGGGGCAAGAAACTCTCTGTAGAAGCGATGGTGGAGACGGCGATTCTTCTTGATCGATGCCACAGAGGCGAGGTAGAGTCCGTCGGTGGCAACTGCGTAGGTCCGGAGGTATTGTCGCAGGCGCTCACGGTCGGCGGAACTGATGCCTTGCTTCGAATCGAAGCGGTCGATCCAAGCATTCCAGCCCTCGCCGCAAGGTGCCGAAATAGCAGGCAGGAACAGCAACACGTCCCCAAACTCCTCGCGCAAGGCGTCGAGGAGTTCTTGCCATTGATCGGGTTTCAGCGAATCCGCCCGGTACGAACTGATCAGTATCTTGCCGTCGATCTTGACGCAGCTTCGGCACGCGAGCGCGGCCCGCAATACTTCGCGTTTGCTGTCGAGGCTTTCCGTAGCGATGAACTCCGGCAGCAACGAAATGCCCGGAACGGCCAGTTCGTCGGTGAACTCGAACGCGCCCATGCGCCCGCTGGTCTCAGGAAAGAACGCCAACCCATCCAGCCCGTAAGACGCCACCGTCTTCAGAATGCGGCGGTAGCTGGGGAGAGCCATCGCATACTCGCGTTCCTTGACACGCAGTGCCGGATCGATAAACAACGGCCGGTCAACCCAGCGGCGCAGGTAGTTGTCGTCGAGTCCGTACTTCATCTGCGACCGCGAGAAGACCAGCGTACGTTTCGTTACCGGCGTTCGTTCTGCCGCGTTCAGTCCGGGCACAGTCACAGCCGCCCAAACGGCGATAATCCACGCGGCGCCAGCCAACACAAATCGCTTCATGCGTTACTCCTGAGGTTGCTTGGTCTCGTCGTTCGATCCGATTTCACCGCATGCGGCCGACGCATATGGGTGCTCCTATTCCTAAGGCGATGAATTCCCTGGCCAGCAAGAATCACAACCTGACCGGCTATGGTCAGAGCTGGCTCGCACTACGGTAAACTGCTGACCGCTTCCCATCAAGCCTTCGGTTCCCAAGCCGCGGCGAGGGCCGCTTTGCCCCCAAGCCAGCCTGACCTTAAGGCCTTCCCTCAGTTCAGCAAGTTCCGTACTATATTCGAACTTGTCAATGGATCGTTAGAGCGGAGGAGCGAATGTGGTAGATAATCACGACCTGGAAATCAGAGCCATGGACTTATTCAAGAAGGGAGATTCGCAGGAAGCGAGCAAACTGCAGGAGAGGTTTCTCGAAGAAATAAGAAGTTCCGGTGAGGATCATTGCAGTTGTCCCGTCGCGTGCAAATACCATGGGAACTGTGTTGATTGTGTCATCTTACATCGAGGCCATGCCGACCATCTGCCGCATTGTTTCCAAGAGATGGTTAACAAACGGATCGAGGTCCTATCCGAACTGACGGAACACAGTTTTCGGGACCATTCGGGCGAATAGTCGCCAAATGCTCGAAACGAGGAAGTACTCTTACACGGTGGCGCAGGCGCAAGCGGAATGCCGGAACGGCGCTGCGCTTGGTCCGGCCTACTTGACTTGGAAGTTCAGTCGCGCCAGACGTATGAGCCGTAGCCGGATTCGCAAGAATTCGGGCGATTTGCCGCTTACCCCGAACTCTTGGCGAGTTCGGCTGCAAAGGCTTCCAGCTACTGACTCTGTTTCCAAACGAAGAACAGCAGGCCTCGCAGCTCACTCGATCTCCTTGGCTGTTTGCTCCGGCGTAGTGATGCCGGGAGGTAGTTCGAGAATGCGGATATTGCGGAAGTGGATTTCCGACCCTTCCGATTCCAGGCACAGGTAGCCCTTGCGCACGGACGAGTTACGGATGGAGTTGACGAACTTTCCGTTGATCGCCAGCTTGACCGTGCCGTCGACACAGACGACATCATAGACGTTCCATTCGCCGGCACCTTTGCAGCGGAGTTCTCGCGACATGCTGCGACTGCCGCGTGGGTTGTCGGGCGTGGCCTCCAGGCCACCGGCACCGAACAACTCGCCGGAAATGTAACCGATGTGGTTAGGCTCGCCGTCCTTCTTGTGCAGATTGACCCACTCCAGTTCGAGCATCTGCACCTCCATCCCTTTGGGAAGACGTCTGCCTTGCGGTATCACCCCTTCGCTCCACACGAACACACCGGAGTTCCCACCGGGTTTCATGTGGCGCCACTCGATGTGCAGGATGAAATTTTCGTACTGCTTCTCCGATCGCATGACGCCAATCGGTTTCCCGCTACACACCAGCAGCCCGTCTTCGGCCTTCCAGGTGTCCGGACTGGTGTTGACGTCCACCCATCCCGACAGGTCGCGGCCGTTGAACAGGTCGACCCACTGAGGGACATCACCAGACACTTCGGCGGCGGGCTCCGCCCACGCGTTGGAACCGATGGTTGGCGACAGGACCAATCCCCCCAGCAGCAGACACACAGCAATCAAACTCAGTGGCGACACGGTTTTCATAATAGGCTCCCAATTCTCACAAAACACATTGACCAAAAACTCGCATAACCCGAAGCCGCAGGCGACGGCTGTGCTGCGTAGTGCAATATAACCTAGCCGACGGCGGAAGAGTATGCGCTGAGTTCACAGAATCCGCGCCCCTCTGGCAGGAAGACATTGTTCGATCGCATGTCATGCCCAAACCGGCGATCTACCCCACGCTCCTTCTCATCCACACGGCCCAGACCCTGGCCGCCGAAAACGAAGAGAAGACGGCGGGCGTGGACAAAGAAAAGCAACCCTCCTCATTATGCCGACAGCTTCGTCAGCAATTCGGCGTTCACAAGGCACGAGGCGCTGAAACGCCCCGTGTTGAAGGCCGGCGAATGTGTCATCATGTAGCCTGAAACGCGAGGGAGGGAATTGTAGTAACGTGTTTCCTCGCTCACGCGTCGGTTACTTCTGGGACGCCAGACTCGCGCTTCTTCGAGTCAGGATGAAAAAGATGAAAAAAGCGACATAGATTCTACTTTTCGGCCCGTTTCCGCGGCCGTCCTCCTGAAAAGTAGAATGTCCCCTTTTTCACTCTCCCAGTTTGGATGCCGGCCTCTGAGAATGGTAAGGTGTTTCGGTCTACGAGCCGAGCCTGTGTCCACCCGTCGTCCGACACTCTGCAGCCTCAAACACCTTTCGCCCGCTTCCGTGGCCTTCGCTGCGGGGTGCCATCCAGGCACCGGGCCGGTCAT
>JADHUC010000244.1 GCA_016784735.1 Pirellulaceae bacterium | reverse complement strand
GACGAAGGCAGTTCGGAGATTCTGATCGAGAATAACCTCGTCTATCGAGTAAGGACATGTCCGCTGTTCCAGCATTACGGCAAGGACAACATCGTGCGAAACAACATCCTGGCGTTGGGTGGAAAAGGTCAGCTTCAGAGATGTCGAGAAGACAAGCCGTGTCACTACATTGCGGAAGGCAACATCGTTTTCGGCGATATCGAGCAAATGCTCGGCGGCGTGTGGAAGAGCGGCGACTGGAAGGTGGGCAGGAATGTCTACTGGAGTACGGCCGGCGCTCCGAAGTTCACCGATATGGATTTCGAGGCCTGGCAGACGAAAGGCAATGACGTTGGCTCGATCGTTGCCGATCCCCTGTTCGTCGATGCCGCGAACGACGATTTCCGGCTGAAACCTGACTCACCCGCCCTGAAGCTCGGCTTCAAGCCCATCGACCTCAGCGAAACCGGCTTGTACGGGGACAAGGACTGGATAGATCTGCCGAAGCAGTACAAAAACCGGCCGCTCAACGAGATCCCCGCGCCGGTCGAGCCGCCGTTTCTCGTCAACTTCGACTTCGAGGGCGACGAGCCGGGTGCGGAGCCCCTCGACGTGCAGATCGTCAAAGGCGGCGATCAGGCCGCGCTGGTCGTCTCGAAGGACACGGCCGCGACTGGCGATCAGTGCCTCAAGTTTCAGGACGCGCCAGGGCTGCAGCACGGATTTGCGCCGCACCTGTACTGCAATCCTTCCTACTCAACCGGCAAAGTGCAGCTCTCCTGGGATATGCTGAACAGCAAAGACGCGCCGGCCAGCTTCTATGTCGAGGTCCGGCAGTGGGACGTCAGCCCGTATCTGATCGGCCCCACGGTCTCGGTGGCGCCCGACGGCAAGGTGACTGCCGGAGGGCGGGACATGGGCGTGATTCCGTTGGGCGAATGGGTGCACGTCGATATCAGCATCGAATTGGGCGAGGGCAAGCCGAAGACCTACCAGTTCACGCTAAGCGTCCCCAACCGCGAGCCGATCGTCGCCGAGCTTCCCTATGTCGGCAAGGCATTCGAGAAGATCACCTGGCTCGGCATATCGAGCAACAGCAATACGGCAACCGTCTTCTATATAGACAACCTGAAGCTCGGCACGGCCGAGCAGCTCGCGAAGGCGCCAAAGCAAAGACACAAGCGCAGGACTCGACCTGCCAGGGAAAGACCTCGTGAACCCGCCAACAACCAGAAACTCATGGGACACTGGAAATTCGACGAAGCCGACGGTTACGTGGCCGAGGACAGCTCCGGTTACGAGAACTACGGCGATGTCTGGGCGCCATGGGCCACGGGCAAGTTCGGCAGCGCCATCTTCTGCGACTCCACGTCCAGTCACATCGCGGTCCCAGACGACCCGACCCTCCAGTTCGGCACCTCGGATTTCTCGATCGAACTCTGGATCTGCCCGACCATGCTGAAGATCGAGTCCAACGACCCGCGGCGCCGGTTCATGAGCAAGGACAACTATCCCAACACCTGGTGGAATCTGAACCTCACGACCGGCGGCAAGCCATTCCTGGAGATGGTCGACGCGAACAAGGCAAGCTGCGCCAACCGGCCTACCGGCACGATCCCCGAAAACGCCTGGACCCATCTCGTGGTCGTAGTCGACCGGGCCAACGCCAAAACCAAGTACTATTTCAACGGCAAACTGGACAGCGCCCAAGACATCCCGCCCGCCTTCAAAGGCGCACTCGACGTTAAAGGCGGCGATCTTTCCATAGGCTCCCCGTGGCAGCCGTTTCTTGGTCTCTTAGACGAGGTGAAAATCTACAACCGAGTATTGATCGAAGGCGAGATCAAAGCCAGCTACGAGAAAGAGAAGGGGAAACGCACCAATGCGGCCTACCAACTGATCGAGTGAGACCTCTCAATCAAGAGGTTTCTGATGACACAGGATAGCGACGTTCTCCAAAAAAGCGACTGCGCGTTGCCCCTGCACAGCCCTTTTATTATCGCACGGCCGGTCGAGTTCGCAACGGTTCCCTCGCCCGTTACCCCTCTTCGGACGGGAGTACGCTGCCTTCCGCCAGATTTTGCCCCAGGCTGACCAGCAAACGCTTCTCCAGATCACCGGCTTCCAGTTCCACCGTTTTATTGGATATGCGTTTCACGGTCACCGTCACTTCGCCAATGTCAAACTCATCCCCTTCGTTCAGTTTCAACATCTTGTCTTCTGTGCGAAGGTGGATAAACGTCTGCTTTCGACCATCAACGTCCGTGATTCCCGTCACGTAGGCGAACTTCGCGCTCGCAAAGTCAAGCACGCGCTCCTCTTCCTCGGGTTCCGGGGGCGCCTCGGCCACATTGATCGTGGCAGTCTGGCTGACCGACTTCGGGGGCCAACCCGTGTCGGTTGCCGTGATCTTGACCTCGACCGTGCCCAATTTTTCGGGATCCCACGCGAAACGCCCCGAATCCTCATCGAGACAGTCGTCGGGCAAGCCATCGCCCTCGATTCTGTAGATTAGTTTGTCTAGTTTATCCGGATCTCTGCCGGCCACGGTAAACTCGACGGTGCGACCCTTGTACCCGACGATTTCGTCGATAGAGTCCAGCGTTGGTTCGTTATTGGGCGGACCGAACAGGTTCCGATACACGATCGCGTCTCGATACGCGTCAGAATCCTCGTGGGCCAGGCGGTTAGATGGCTCTTCACTAAGTCCTTCATTGATAGCTGTCGGTAAAGACAACGCGTCCACCGTGAAGGTCAAATCGAGTTGTTTGGTTCCTGGAGTGCGTTTTACCACCAACCGGCTAACCCGGTGCAGGTAGTCGACTGAATAGAACTTGTAGAGAAACTCGACCATTTGCTGCAAGTCGCCTTTGGCGGTGATGGTGAATCTCAGTCGCTCGTACACTTCGCTGCTGGTTCGGTCGGAGTCCGCTTTGAGCTTCGGGTCGGCAAAGCCGACCTCGTCGACAGCGCGGTCCATGAGCCAAGCTTGATACAGCGACCGGGCCGTCTCAGGATCGCTGGGCAAGGATCTGCTCTTGTAGACCTCCATGCGATCCCTGTGTTCCTGGGTGAACTGGTCAAACTGCTTCTTGTCGCGGATGTCTTTTTCCAGTCGGTTGACGGTTTCGCGTTTTGTGCGAAACGCCTTGTTGACCTTACTAGCGGTCAGCCCAATAACGATCAGAAGGAAAAGCGAGACGACGATGCTGGCCAGTATTTTTTCGTTTCTATTCATCGTTGTTGAGCTCCTCAACTTCGGGCGATGGAACAACGATCCCCATCTCGATTCGCCACGGATAGACCTTTTCACGATCGTCTGGTTGTGGCGGGGCCCCGTTTACCTCGGGCCATACCTCCCGTAACGACTTCTCCAAATCTTCAGCCAAGTTGTGATCCGTCACGTGCCCTTTCAAGGCGATTTGTCCTCCGCCGCCCGTGCGTGAACTGAGCGTCGCTTGATCGACGATCGCCTGTTCCGTGGGCAGAAACTCGTTTGACAAGTCGTATAACTCGTCCAGCCAAGTGATGTCGCCCGTCGCGAAGCCGTCGATTTCCTCGACCTGGGAACGAACTTCCTCGGCAGCAGCAACCGTCTTTTCCAATCCCTTGGACTGGGCCTCTAGAGCTTCGATTTTCTTGTCGTAGGAGCGAAGACCCCACCAGATCGTGCCGATCAGCATCATCAACAGTGCGGCCGCCACAGCTCCGAGCAACGCGTAACGCCGACGTGGGTCCGGCGGCGCGGGCTTGCGACGCGGGTTCAGGAAGTCGATGCGGTGCGCGATACCAGTGGCCTCGTCGTGCAGCATGCCGAGCAACGCCGCGTAGCGTCCCGGATGACTCGGCATGTCTTTGCGCAAGTCGGAACTCACGTCGGTCCCGGCGAATGGATCGAAGAGCTGAACGTCAAGATCGAGTCGCTCGGCCAACCCCTCGCACAGTTCGGCGTACTCACCTTCGTTGCCGACCAACGAGACCGCTTCGATTCGGTGCTCGCCCAACTGGTTCTGTGCCGCAGCAATCGTGCGCCGAATCTCGCCGACCAGGGCCATCGACAGGTCGTCGGCGGAAAGCCGCACGGAACGCAGGAAAACCACCTGGCCGTCAACCAGCACGGTCAGATCCACTTCCTCCGAAAGCAGTTCCACCAACAGTCGGCAGCGACCGTCGTCGCCACGCCGCTTGAACAGCGACGCCGTGGCGAAGGGACGCAAAACGAGCTTACGGGCGGGAGACTGGCAGACGGCACAGGACTCTTGGATCTCCTGGACCACTTGCGGTGAAAGAGCTGCGGCCAGAATGCTGGTCTGCTCCTCGTCGCCCGAGTCCAATCGGACGAAGTCCAGTGGCCAGTCTTCTCGCAACGACGAAAACTGCTGCAGGGCCTGAAATCGGACCATTTCCGGCAATTCGTCGTCCGGCGCCGGCGGCGTCTGCAGCACGCGCAATTCGGTCTTGCCGCGCGGCACCGCGACGAGGGTCTCGCAGTTCCCCACGCCCTTCTCTGTCAGCACGGCAGCCAGCCGTTCGCCGACCGTTTCACCGGGAGCCTCCTCGGCAGGGCCAAGGTCGATGGACATCGCCAGGTCGACAATGACCCCTTTGCCCCCAGTGCGCCCGACGGCCAAGCGGGCCTCGCGAGCGTCCCATTCCAAAGCCAATAATCGTGGCATCTTTCAACCGCCTCTGTTACGGTAGTGACGTGGCTGAGTTTCCAAAAACTCCGCCCGCTGAATTCTTGCGAATCCAGCTACTGTAGATTGCTTCTTGTCCGCTTACTTTACCTCATTGAACCGCCGTGGGAGCCAACGCCGCTCCCAACGTCTCCATCGCATATCCGCGCCCCAAGTGGCTTATATCTCTCCACAGCAGTACGCGCGGAGGCACCTGTGTAGCGTCCAAAACCACTTCCAGACGCGCCGATACCTGGCCGTCGTCGTAATAACCGACAACTTGGGTACGATATACATCGCCCCCGGCACAAATCACGGGCATCAACGTCTTCATCTCGTCCAGCGTCACGATGCCCTCGGTCAGGAGCCACGTCTCGTGTTGCCGGTTCGGATCGTCCACGCTGGGATCCATGGACCGCAAGGCCAAGATCTGCTGGACGATTTCCTCGCTTATCCCTGGAAGGCCAATCAGGATCTCAAGGGGTGCCTGGTTGATATTGACCCGCCCAGGAATCGTTTCCCCGGCGATGGTGACATGATCCATCAGCGTTGTCATGTAGGTACCCATGGACACTAGATCGTCGGCGAAAGGCGACTGCAGCACGGTCGGTTGCTGTTCACCCTGGAATTGGACCTGCACCTTTGCGCCGATCAGGTCAAGTACCTGCTTCAGTTGCGTTTCTTCTTTGCCCGGTTGGCTGAGATCGAGTTCGCCGCCCGAATACGGCTCGCCCGCGTCGCCCTCTGTGTACGCGCCGTTCTGGCGATAGGCGACGATGAACTTCACCCAAGAATCGTCTGGAAACACCAGACTCAGCGAATCGTGCAGCGCCTGCATGTCCTCGGTGTTCAAGTCGATGCGAGGTTCGCCGAGCGAATTCACGTTGTTCTCTTGGCTGAAGAGCGTCAGGTAGGCGCTCCAGCCGCGGGCCATCATCCCCGTGATATCGCCAGCGTTCTCCATTTCGCTCGGGTCGATCATCCCATTTCGGTTGACGTCGAAGCCAAACAGCAAATCGGGCGTCACGCCGCGCACCAGCAGAAGTTCTTCGACCGTTTCCAGGGGACCGTTCTTGGGCGCATACTCCATGTAGTCTCCGTATTCGGCGCCGAAGTCCCGTAGTTCATCGTCGCTGTCCATCCAATCCAGGATGGCGTCCGCCACGTCCTCCGTCATGCCGGGAAGCGCCATCAACAGATCACGGCCGGCGTTCTCCATGCCTGCAGCCGTTGCCGCCTCGTCGATCTTCAACAACGCGTTGACGTTCACACGTCCGGATTCGTCCTCCAAGCCGTATCGCGTACCCGCAAGATTGCCTTCTTCATCAAGGGCCGGGGCCAAGATGGTGAAGCGGCCTTGGTCGTTCGGGTCTTCGGAGACCAAAACCTGAACGGCCTGAAAACTCGCAGAATTGTGATAGATCCCTCCAGCTTCGGCCTGGGTGGCCGCATCCAGCATCAGAAAGGCGCGAACCGACTCGACCCCCGATGCCGCCAGCAACTGGGCCTGGACCTGGCGACCCGAGATGATGGTTGTCTCGTTGTGCGCCAACATCATTTGGGTGAACGAGTAGGCCGCCAAGGACAGCACGGCGACGACAATCAACACGATAATCAACACGAAGCCGCGATTTTCTGTGAGTAACCGATCTTGCGGGCGTGATCGTCTCATAGTCCCATTCCCTCCATGCTGCCGGCATCCAAAGACTCTTCGTCCAAGGCGGTCGGTTGCGCTGCGGGCAAGTGGACCACGAGCCGGTACATAAATTCGCTCATGTCCGCCATCGCCAGATCGTTTGCCTCTGTGGCATCCAGCGTTCCCGGATCCTGGCCGCCTGTCGGATCGATGCCGATGGTGATTTCAACCGCAACCGGCAAGCCGCCCATCTCCTCGGAATCCCACTCGAACTGCCACTCCAGACCATCAAAGTAGCGGAATTCCAAGTAGTTCACCTCGGGTGCCAGCAAATCGCCCCCGCCGGAACTTGGATCCAACGTACCGCTCTGGGCCGAGAAACTCGTCATGGCTCGATCCATCTGGCGACGCACGATCCCCGATCCTACAGCCATCGGAGTGTCGGCCATGCCAACGTTGACCATCGAGGATTCATCGGTGTTTAGGAAGTACGCCACGGTTTTCACGTCGCTTACGATATCCGGCGTCAACCCTTCGGCCATCGCGGAAAGGGCCGCTTCGTATTGGTCGACTCGGGGCAAATGGCTCACGTCAACCTGCAACTCGTATTGGTTGCCGAATAGCCCAGGTACGCCAGTCGGTTCAAGCGTGCCGGCGATGTCGGCGGTGTTGGACAGCGCAGTCTCGTCGAGGCCGAGACCCATCTCCTCCATACCCATCGCGTCCGCCTCCTCCATGCCCGACGCATCCCCGGAACCCCCAGCATCCCCCGTGGACTCCCGGTCCCCCGTTGCTTCCTGTGTCTCGCCCCCCAAGTCCATACTGTCAAGATCGGCCCCCGCGACCATTTCCTGTACACCCGACAGATCGATCGGTTCGTACAGCACCGCGTTTCGCAGGTCGTTGGCCATGGTGCGCAAGACGGCGCGAGCCACCATCGTCTCCTGAACGTTCGTCCGCTCGATATTCAAGGCGTTCAAGTGCAGATCGATCGCCATGCCAATCACCACAATGACCAAGCTGGTCAACGCCAGAGCGAGCATAAGTTCCAGCAACGTGACGCCGCGGTGGCGAGGGACGCTCTTGCCCACACGAGCCCGACGCGTCAGCGAGGGAGAATGCAAGCCGCGGTCCGTTCCCTCGCTTGCGTTTCGGGCTAGTGTGGCCGTGTTTGCTGTTGGATCACAGCGCATCGGTGCCTCCCGACGACATCATCTCGTCGTCTACGGTTGGCTCCACCAACCCTTCGTCCATCAGTTCTTCTTCCATCAGGGCCAAGCTGGGGTCGATCATCCAGCAGGTCAACGAGAACGTGAGCGGTTGTTCGCGAGTGGGTTCAGCTTGTTCGACAGTAACCTGTACTCCGATCAGACTTTGGTCGTCCAGTTGAGTGATCGCAACCGAATACAGCCATCGGAGATCGTTCTCGAAGGGAGCCGACGAAGCTGCCTCGGCCGGTACAACACCGGCTGCGATTTCGGAGATCTTGCTCTCGCAAAGCAACTGGCCGATGGTCAGCTCGCGAGCCTCTTCAGCCTGGTACGAACCGACTCGTACCAATTCCGCCACCGTAGCGATGCATCCGGCCAATATGGCGATCGCCAGGATGACTTCCAGCAGCGACAGCCCGCGGTTGGATATGCGATTGCTCATCACTGGGCGATTTCCTCTGCCGTCAGCAAGTCACTGCCGCGAGAGAGTCCTGTTAAGCCGCGAAGGTACAACTGGATGAAACACCGCTGGTTGGTCAGCACCAGGCGCGCGTCGGTTGCTGAACCGTCAGGATAGAAAACGATCGGCTGGGTCCCCGTGGTGGTGGAATCCATGGCACCTGTGTCCGCCATGGCTTGCACCAATCGCGTGTCGGTGGCAGTCTCTCCCGATAGGAACGTCATCCCTGATGGTAATTGAACACCAGGAATGCCCAGAGGATTGTTGATGTTCGTTGCGCTGATCTGCGCCGTGGCGTCTTGCACCAATGTACCGCTGGATGCCTCCAGTGCGTCTGCTGCCGTTTGCCAAGGCCGGATGGAGTAGAATTCGCTCCCGATCTCGTATCGAAATACGTGCATGCGGCCGGTCTTCATCGCCGTGACACGGGCCCTGGCCCACTCGGCGCGGACCAAATCGCCCGCTCGGCGCAGCCGCTGGTCATCCATGGCTCCTTGTATCGCAGGATAAGCAAGGCCGGCCACCGCGACCATCACGGCCAGGACCAGCATCATTTCCATCAAGGTAAGCCCGTTCGCACGACCGCGTCTACTGTATCGGTACGTTGGTGACAATAACATCATCATCAGTGCCGTCGATGTTGTCCGCTCCCCACGACCACATGCGGTATTGGGTGGCGCTGACATTCTCGTATTGGTAAGGGTTGTCCCAGGGATCTGGGGGAATGTCCTTTTCGGAATAGGGCCCACGCCATTTCTGGGGATTGTTCAAATCAGATGGCGGGTACCTGAGTGCCTGCAAACCCTGGTTCGTGTTAGGCAGACTGCCGACATGCAGGCGATAGGCTCCCAATTGGGTTTCAAACATGCCCATCTGAGTCTTTGCCAAATCCTCGTAGGCGCCGCTTTGCATTTGGGCGATGAAAACACCAACCATCGATCCCAGGATCACGATAATGGCTAACACCAGCAGCACTTCCATTAGCGTGAAACCGCGTCGGCGACGGCGGTGCATTCGGCGAGTTTTCATTTGTCTTCTCCTTGCTTTCAGATTGATTGAGTTCTTCGTGGGGCAGAAGCCCGGCTTTTTCGGAAAATCCGGGCTTCTTTCCACCCGCTACCGCATAATGCTGCTCATCTTCAGCACCGGCATCAGCAGCGCGATCACCACGCACAAAACGACGATGGCCAGCATCAGCAGCATGACCGGTTCCAAGAGCCGCACCACCAAATCCAACCGCCGGGCGGTACGTCGTTCGAGTCCGTCCGAGATTTCCACCAGCACCTCGTCCAAGGTATTGGATTCCTCGGCCACGGAGATCATCTCGACGACCGTCAGTGGGAAGTGTTCACATTTCGCAAGCGGGGCGGCCAACGACTGGCCCGACGAGATATTCTCCGACGCCTTCGCAATGGCCTCCGACAGCACTTTGTTCCCGGTCGTCTCGCGGCTGATTTCCAGCGATTTCAAGATCGGCACGCCGTTGGCCAACAGCGTTCCCAGCACGCGGCAGAATCGTGCCACGGCCAGGTTCGTAAACACGATGCCCAATAGCGGCAACCGCAGCTTGATCAGATCTCGGATGCGTTTGCCTCGGTCTGTCTGCAACTGCCGCTGCAGCACAATGCCCACGACTAGCGCCGGCACCAGCAGAAACAGCCCGTACCCGCGAATCGTATCGCTGAACCAAAGCAGCCAGTCGGTCAACACCGGCAATTCACCCCGGTCGCGAAGGCTATCGAACATCGAGCTGAACATGGGCACGAAGAAAATGATCAGGCCACCGACGACCACTGTGCCGACGACCGCCAGGAAAATCGGATAGGCCAGCGCACCGGCCGTTCGGCTTTTTAGGTCCTCTTGCTGTTCGGTGAATTTCGACACACGATCCAGGGCGTCTTCCATGAAGCCGCCTTCGGCCCCGGCACGCGTCATGTTGATGGCCATCTCGTTGAACACGCGAGGATAGCGGTTCATCGCATCGGCCAGCGTCGCCCCATCCTCGACACGCCGATGAACATCCTCCATCACCTCTTTCAAACGGGCATTGGAAGTCTGGTGCTGGATGACATTGAGCGACCGCAACAGCGGGACGCCGCTGCGGATAAGCGAAGCCAATTGGCTGTACGTAGTCGCCATCAACTGGCCGCTGATGCGTTTGCGGCTTACTCCTTTGCCTTTGGGCTTCTCGGGCGTGACTTCGACAGGAAACAACGAGTCGCCCGACAGCAGGGCAATCACCTCGCGCTCCGAGCCCGCCGAGAGCGAACCGGACACCCGTTCCCCTTTACCATTGCGAGCGATGTAAGCAAAATCAGGCATAGTCTGCCTTCGAGTGTTGCACGGCATCTTCTCCGTACCGTGGCGACATTTTGTGGGGCACGTTTCCAACGTGCCTCTTGGTTTGTGGGCACGTTGGAAACGTACCCCACGTTAGGAAAGACCTCAGTTCAACTCACGAGTTCTACGTCCGTATCTCCCTTCGTGACACGCACGATTTCGGCGACGCTCGTCTGCCCTGCCAGCACTTTCCTCCAGCCGTCCACACGCAGGGTGCTCATCCCATTCTTGATCGCCGCTTTCTTGATTTCCCACGTACTGGCGTTTTCGTGGGCCAGATGACGAACCTCCTTGGTTGTCGGCATCAGCTCGAAAACGCCCAAACGCCCCCGGTACCCGACATGGCGACATTCACGGCAACCGACGGCTTCATATATTTGGCCGCCTGCCAATTCCTCCCACGGGAAATCGGGGGGCAAGCCGTCTTGTTTGGGATCGTAGAGACGTTTGCAGTGCTCGCAAAGTCGACGGGCAAGTCGCTGAGCCATGACGGCTTCCACGGTGCTGGAAACCAGGAACGGCTCGACGCCCATGTCTACCAGACGCGTGTAAGCGCCCGCGGCGTCGTTGGTGTGCAGCGTGCTGAACACCAAGTGACCTGTCAACGAGGCTTGGATTGCGTTCTCGGCCGTTTCCAAGTCGCGAATCTCGCCGACCAACACCACGTCGGGATCATGCCGCAGGATGCTGCGCAGCGAGCGAGCGAAGGTCAGACCGATTTTCGAATGGACCTGGATCTGATTGATGCCCTGAAGCTGGTACTCGACGGGATCTTCGGTCGTGATGATCTTGATGTCCGGTTGGTTAATCTCCAGCAACGAGGCATACAAGCTGGTCGTCTTGCCGCAGCCGGTCGGCCCGACGAACAAGATGATACCGTGCGGCAACTCGATCAGTTTCCGGTAGACGTCGTACACCGCCCCGTCGATGCCCAGCGACCGCAGCTCGAAGACCATCGCGCTCTTGTCCAACAGACGCATCACGATGCCTTCGCCGTGGATCATCGGCAGGACTGAAACGCGGACGTCGATCTCGCGGCCTTTGACCTTCAGCTTCATGCGCCCGTCTTGCGGCAGCCGCCTCTCGGCGATGTTCAGCCGAGCCATGATTTTCAATCGGCTGACGATTGCCGCCTCGAATCGGTGCATCTCCGGCGGCATGGGTTGCGTGTGCAGTATGCCGTCGATGCGATAACGAACGGTCAACCCCGCCGACTGCGACTCGACGTGCACGTCGCTGGCCCGCGATTCGAGTGCTTCCAGGAGGATCTCGTTCACCAGCCGGATGACCGACGCCTCCTGCGCCATATCGGAAAGCTCCGAGCCGTCGGTCTCGATGTCTCCGAGCAGTTCGATCTCGTCCTCTTCGATCACCTGGGCGATCATCCCCTCGACAGTTTCCCGGCCGACCCCGAGGTGCTTCTTGATCAGTCTGGCAATCTCGTCGCGGCCGGCCAGCACAGGCAGCACCGAAAGGCCCGTCGCAGCGCTGGCCTCGTCGATCGGGTACAGATCGAACGGATTGCTGGTAGCTACGATCAGAGCCCCGTTCTTGCGGCGGATCGGAAACAGTGACTCGCGATAGATCAGCTTTTGCGGGAAGGTCTCTAGGATGCTGGCGAGATCCTTGTCCTCCTCCAGGGTGCTGAGGTCCATGTATTCCAGCCCAACCACGCCGCCAACGGCGCGCAGCGCGTCTTCTTCGTTAACGAATCCCAACTCGATGGCGGCGTCCAACACAGAAGCGTCCTCGTGCGCCCGCGACCGCTGCAACTGCTGCGGGTCGATCAAACCGCTATTAAGCAGGATTTCTCCAGCGTCCATGGCTTTGCGTGACTCATATGGAAAATGGGTGGGAAACGATCCGTCTGCTAAACAAGCAACAATAACACGGGTCTTGTCTGACGCACGTCTGATTCCGGTTTTCGATCGGTCTTGAGACGTCCTGCCATTTTTCTCGCTCGACGGTTGTCCTTTTACATAAACGTGAACAATCTACCTAATTCCACAGGATTCACAGATTACCCCTGTTGGAGGGGCTCGTGCGGCGGCGCACACTCCGCAATCGCTCCGTCTTCAAGAACTAAGATATTATACCTAACGTACCTCCGATCCGTCGCCATTTGTTTGACGACGGGCGGAGGTACTTGGACTAAATGTCCGGTGAAACGGTTTCTTATGGCAACTACTACTGGCCAGGGCGGCCTCCGCGACGTTGGCCACGCTGACCGCCACCACGCTGACCGCCACCAGGGCCGCCGAATTGCTGCTGCTGGAATTCAAACGGCTCGCCCACTAAGTCCTTGAATTGGGCCTGCTGTTTGGTCGTGAGCACCTTAAGCAGTTCATCTTGCGCCTTACTGCGCAGCTCGGCAATCTTTTGCCGGAGTTCCGCTTCCAGCTTCTCGTTTGCCGCTCGCAGCTTCTCTTGCTGTGCTTCGGTAATGCCCAATTCCCGGGCGAGTGAACCGCCGCCTGTCAGGGCTCGGCCAGCGCCGCCACGCAGGCTTTGCTGGAAAGCCAGTTGTTTGGCCCGTTTCAATTGATGGGGCAGAAGAATCTTGCCGATTTCCTTTTCGGTTTCCGCCTGGGCTTTCCCCATTATCTCGCGCATTTTCGTCATCCGCTCGTCGCGATCCTCAATGTCTCGGATTCCCGCGAACAACTCGCCCATGCGCTCGCGCTGGCCTTCACCCATCTTCTGGAGATCGGCGATTTGGCTGTCGAGCAACTCCAGGTCCTTCCGCACATCCTCACGCATCAGCACGCCGGTCAAACCACCGCCGCCGAAACCGCCGCCGAACCCACCGAAACCGCCGCCTCGACCGCCTCGACCTGGTGGCTGGCCCGCCAGAGCAGTCGTGACGCAAACCGATACCACACACACAACGGCCATCGCCGTTACCAACAGCTTTCGTGACACCATCATACACCACTCCTTGAATGGGACGGGCCAAGGCACGAGGCCCGCCAAATTGGAAAACCAAAGGCTACAACTCCGCGACGAGCCCCGTGCCACGGCCCGCAATACACAACCTCTTGCCTCTGATCCGACACCTGGGATGGCGAGGCTCCGGCCAAACCGTGTAGAAACAGGCTCAGCGGGTGCTTCTCCCTCCCCAAAGATCCCCACCGCAACAATGGGGAGAAAAAACTAGTGCTTTGTCAAAGCTTATTTCTAGGGTAGCTGCGGTCGCCAGACCGCGGAAATCCACGCTCTGGCGAGCGTAGACCCTAAGCTTTGAGCACTAGCGTTTCATGGACCAGCTTGCATACTCCTCGACCGTGATGCGCCCGTTGCCGTCAATGTCGGCGGCTGCAGGGTCCTTGGACATGCTGGTCCATTCATCTTTCACAAGCACTTTGTCGCCGTTCTTGTCGTACTTGGCGACCAACGACTGGTAGTATTTCAAGTAGCGAGAGTCAATCTTCACTGGCGTCGAGGGCGCTGGCGAAGGACGACTGCTGGTAGTCGACGAGGAAGCGTCGGATGACGAGGAGTCCGAGTCGGCCGACGAGGAACCTGAATCGGCCGATGAGGAATCCGAGTCGGCCGTGGCCGAATCGGTCGAAGTGACGTCCACGCTGCCGCCTCGAACGATACCTTCCGCTCCCACCTTGAGGCACTCCTGCGGTGTGATGATTCCGTCCTGGTTCAGGTCGAATTGGCTGAAATCGTTCATCACCGAATCGGACCAGGTCACCGAGAACTCGGCCATTGCCACCTGGCCGTCGCCGTCGGCGTCATCGCGAGGAAACCAGTCCGGCAGGCCCTCCGGCGCGCCTTCGACCGGCGCCGGCCGGCGATAAGATTTGCGATCGGTGTCTCGGTCGGCTCGCCATCCTGCCGATTCCGAATCGTCGTCTTTGTCGGACGATTTTCCGGAATCTCTCCCGCTGGAGGCAGTGCTGGATCCGCCCGCGTTGTTTGCACGGCGTTGAGCGTAACGAAACTCCATTTCGGTAACGGTGATGTAGCCGTCGCGGTTTCTGTCAAACAACGGCAAGTCGGAACCGTAGCGGCTTCGTCCCATTTCCCCCGAGTCGATCTTGCCGTCTCGATTCCGATCGTAGTAGCCGAACGCCCGCTCGGCTTCGCGACGATCCTGGTCGGTGACTTCGATGGTGAACAGATCGGCTTCCGCCCCAAATCCGGGCGGGGGAATCAGTTCCATGTCGATCCCAAAAATGGGAACCAAAGGTTCGACCTCGATTGTCGCGGTTCTGTAGGGGGAATTCGACTGGTCCGAAGACCCACGGCCGCGGTCCCCCCGACCGCCAGGAGGCCCGCCACCTGGCCCGCCGCGCCCTGTGAAGCCGCCGCCCGGTCCGCCGCGGCCGCCAAAGCCACCGCCCGGAGGCCCGCCGCCTGGCCCGCCGCGGCCGCCGAAGCCACCGCCCGGAGGCCCGCCGCCTGGTCCGCCACGCCCGCCGAAGCCGCCGCCCGGCCCACCGCCACCACTTCCGCGCTGTTCGCGCATGCGCTGGAACTCCTGCGTCAATCGGTCAAGCGGTACGGGACGCGAAAAGTCGATCTTGGGGTTATTTTCGGCCATCCGTTTGAGGAAGTCGCCAAAACGCCCCTCGACCTCGCCGGGATCGATCATCCCGTTGTTGTTTCGGTCGAATCGTTTCAGAAAATCGCTGGGGCCTTGCGCCAGCACGTCGTGGCCGACGGCAAGTGCGCCAAACACCGTTAACATGGACAGAATCGTCGCTTGCTTTCTTACGAACATGATCGGCCTCCCTGGCGAATCGCACGGACTGCGCACCAAGAGCGCACTCCGGTAACAGGAATTAAACCCCATGGTAACTGCCAAGTTTCGGTTTCCATCGAGGAATCTCTGGATTCTCTACTGGTAATTCGCTCGTTTAACCGCAAGCCGGAGGCGTGCGCGCCGTTAAGCCAACGCGCACGCCTCCGGCTTGCGGTTAAACGAGCCACGAACATCACCCATCACTGCTGCGACGGATCAATCATGTCCAACGACCGCCGTGCAGCCTCGCGAACGCCCGGGTCCACGTCGTCGGACATGGCACCAACCAACGGCGGAATCGCCTCCCTCGCGTCAGCGCCGATTTCGCCCAACACGGTCGCCGCCCACTGGCGAATGTCGGCACGCGAGTGAGAAAGGTCCTCGATCAGGATTGGTACCGCTTCGGAGCCAACGGTGACCAGCGCACGCGACGCCACCGCCTCGAACGCTTCCTTCTCTGCCAACAGCACGCTGAATTCCAGTTCGGCTTCCTGCCTCAATTGGGCAATCTCTTCATCCGTCGCGGTCAGGTCGGCGACCAATTGCTTCAGCTCCTCTTCCTCCCGCTGAGCCTGCGACTCACTCTCCTGACGCTGTTCTTTGAGTCGCTCCAAGTCGCCATGGAGTTCTCCGTTGGCCACTCCGCTGTCGGGAGATCTCTCGCCAGTTTTCGCAAAGTGCTCGGCAAGAGTCTCCAGCAACGCAATCGCTTCATCCAACTTCCTCTCGAGCGCCAACTGCTCGGCGGTTTTCCGCTCCAGCAGGGCCGTTTTCTTCTCCAACAACACCGTCTTTTGGTCCAAGAGAGCCTGGAGGCGTTTGATTTGGGAACGCTGGGCAAACAAGTGATCGATGTGCGTGCCGCGAACCGAATTCACTTGAAACGCCGACACGGCATTTGGCGACGTCTGGCTGTCCGGATTCCGGGCCGCCACCGTAGCCGAACCATCCCCGGTCGGTCGATAGTAGCGGAGTCCCACGTATGCGATTACGCCAACGACGATTGCGCCGGCTGCATAAGCAACCCAAACGATAAGGCGATTAAATGTGTCCATGGCTGGCCTCCAATGTCTCCGAGGCCTGCATCAGAAAAGCATCCCTCGCGTGCGATCCGCACGCCAACCACATCATTATTCTACGCCGCGGATCCCCGTGCGCCGAGCACTCCAACCAGGACCGCTTCCGCACAGACAACTCAGGCCGCCATGTAGCAGCCGGATGTGACATCATCTTCCGCCTCGGCCCCGGCTGCGGCCACTGGAGCCGCCTCGGGAACTCGGAGGACCACCGCGGCCCATCATTCCGCCACTAGGTGGTCCACCGCGGCTACCGCCACCACCAAACATGCCAGAACTCCGAATTCTATTAATCATCTCCATCCTCTGTCGAATCTGGTCCGGTGTTGCGCCGCCTGAAGGAGCCCCACTCGGTTGACCGGAACTCGACGAACGCTGGGCCGTCGCGGCTTTCTGCTCCAGGACACTTTCCACAAGTTCTTTCATTGTCTCCGCATTGGGGACTGCCAGTATCTCGACGAAGTCGGTGTCCGGGAGTCCCGGTTGATCGACCAACTCGACCAGCGCTTCTACCTGCCGAAACAACGGCTCGGGAGCGGACACAATCAGTGCATTGGTGCGCTGGTCCACGCCGATCGTCATCTTCTGTGCCTCACCACGAGCCTGTTGGTTTTGACCACCTCGCTGGCCACGCAACGCCCGGAGAAAATCTTCAGGCGAAGGCTGCTGTCGCCCTCTGCTGCTGGCGGACGTAGCGATGCGATCGGCAAAGACTTCGCGCACTACCGTGGCGACCTCGTCTGCCGAAGCGTACTTGATAATGATCGGACGAGGCAGACCGGCAGTCTCTATATCGGTTTCGCTGGCTTCCCGGTCGATCACCTTCAACAGTTCCTCGATCAACTTCAGATCGGTCGGGTTCGCCTCGACGATCAGCGCGTTAAGTCGCGGGTCCGGGACAATACTGACCATGCCCGTGGCCTGGATTGACGAGGTGTCGTCACTGCCGCCACCACCAGCCATTCCACCGAGAAGACCTCCCAGCAATCCACCACCCAGCAGGTTTGTGGTCACATCGCCCAGCAACGAACTTGTACTGTCATCGATGTGGCCGCTGAGAATCTCCTGGATCAATGTATGGGCGACTTCGACCTTGGCGTACTTCAAGTAGAAAACGGTGATATTCCGCTTCTCCGCCATGGCGGCTGGCCCCGAGACGGCCCTCAATCGGTTCTCGAATTCGTCCAATGCCTCCAAGTCGTCCGAGGCGATGAAAATCCCGCCCGGCGTGATGGCCACCCGAATCTCGGATCCCGACGACTTCGCTGGGGCTTCTTTGGGTTGCTCGGGCTCCGCGGGCTCGGCCGGCGCCGGTTGGCTGACGAATTGGTACCGGAATCCGCCACTCTGAAATGCAGCCGACTTGTCGATTGGCGGCTGCTTCGATGCGGGCTCGCTGGGAGCCTGGTTCCCCTGGCCCGCATCCCGTGCCGGTGGGCCGACCGGTGCGACTGGCTTGGCGGGCGGCAGCGTGATGCCCGGCCCCTCGAAGAACGGGCCTAGCGCCGGAACGCCGCCGGCTTCGTCCGCTGAATCCGCTGGCTTTTCGTCAATTGGAGTGACGGTTCGCAGGCGGATGTTCGACGGCGTCAAGGCCGAGGGCGTGACCAAACGTATCTTATTCTCGCGTCCCCACAGTAACTGGGCGTTTTCTAACGCGGACAGGGCCGGCGCGCCGGTCAGAGGTATGATTCGCAGATTGCCGCCGGAATTCTTTTTCAATAGCGGCTCTTCGAGCTTTGCCACGAGATCTTTGATTTGCTCGATCTGAACGGACGTGCCGCGGACCCACATCTGCATGGTGATCGGATCGCCGTCCACGATCGGCGCGTCGGCCCTGGCGGGCGCCCCTTCTTCCTCCTCGCCGCCGACGAGGCCAAAAAACTTATTGACTGCCGCTACGGCCAATTCCGGATCGATTTTCAGTTCAATAACCTCGAACTCCTTGTCTTGGCCTTCGAGCATCTTGATCGTCTCATCAATCCTGGCATGCTCGGCCGGATAGGCCCATGCCACCAGTTTCCCCGATGTTAAGTCCATCTCCATACGGACACCTGGCATATTCGCCAGCAGGGTCTGCAGAACGCGTAACACCACTTGCGGATCAGCCGCTTTGACGAAGTAGGTCTTCAGATCCAGAGTTTCCGGTTCCTTTTCGCCTTCCTTTGTCTCGGGCTTCTTGTCAAGCATCGGCACCAGGGCGCGTACCAGTTGCAGCTTGTCGGGCTTGCCCGTCAGGTACATTGTCTTCCCATCCAAGGCGACTGAAATACCGATGTCCTCATTGTTAAACTCGCTTTCGCCAAGCCCCAGAAGCCGTCTGCCGACCGTCAGGAGTTCTTCGGCCGAGATGTTCTCCAATCGCACTTCAACGACGGTTTCTGCACCTTCCTCAACTCGGGCGATCATGTCGCGAATTGCCCGCAATTTGCCCCCGGTTTCGACCACGAGGATTTGTCGGGAGCCGGGAAATGGAATCACCTTGCCATGCGGCGCTAAGAAGGGGTCGACCATGTCGGCCGCCTCCTCGGGGCTCATTCTGGCCAAGTTGAAAAGACATTTGATGTATTCGTACTTGCCGCGTTTCTCTAGTTCCTCGATAGTAACGAGAGTAATTAGCTCCTCGGGGATTTCGCTTTCGTAGTCGAGCACCATCAGGATACGCTCGCGACGTACCAGCGTGTAACCTTTGGTAAGCAAATAGCTATTCAACAGGTCGATCGCCTCTTCGACGGTGTAAACTCGATCGTCTCTGTAGCTGAAGGTGCCCAAAGGCAAGACACTGTCGTCTAGCGACAGGTCGGCCGTATCGGCAAACCACTTCAATGCATCTTTCCACGGCGTGGCTTCGAAATTGAATCGCAATTCGTCGGGCAGCGCCTTTACTGCCGGCTCGGTTTCAGCGACTTCCTCCTGCTCGGATTCCGTGTCGGCTGGAGTCTCCTGCACGACCTCGGATGGCTTCTCCTCTGTAGCCGCAGCCGGCTCTTCGGACGGCTCCGTTGCTTC
>JADHUC010000243.1 GCA_016784735.1 Pirellulaceae bacterium | reverse complement strand
CACTACGGAGAAAATCATCCCAAAGTGGTGGAAGTGGCTCAGGCGATTCAAAGTGGAGAAGAATTCCTGCAGAGCTATCAGCGCATGGTGAACGAGAGACTGGCTGGCCTGCAGGATGGCCGTCTTGGGCCGATGCTCGTGAGCATGGTCGAAGAGAAACTTGCCAGCCATTGGGAACACGAAAACAAGTTAATCAGGCAGTACCAACTAGCTGAAACCGAAGCGGTGCAGTTGAACGACCAAATGGCGGAGAAGAAGCAGATCGAGCGCGAACTGGATCGATTGCGAAACCTGCACGACACGCTGCTCGATCGGATCACCAATATCGACATTGGGCAGGACCAGTCGGACGTTCGCGCAACGGTAGTGAGCGAACCCAAAGCCTCGGATCGCCCGGTATCGCCAAAGCTTTCCCTGGTCGGAATTATGTGTCTGTTGGGCGGGATGGGCATCGGTGTTGCGTTCGTGTACGTCCTGGACGTGTTGGATGACCGGTTCCGATCACCCGAAGAACTCTCGGAGCAATTGGGCGCGCCAATGTTGGCCATGGTTCGGGAACTCACATCAACCGCGACCACCGGGACCGAGGCAATTCAAGTGCACGTGGCTCCGGAATCGGTGGAAAGCGAAGCATTCCGTACCCTACGAACCACGCTGGCCTTTTCGGGCCAGGACATGGAACGTATTGCGATTACCAGCACTGAACCAGGCGACGGCAAGACGACCGTGCTGACCAACTTGGCTGTTTCTTACGCTCAGGCCGGGAAGAGAACGCTCTTGATCGATGCCGATCTCCGTCGCCCGGGCCTGACCAAATTGTTCGAGATGCGTGGCGTTGGAGGTCTGTCCGAGGTCTTGCGAGGCGACGGGGACATCCCTGCCATGTGCGCCGAACGCATCATCGCCGTGGATATCGAGGGCCTGGACGTGTTGCCATGCGGTCCCAAACCGCCCAATCCAACGGAACTGCTCAGCGACACTCGTTTTGCGGACGTGTTGGCCTGGGGCGAAGCCAATTACGACCAGATACTTGTCGATTGCCCACCGATCCTCGCCGCCAGCGACGCGGCCCTTGTCGGGCGACTGACTGAGGGGTTGATCCTGGTCGTGCAGCCCGAGAAGAACCACCGCCGCCTGGTGATCCGTGCGGCCAACGGTCTGGCATCGATAGGCGTCAACCTGATCGGCGTCGTTGCGAACAAGATCGGTTCCGAAAAGGGCGACGCCTACTACGGCTACGGCGGTTATGGTTATGGCTACGGTTACGGGTATCGTGAAGAAGACCCCGATGAGTCAGACGAAGACGATATCGAGTATGAATCGGCCGACTGCGATTATGTTGGAGCTGACGCGGGACGAGGCGAGCCAGGGAGTGGTTCGCGTCAAGAAAACGGCCCCATCGTACCCAGGCGAGCGGCGTAGACTCGTCCGCCCAGATTCTGCCTGACCATCCGCGAGATGCACCCCTGGTTGATTCCCACGTTGATTCCGCCGACACTGAGCGTTGAACCCTGTTCCGAGCTTGGATCAACGCCCATGAAAACTGTCCTGTTTCTCGCGATAGCTCTTGTGCTGTCTGGCTGTAGTCCGCAGACGCAACGGCAGACAAAGAATTCTGTGACAAGGAAACCTGCGGCGGGCAAAGCATCGAAGCCCAAGCCGACGTTGATCGTAGAGCCCGATTCTTTTGCGGGGATTCCCGAGGCGATTAATGCACTCGCGGATGCCGCGAAGAATGGCGACGACGACAAGTTGCTCCAGGCGACCAAGTGGCTGATGATCGAGGGCGATGCGGCGGTCGATCCGTTGGCTCAAGTACTGAATGACGAGCAGGCCGATCTGGCCCCGCGCATCGCGGTGTGTCGGACCCTGCGTGAATTGGGATCGAAGGCAAAGCCGGCGCTGATACAGGCTCTCGGTAGCGAGTCGAAGCAATTGCAACTGAATGCCATCAAGGCGTTAGGACTGGTGCGGCCAGCCGATCGCGATACCGTGCAGACGCTGATGGATCTACTGGACTCCGACGACGAGCGTCTGCAACTGGAAGCCATCTTGGCGTTGGGCAACATCGGTCCGCCGGCGAAAGACATGTGCGGAGAGAGACTGGTCGGTATTCTGAACGACGCGGAAGAAAACGGAACGCTTCGAGACGCAGCAAAGCGGGCGTTAAAGAACATAAACCCGCGCCGCAAATTCACCGACTAAGTAGGCCCTTCCGCACCGGCCACGTTTTCCGGTCGCATGCTCTACACATCCTGCTCGATCACCCAAGGCTTGCGCATCTCTTCGCGTTTGAAGAACATCATGGCTTCGTCGTCGTCGACGTGTTGGGTTTCGGGATCCACGTTCAGCGTCTTGCCGCCGGTGCGGCAACTCATCGTGGCATAGTGAAGCGTTAGATGGCTGCGATGACCGACCTCTATGTCGGCGTTCGGCTTCTGGCGACTGCGGATACACTGAACGAAATCCTCCTGATGCGGTGCATCGGGAAAGCGGCCAAACATCTGGTCTTCGACGACCGGTTGCCGGTCCTTGGTACGGACGAAGACCTGCCAACCGCCGCCCATACGGCCCACGTTCATCACGCCTTCCTCGCCGTAGATGTCGATTCGTGTGGCAACTTGCGGCCAGTAAGGGAACATGTCGCCGTTGCGGACGTCCGGGTCGATCTTGAGCATGTAAGGCGTGTAGAGTGTCAGTTCCAATGTGACCACCAGATCGTTGTCGTAGGTGAATGTGGCGATCTGCGTGTCGGGTGTATCGGCCGCCCCTTCGGTATTGAAACGGCCGCCAGAGCAGTAGACCTGTTTGGGCAGATCGAAGCCGACAATCATCCGGGCCTGGTCGAACTGATGGGCCCCGTCGTTTCCCAGGTCGCCGATGCAGTAGCGCCACAGATGGTGCCAGTGATAGCGCAACGTGAAGTTATAATCGTGTTCCGGCGCCGGGCCGTTCCACATGTTCCAGTCCAGCCCCTTGGGCGTGGGCTCGTTTTCCCGCATGGGAAAGTTGGCCCAGAGTTTCTGGTTCAGTACACGCACGAAATGGATCTTTCCCAATTTTCCATCGGCGATGTACTGCCTGGCAGCCATATTGTACGGGGCGCTGCGGTTCTGGGTTCCGACTTGGACGATCCGATCGTACTTCCGGGCCGCCTTGACCATCTGCTGGCCTTCCCAAGCGTTGTGGCAGAGTGGCTTCTCGACATAAACGTCTTTCCCGGCCTGGCAACCCCAAACCGTGGCAGGAGCGTGCCAATGAGTGGGCGTTGCCACGATGATCGCATCGACCGACTCATCATCCAGCATCTTGCGGAAATCCTGTTCTCCTTTCGGCGCCTTACCCCCTTGGCAATCGGCGATCGTCTTCGTGTGCTTCTCGATCATGTTCGTATCGACATCGCAAATGTAGGCGATCTCGCAGTCCTCCCGCGAGGCGAAGTTCCGAGCCAGCACCGGTCCCCGGCTGCGGCAGCCAACAATGGCCATGACGATCTTGTCGTTAGCTGGTTCCGCACGAACTGACCTCGGGTCGCCGAGAACGGTGAGTCCGACGCCCAGCCCCAGTGCGCTCGTCTTCGAGCGATCAAGAAATCCCCTGCGGTTCATCCTGGTCATGATGGATTCTCCTCCCGAAACAAGGGCGTAATCGCCCGAAGATTTGGCAGACGTGATTGTAACGTCCGAGTGGTCCGCATGCACCCGATGGAAAGTCACTCAAGGTTTTCGACCCGAGAAGCTTGTTTCCGGCGGCGGATCGGCTTATGGTGTGAGCGCGACGGTTCGTAGTACCGCCTTTAGACGGAATTGACGTGTTGCGGCCAACGCACGTGCCGCCTGAAAGGCTTGTCCTTGCCCAAATTCCAAGCCGCTGGCTTGACGCCAGCGGTGCGTGACTTTCGACCTAACAGCGCGAAATACAATGCCTCTACCAAATGCCACCGAACTTGCTTCGGTGGATTGTCACCTCTGGCCGATGACGTGAGGTACCCCCGAGATGAACTCGGGGGCATCCGGCAGTGGCCGCTGTGTTGCTCGAGTTTAGGCGGAAAGTCACAAACCGCCGGCATGAAGCACGGCGGCTTGAGACGACGTATGCGACTACCGAAACGATCCCTTATTGACACAGGTGACTGAACATGAATCTGGCTATTCCAACGTGGATTGCGGGCCTGCTGGCCTGCGGTATGGGCGTGGCTCTGCTGGGCAGCGTGATGGTGGTCCTGGCACAGCGACTCAAAATGGACGAGGCACGCGTCGGAGGGCTCGTGTCCATGTTCGGCTTCGCCATGATCCCTGTGATGCTGGCGATGGGATTTCTGACCGATCTGATCGACAAGCAGATTGTGGTCGTTATCGGTTCCTTTCTCATGGTTGTCAGCTTGTTGGTATTGTCGCGGGCGACCAAGTACTGGTCGGCGTTGTTGGCCGTGCTACTGCTGAGTGCCGGGTGGTCGGCGTTGGTGAACGTGCTGAACGTATTGATGCAGGCAGCGTTCGGCGGCACCGAGGTCTATGCCATGAACCTGGGCAACTTCTTTTTCGGGCTCGGCGCCTTTTTGACTCCACTGGTGATTGCATTCCTGTTGAAACGCGCGGGCTTCGTACCGGCCTTGCTGGTGTTGGCTGCGCTTGCCCTGACGTCCGGTGTGTTGGCGCTCGGCGTGGATTTCGAAGCGTTCGCGGCGGCAGGCGTCCAAAAGCCGGCCGCGGAACCGGCGGCAGTGGAAATCGCAGCTCCGGGAGTCGGCCTTTTGCTGGGCGACTCGATCATGTGGTTGACCGCGTTGGCGCTTCTGTTCTACGCTCCCATGGAAGCCACTATGGCGGCCTGGGCCACGACCTACCTGGGCGACAAAGGTATGTCCGAAGGGCGGGCAGCCACGTTGTTGTCGGGATTCTGGCTGGCGTTTATGTGCTCGCGTCTTGCGACGGCCCTGCTGGTCTGGAAATTCGGTCTGCCGGCCGGCGGCGAGACGGTCTTGATCATTGTTCTGTCTGTCTTGTGTCTCCTGGTATGGGCGGGCGCCGTGTTCAGTCCCGGCCGCGCCATGGCGGGCGCGATGGTCGTACTGGCGGGATTGGTGTTTGGCCCCACTTTCCCGACAATCATCGGCGTTCTCATGGGCCATGTTAAAACGAATATCAGCCCAGACCTCGGCGGTCGAGCAGTCGGCCTGTTTTTCATGATCGGCGGCATCGGGTGGTCGGTGATTCCGATTCTGATTGGCGCGTACGCGCGAAAGACCAGCGTCCAACGCGGCTTCCTGATCGCAGTTGCCGCAGGCGTCGGACTCACGGCGGTGGCCGTGGGATTGCACTTGGTGGCTGGCGGATGAGTGCGTTGACAGCAGATGGGAAGACAGGACTCGCTTGAAAGACGACGCCATCGACGCGTTGAAAAGCGTTTGGCCTCCAAGGAACTACCGATAGAGGAGCCACCGCGATGGCAACCGTGCTGATCGCGCTTTCGAGCGGCCGCAAGAACGGCTACACGGCCGGCCTCTGGCAGCGCGCCATCGAAGGGGCCGCGGCGGTTGACGGCGTAACCGTCGACGCCGTGCATCTGCACGACTACCGCTTTGGGCCCTGCACAAGCTGTTTCCATTGTATTCGCCACCGAGGCAGCGGTTGCACGCTCGATGACGACTTCGGCCGCCATGGCGAAGGCGAACTGTACCGCAAGGCGACTGACGCCGATGCGGTGATGCTCGTAGACGCCGTTCACAACTGGGGGCCGTCTGCTATCACCCATTTGTTCATCGAACGCCTCTATCCGCTGCTGTGGACGGGCACTCGACGTGGCTTGCCTTTTGCCTCGATCTCCTGCGCGTCCAACCAGGGCATGCATCATCTGGCACGCGAAAACCTCTGCAAATGGGCCGGCGGATTGGGCTTTCGCTACGTCGGCGGCCTTGCGGTTCACACGGCCCTGTACGACGAGTCCTTGAAGGAAGCGCAGACGCTCGGCTCCACGCTTTCCGAAGCCGCTCTTCGTTACGAGCGCGAAGGAGCGAAGGACTGGTCTGACATCGAACTATACCGACATCACGTCGACCAACCATGGGGATTGGTCGCACCCTACCTTCACAACCTGACCAGCGGTACGATGGACGCCGATCGTTCGCTGATCGCACACGGCATCGCCACGTTTCGTCGACCGGACGCTGTGCAGTTGCTCCGGGAGGCTTTGCCGGAGCTACGCCGAGCGGTAGAGGCCCATGCCGCGGGAGATGCAGAGGCAGCCATCCGTCATCTCGTCGCCGCCGGTAGCCGCTGGACCCACGCCACGTGGAAAGAGTTCCTGGAGGACGAGGCAATCGGCACGTCAATCCCAGAAGCTTATCGCCCCGTGGAAGAGTGAGCCGCTCAGCCTGTGCTTTGATCGTGCCGCCGCAGGATATGCAGCGAACGTGCTTCGAGAGCCCAGCGAGTCATGGGCTGTGCCGCAGGATCGGTGACCGGCGCATAGCCGACCGTCGTTTCCACTTGGGCCGGTTCCGTGCCGTAGTTTGCCAATACCAGGTACGACTCGCGGTTGGCAAACGCCGATGCAACGACCGACTCGGGTAGCGGACCGGTAAACAAGTCCGAGTCCCCGATTTCCAGCCATGCCCACGTGCCCTCCTCGACCATCGGCAGATACTGTTTCATCCAGCGGCCGTGTGTCGGCCGCGCCTCGGGGCGACCGGGTACCGAATCCCACCAGCCGTAGCTGTGCGGGCCGTCCGGGTTTGCCTGGTGGTGCTTCCAAATGGCCCGGCAATGCCGCGTCCAGAAGCATCTCTCCTCCGGCGGATACTCAATGCCGGGGATCAATGCGCGCTCGCCGGTGAAAGGCCGACCGGCTAGCAACACGGGGAACTGCATGTACGGGATCGCGTGTAAATACAGTTCGTTTTCATTGGCTATCGTGGCGCGGCTCATATCCAGGCACGGAACCACGTAAGGGGGATGATCCTTGACGGCCTCTCGAAGCCGATCGCCTTGCCTTCCCCCTTCGCCGACCCAGAGGTAGTCGTAGACTTTCAGATCCGTGTTCGGGCATCGCGGGCCGCCTCGGTGGAGTTTCACGGCACCTCCACGACGGTGAACCTCGGCGTAAATCATACCGAGCAGATCGGCCAGGGCCCCGTCGTTGGACGTGGTCTCTTCGAAAGCGAGCACTTGATCCCCGGTCGCTTCTTCCGAGAGGTTCGGCGGCTGGCGGTATCCCAAGTCGTTGTAGATACCGTCCACACCGTAATCGTCCAAGATGCGTACCAGGTGTTTCAGGAAGTATGACCGCCATCCGGGACTGGCTGGTGAGCAATGGACGTATCGGAAGTAGATCTCGCGCAACGGGCGATCGCCCGCTGCGGTCCACTCCGGTCGGAAGTCCGGATCGTTCTGCTCGAAATAACCGCTCGACGCGTAAACGATCACCTTCATCCCACGACGATGAACCATCTGGACGAAACGGCGAAAACCGGCCGGGTTCAGTGGAGCCAGCTTGTGGCCGCCGAAAAGCCGCTGTGAATCGTTCCAATCCTCGTGCAGATGGATCAAGCGGATGCCGTGATCTCGCAGGCGATCCAATTCCTGTTCATCCCACTCGTCCGGATCCCACGGCTTCCGGCAGGGGTATTCGCCAAGGTTATAGCAGCATTGGCCCGGCAAGTAGCTGGTGATCAGGTGTTTGCGCGAACACGATCGGATGCTGCGCTGAAACACACCGACGTTTACAAGTCGCTTGCGATGGGCCGCAGCCGTGTAGTCGCACAGAATGGCGGGCGCGGCCGATTCAGTGGCCTCGGAAGTTGGCACCGCCGCACTCGCATCAGAGCCAACCGAGGCAATCGACCCGGCAGCAACGGTCGCGGCACTCGTTCTGAAGAACTGGCGTCTGTCCATCACTTTCCTCCTGCTCAACGCGGCCTTCGCTTGAAGAGCGATTCACATTGGTGGTTATAGATGGGTGGTTATAAACTGGAGGTAGAACATGAAAAACCGGAATGGATATGGAATCGCAGACGCCTTCATCTATAACCAGCAATCTATAACCAACTCAGTAGCAGTCTAATGACGCGCTCCTTCATAGGCCGATGGCTTGAGCAAAACCTTCTGTGTTCGTACTCGGATTTCCTCGGCAACCTCCGCGCACCTGGGGTCTATGGCCATCATCAGTCCCGCTCGTTGCCGGAGCGTGCGCACGATCCACCTGCACTCTCCGACCATACCGTCCTGACTGCCTCCGACGGAAGTCAAGGCGTCGGTGTATTCTTTCAGGCGTTTGAGCGCATCCGGATCGTCGTAGTCGAGCAGGTTTTTGCGGAATTCCTCGTTCAGTTGCACCACGAATTCCGGGGACTTCATCTTCTCTTGCCGTGCCGCCAATCGCTCGTCGAGTTCTGCAGCGATCTTGTCCAACTCGGTCAGCATCGCCTCAAGCTCAGGGCGAGCCTTCTTCTGCTCGGCGAGGTACTGCCGGACCTCGTCTCCAAACGCGATGTACTGCTCGATCCGGACGCGAATGTGTTCGACGAAGTCCAGGGCGTCGCCAAGGTAGGTTTCAATCTCCTTCTGTTTTGTTTTCTGTTGCCCGCTCTGGTAAATCTCATTCAGGAGCCTGCGGACGTGACACGTGGCACGGCCCACATGATCCTGTCTCTGCCCTTCCACGCTCAGGATGTACTCGCACGGCCCGACTCCGAGTGTGCCGCGCACAACGTCGACGGTCGTGTACGTGTCGATGGGAGTCTCCGTCAAGCGATTGATCGGGTAGACGACGGCGGGTCCTTGAAATGTCATCGCCTTGTGCTTCAAGGGCTGGAGAAAACCGTTCCCCGTCGCATCCAACCAGCACGGGTATTCGTACCAGCCGAGGACGGTGATCCAACGTTTGCGATCGGGGCCCAAGCGGTTTGACGCCGGTCCGCCCACTTTGTACGCATCGACGTCAATCTCTCCGGATGCAGTCCTGCTGGGCTGGCCGCCCTGCGGTCCGCTCGGAAGCCACGTGGGGCGAATGTACCCTTCTCCGTCTTTGTCCGGCAGCAGCATCTCCCAGCTATCGGTCAAACCATTCCCGCGTGTGAAATCCACTCGCCACTGCCCCGCGAAGGGCCTTGTCCAGTCGAGTGGCATGATCTGCTTGGCGTCCTCGCCCCTGATCTCCAACGCATGCCAGATCTGATGGGCCTCCATTAGCGCCAACCAAATCTTCTGTTCTTTTCCGAAGTGGATCTCGGATCCTGTAACGATTCTCTGGCCGTCTTTCTCCGAGAGCATGACTTTGACGTCCTGCTCGCGGTTTTCAAAGACGCACATCGCGATGGCCTCTCCCGCTCCCGTCAGATGCAGCAGGAAGTTCTCACTCGGCACCTCGACGACAGGCACGGGAATCTTCGTGGCGTCGATCAGTATGTCGTCCGCGAAAAAATCGGGCAGGACGACATATCGGCCCGGAGACTCGACGCGAAGCCGGCCTGCTCCGGGGCCCGGCTCGGCCTCGAGCCAGATCTCTCCTCGCTTGATGCGAAACCTGGTCGTGATCGTGTCTCCGCCCGCTGTTAAGTAGGTGACCTCCAGACGCGCGGCGGACCTTGTGTTTTCAACAAGAGCAACGTTATCGAGGCGAATGGCCGGATCGCCGGAGTTGCTCTGAAGCTGAAGCCGCACCCGCGAGACCGGCCCTTTGGAACCAGTGGAATAGACCTCGACGGTCGCCCCTCGCTTCCGCAGCACCGCAAGGATACGACCGTTGGTTATCACCGCATCACCGTGGAAAGACGACGCCGTCTGGTTCCGCGGAACCTGCTCCCAACCGTTCTTGTCCGAGAAGGCCGTGGGTGACAACGGGTCCGACGACGAACTGCCCGTATCCCACACAGCGATCCGCGCCGGCGGGCTCTGCACGGTTCCTCCGCACGCCACACTTTGCGCCAATGTGATGATGACGAGCACCATAGCCTGAATGCCAATGACACAACGATGTGCTCTCATGGTTTCCTCTCTTTCATTAGGTCCCCAATCCGTTCGATGCGCGTCTGCAAGTGACAACAGCAGCATCGGTCGTCAACAACCGCTTGTCAACCAGCCAAGGCAATTGACGTCCCGCGTAGCGAGGCATTGTCCGCCAGACGGGCACGGCTGGATGGTCAGATGGGAAGCCGAACCACGCCGTTGTCGGCTACGGCAGTTCGAAGAGCGATTGGCTTTTTACGATAGCGCAATCGTCGGGGAAGGTGTGAAACGCCTGGACTAGCATGCGGCGGTTGCGCGTTTCGACGTTGACGTAGCTGAGCGCCCCTAACGCCAACCGACCGCTGGCGCCGAACATGTGCAGCATGCCTCGACGATCGCAGTCATGAGCCAGTTCCTCTTGGAATGCCCAGAAGATCTGCGGATCAACCGTCTCCAGTTGAAAGCTGGTCTGGTAGACGATTCCACCGCGGCAATCGATGCGGTCGGTTCGTTCCCCTTTCAAACGATGAAACAGCAGTCTACGTTTCTTGGGCAACGGATTGTGTGCGGATGCAGCTACTTCGGTCAGGGTGATGCCATCGTATCGCCACGTGACCACATGGCCGGCGCTAGTGATGCTGATTTTCGCTTGGTAACCACCGCGTTCGATCGTGTGCGACTTGCAGATTTGAAATAGCTCTGGGTGAAGCGGGCGGCCATAGACTTGAAACGTCAATTCCGCAACTTTCGGCCTGACAGTTAACACGGGATGAGTCCTCCTCGTGCTAGTCGCAATGAAGATGAATGATCAGTAAATGATCCCGCATAAAATACGGCGCGTATTATAGACTCCCGTGGCGCGCGCGACAAAGCCACTTTTATTTTCGTTTCTCGGCTACCTCGGATTACATCTTGACAACGGGAGCAAATGTTGTTTTACGGCGTTTAGAACACGAGCGTGAACAGATCGTACGTCGCGTGGGTCCCAGCAGCGATTCCGAATCCGCGGAAGACGAATAGGGCGGAAAAGCAAACGCCGGCGAAGAAGCGAAAACTGAAGCTGTACCAGTTGAAAATTTCGCCGTATGACGTGGTAAAATGGTGGCCGGCAAACGTGAAGTCAATCTGGTAGTGCGCGCCCGAAAAAAGAACGCTCGTGACAATCACCGCCGTCACGGCGCTCCAGCGCGGTGAAATACCGGACAAACGCAGCAGACCTACAGCCGCCGATAGCAGTACTAAGCGAAACAGCAGTTCCTCGTAAATCCCGGCCCCCAGATAGCCCACCATCAGCGCCAGGTAGTCGCCTGCACCTCCTGCATTGGCTGCACAAGCTGGAATGGCTGCCGAAAACAGCGTCCTCTGCCAGCCGGCTACGAGCACCAGGGCAAAGCCGAATACCAACGATTCGAACAACATGCCATACAGCACGCTCCAGTTCAGACGCCACGGCTGGTGCGTGACATGATGCCATGCTAGCAGCAGACCGCAGGTCAGCAGCGGCAGCAGGAAATACTGGCTGAACCCGATCAAGTCCAGGATTTGCCGAAGCCAGACATCGGCCGCATTGCGGATGGCTTGATGATCCAAGAGCAGCACGCCCAGCTCGTAGACGATCAGCATGGGCGCAACAAAAACCAACCCGGCCAAGGGCCGGGTTGATTCATACCAGTAGCCTGCCTTCGCGCCAGGCGATTGCTTCGAGGATTTCTCCGGCATGATGCCGGAGTCTAGTCGTTTTCCTATTCTTCGAACAAGCCCGGAACCACGGCGTCAGTCGGACGTCGTACCGTGTTGTCGTGGCATAGAAGCTTGGCTTCGCCGACAAAATAGGTGTGGAAATCCGCCACGATCAAGTTGTACGTCTCCAGCTCAGGGCCATCCTCGGTCAGACTGACGCAGGCCGCGCCGCCGGTGCCGTGCAATTCCATGCCCGATTCAAGTTGCCGTGCTCGCATCCATCCTTCGCCGGCTACCCAGAACAAATGGCCGCCGCTGGTTTCGAATGTCTCGCCTGCGACTGTTTGCACGCGCACCAGCGGGCCTTCGGGACGTACCGTGGTGCGGAGGACGGGTTTGTAGGCCAGTTCGCCCGTCTCGGGGTCCTGTGATAGGACCAAATCACCGACGCGGATCTGCTCGATCGCCGTCTGGCCCGCGTCCGTCCACACCAGCGTACCGGCTGCGAGGCAGTCGGATCGTCGCGGTCGCGGCGGGCTGAAGGACTCGATCGGCTGAGGGGTGAAAGGTTCGATCTGCGGCGGTTTCGGCGGTTCCACGGGCAGCACATCATTGCTGCGCTCAATCCGCACAAACTGCTCGGGTATGCGGACCGCACGCAACGGCTTTTCGCCCTCCACAAACACCTCGTTGGTTTCGTTCCACCATTGCCACCACGCTTCCGGATCTGCCGGCAGATCTTGCTCGGTGGCGATTTTCAGCGCATCGGCGATGCGGCCGTTCATGGCTTGCGTCTGAAGGTTCTGCCGGACCACGCGCGGGTTGCGTTCGAGATTGGCATCCTGGACGTCGTTCCCGGCCACCGGCATCATCTGCCGCCCACCACCGCCGGGCATCACAATACCCCCGAAAGCCGCATCCATTACCAGAGCTTCCCGATGGTCCTGGCCCTCGCGCGAAAACGTCTGTCGAAACAGCAGGCCACCGCCGCGAGTTCGGAAGATCTCGGTCTCGGAACTTACGGGCGTGTACATCATCGATAGAAGTGTTGGCACGTAGCCGTCCATGTCGCGCGTCCGCAATTGGCGCGCAGCGTCTTCGCGAACCCGGGCGTAGGGTGACAGCAATGCTTGACGTGCAAGCACCAACGAGATCGAATGAGCGGGCATCGCGCCGAGCGTCCTTACCATCAACTGGGCGGCTTCTTCATTCTGATTCCACAAGGTGGCTTCGATGGCTGTTGCCGCTTCCGGATCGCTGACGGCCAACAGGCGTTCCATCGCCTTCTGTCGCCTGAGCTGGGTACGGTGGCCCAGATCACGGCGAATGTCTTCGATCTGGGGACGCCAGCGAGCCAGGGCCGTTTGATTCTCCTGGAATCCGTCTACCGCCTGTTGGATTTCCTCCTCGGTAGCCCAGTCAAACCCCACGCGGCGGAATCCCAGCCGACGGCGCGCGATGGTGTGATCCGGTTCGATCGTGACTACCTGCGTCAAGTGCGCTCTTTCTTGGTCGGTCAATCCGCGTCCGGCACACCAGTCGGCCAACGCCAATTGCCCTTGGACCGTCTGTGGATATCGCTCGCGCACTCGCCGATAGTCGGCGATGCGCTGCTGCCCGCCGAGCAATTCGGGCAGGTCTTCGGCCCTGATCCAGGCGTTTTGGTGCCGAACGAGGCCTTGATGCCATTTTGCCGGTGCGTAGTCGTCGTCCTGTGCGGCGGCTTGTTCGAGCAGCCGATCGCGTTCGGACTTCATTCCGTAGATTTCCCGGTGAAGCGCCTCTTTGGTCAGCTCTTCAGCGGCGCGGATTCGCTCGGCCTTCTTCGCTGCTTGCGAGAATTGGACCGTAGCCGAGAGCACAACCAGAACGGGGCACAGCAAGCGCAAGAGGATGGGGCAATTCAATTTAACGCCTCCTCGCGTTTTTACCCCTGTAGAACGACGGACGCGAAGGCATGAAGGAGAAGTGATCCAGGCCCCGGCCTTCGCAGTCGGCCTCCTCATCCGTGATCATAACGAGCTGGAGAGGATCCTGCAAAGGTTTTCGGCCCACCGTCAGGGCCTCTTGCTTTTCGCTTTGCGGGAACCGTAACATCGCAACCCGAAGCGTAAGCGAGGGACTTTTCCAAGGATTCCCTCGCTTACGCTTCGGGTTTCGATGCCATTACAAACTGTGCAGGTTGAACAAATCAGAAGTCCTGGCCCGAAAGGCCGATTGATGAATTCGTATCCCTGCCATAGATTTTCCTCTATCTACCAGAACCAGACGCCCACGGGTTTGTGATTCCACCTCCATGAATAGCCAACTCCGCCAGTACTTCGACGAGCAGACGGATTGGGTGCTGGAACGGGTGCCTCAGCGTGTGCACGATCTACTGGACGAGGTGACGATGTATGTCGAGGACCATCCGCCGCGTCGTGTCATGCAGCAGATGGGCGTCCGGCGCCGCGACCATTTATGCGGTCTGTATACCGGGATTCCGCTTACCGAACGTCACGTGGAGATCTCCGGCGTGCTTTCCGACGCCATCTACATCTACCGCGAGGGTATCTTGTCCATGGCGACCGATCGTCGAGGCAACATCGACGAAGACGAGCTGCGGCGTCAAATCCGCACCACGATCCTGCACGAACTGGGGCACCACCACGGTATTGACGAAGACGAGTTGCAGGAGTTGGGATACTGATAGTGTGCCCCGACTGCAGTACGATGGCCCTCCGAGGCCGTCGAAGCAGCAAGGAGTCCCAAGATCGACGGCCTCGGAGGGCCATCGTACGACGAAGGAGATACAGCGGGACTATTTCGGGACGCGATCAGAGCAGAAAGAGGCTACCATTCCTCGTCTTCATCCGGGTCTGGATCGAGCGGATGTCGCTTTGGTTTGACCACATCAGCTTCCACCACGTCGTCGTCCATCGCCTCGCGTGTGTGCGCGTAGTCAGTCGTCAGACGAATCGCCGTGGCGACGGCCAGGACAAGCACGGCGCCGCCGATCGAGGTCCCCAGTACCAACGAGAAATCCTTGGGCGGGATGAACAGTGACGGCCCAAACAACGCTCCGAGAAGTGCGCCAACGAGTATCCCCCACGTCGCACCGTTCGCGCGTGAATAGTGGAACAGCCCCACCAGTGCTCCGATCCCCGCTAACAGGATTCCGCCGACCAGGCCCGACGCGACCACTTCGCCCACGCCGAGCCCTTGGCCCATGCCACCGCGGACAAGGGGCGCAACCATCGCTATGATGACGGCGCAAGCGGCGATCAGCAGAAAGAGCGTGTTTAGCGGATACCCGCGCCTAATAGTATGTTTGGTATCGTTCATGACGTTCTGACTAGAACGAATCCAATAACTTGCCGTCTGCCCGGTGCCCCAATTGCTGATAGACCTGCAGCGACATACTCTCACTCAGATAACTCACTCGGCCGTCGCCAAAGGCAAACTGGCAGCCTCCCGGGTGTACGCTGCCGAAACCTCCAACCGGCAATACGGGACCTTTGGGCGGCGGGCCGGTCGGTTCGACCTCTTCGCGTTCCTCGACCACGACTTCGGCGTCCGCCTCGGCCCCTCCCATCTCGCCGGACTCGCCGTACTCCGCTCCGTACATGCCGTCCGACCCGTCCCACAGTTCCTGCTCTCCCGCCGGACCTCGAGCCCAATTTGGCTTTCCGCCTCCTGCGACGCTCGCGTTCGGCGGAACTCCCGTGTTCCGCAAGGTGGCACTGGTTCCGGACATCCAGCCCAGATCGCCCTGTTCGATCAACTTCTCGCCCACGAACAACGTATACGCAGACCCGTCGGTAATATCGTCGTAGGTGATGCGGCTGTTCAGGAAGAACACACCATTGTTGTTCACGTCGATCGGTGCCTCGAGATCGTGGTGACAGCCGGCGTACGAACTGTAGCCCTGGGGCGTCGCCGGCTGCGAGGGACAGAGCAGGTTGTCAATCGTCAGTTGGCGCACCGGAACATTGTTCTTGTGATAAACGCCGACCGTGCGGTCGATGTGCTGGTAGGCATTCTTCTGTTCCATGTACGGCAGCAGTTGGATCAGCCAGTTGTGATGGTAGCCGTGTGCGTGGTTCTGAATAGGCCCCTTCTTCTCAATTGTCCCCGGCGGATAGACGCTCCAGGCCATCTCGTAGTTGTGGACGGCGATGATCAATTGGCTGAGGTTTTGGCTGCACTGCGTTCGCCGGGCCGCTTCGCGCGCCGCCTGGATGGCCGGCAGCAGCAACGCGACCAAGATGCCAATGATGGCGATGACGACCAGCAGTTCGACCAAAGTGAAACCGTTCTGTCTATTCTTCATGACGACTCTCCCGAGGCGGTTGACTTGATAGTAACCTCTATTCGTTCGGTGACGCGGCGTTCCGCGTCTTCCGGGTATCGCGATTCGATGATGATTCTACGGAGCGTTTCGTCGGTATCCGCCTTCTCGACGCGAATCAGAACCGATCCGGACCAGCGGCCACCCAGCGAGTCCCGATCGACCTGCCACGTTTCGCCCTGGTAGTCAGGCGATGATGCCAAGTGCGACGTGGCGCGTTCGACCGCCGATTCGGCCAGCCAGAATGCCTGGACGCGATGTTGGTCCCGCAGCGACTGGCGACGGTGGTCGACCAGTGACCGCACCAACGTCGCGCCAAGGGTTACCACAACCAGCAGGCACACTAACGTAAGGGCGACGGTAATGCCGTGGCGTCTTGCGGAGCGGTGTGTAGCGTTCATAGAACCGACCCTATCCAGACGATTCGTTGCCTTGAACTGCCAAATTGCGTAGTCCCACAACAGCCTCAATTCGTTGCTGGCTTGCCGCTTCATCGGACTCGGACACATAGTCGACCACCATGGTAACAAACGGCTCATCGTCGTCGGCCGATTCCCACCGGACTCCGGTGCGTCGCGGCAGTCGAAAGGCATCCCGATGTGCGACTTCGCCATCTTGGCGAACTACCCGCAGAACCCGCGATCGTTCGAAGCGATACTCGATCGTTCGTCCTGCCGGTTGCGAGAAGACGATTGACGCCGCCTTCTCCGATGCTTCGGCCTCGACTGCCGCATCCAGCGCGGCGTGTGCATCCGCGCGAAACCGCAGCGACAAGCGGCTGATCGCCGTTCGCCCCGCCATGGACTCGCGGGTACGTCGATTGGCGCGGTACATGCCATGAAGGCAAATCGCAACTGCGCTGATGATCACGCTCACCAACGCGATCACTACCAGCAATTCGACCAGGGCGATGCCACGTGCCTTTCGCTTCATTCGCCGGCCTCCTTCTTCGCGTACTTCCACGCCGTCAACCGGACCGGTGGGCTGCGCATGCCGCCGTGCCCTGTCCACTCGATTTGGATACCGATTTCCTTGGACGTCGGTTCCAGGCCCGCCGGCTCGATGGTGATGTCCAGCTTTGCGTCGGGCAGCCGGTCGTGGCACGACGGCGATAGCTGAAGCTCCGATACTCTCTCTGCCGTTATATCGTCTGCGGGCAAGACAAAGAGTCGCTCCATCAGATTCGCGGCTTCCTGCGTAGCCAGCGTTTGCCGCTCGGCCGACTGACGCTGGACCGCAAGCGTGGCCACCGTGTGCGCAACAGCGACCATGGCGGCTCCCAAAATGATGATCGCCACCGTGGTCTCCAGCAGAATCGACCCACGTGGGGCACGTTTCCAACGTGCCTTGGCACGATGGAATCGTGCCCCACGCTTGATTGCGGCTCCGCTACATCGTTTCAACCGCGCGCCCGCGGGGAGTGTATTGCTGCGAATCATCATGACAGACCTTGAATCATCTCAACCAGGGGCAAAAACAATCCCGCGACGATAACAAACACGATCATTCCGAATGTCAGAACCACGAGCGGGAAGCAGATCGCCATGCCGGCCCGCAGGCGATACGCGAACCGCCGCAGCGCACTGTCGGCCATTTCGTCCAGCGCCCAGGCTAGATTGCCAACTCGCTCGGCTGCTTTCAAGACGGCCACGTCGGCCTTCTTGAACAGGCCAACCGCCCGCAGGGCATCGCACCAGTGGACGCCGTTGTCGATGTGGGCCGAGGCTCCGGCCAGCCGTTTTCCCACGCTGGGGCGAGGGTACTGCCTGGACAGCATGAAAACGGTCGGTCCCAATTCGCGCTGTTGCCGCACGGCCAAGGCAAGCGACCGCAACACCAACGCACCGTCGCACCGAAGCCAGAACCGGCTGAATACCGGCAGTTCGTACCGCGACCAGCCCACGTAGTAGGAAATCGCGAAAAGGAACACGAGGAACAGCAAACCGTAGAGCGGGATCATCAGCGGCCATGCTTTGACGAAAAACTCCGACGCCGCGATGTTGAGCTGCGTGAGCGGTGGAAGAGCAAGATCGAATTCTGCGAACATCTGCGTCCATACGGGCACGATGCTGAACATGACGAAACCGACAATGCTGCTGCCGATGCCTAATACGAGCACGACATAGAAGAACTTTGCCAGCACGCCGCGCATGGCGCCTTCGAAGTGGTCGATGTGCTCGACGGAGACCCGCAAAGCCGGCCCCATCCGACCGGTTTCCGCGCCCAGACGCACGGCCAGCAAGGCATCTGTCGGAAGAGCATTTCGCGTCATGGCCATGGCGTTCGGCAGAGGGACCCCAGATTCCAATAGACCTGCCAATCGCGAAACGCGCGGGCCGATCTGCACCGAGCGTTCGTCGGCGAAGGCCCTGGCTGCCTGTTCCAGCGGTATCCCTTTTTCCGCTGCCACCAAGAGCGCCCACAACAAGGTCCGTCGCTCCGCCTCCATGTATTTTAGGTACGCCAGACCGACAATCAGCAGCGTGATGGCCGCGATGACCAATCCGAAAACCAGAATGAGTGCGACCGTCCCGCTCAAGCCGACGATTGTGCCGATCGTTCCAGCCAGCAGCAGAATCCATCCGGCCAACAACATGAGACGTCTGATCAGATCGTCGCTGGCCCCTCGACGCGTGCCGTAGACCAGGCGGACGGCCCACAACAGCGCCGCGCCGAGGATGGCAAAGCCGACGTAGTTGACTGGATTAATGTGTTCGTACATCTGTCACCAAATACCCACTATCCCCGTGAGGCCCTCTATCAGCTTGAACATCGGCGCGTACAAGCCCACGATGACGACCAGAGCGACCATGGCCACGGTAACGAATATGACCGGCGGCAGGATGCTGATCACCAACTCGGATCTCATGCGTACTCGGCCTTCGAACATCTCGCCCGCCAAGCGAAATGCCTCCGACAATTCATCGGACCGCTCGCCCCAACGAACGATCGGCACCAATGTCGCCGGCAGGCGGTAGGTGGAATCCAATAACTCGGATAGCGATTGCCCTTGCTCCACGCCGTCGGCCAACGTGCGACTGACCTGGCCTACATTGGCGTCGTGGACGCCATCAGCAGCCAACCGCAGGGCTTCCGGCAATGGTACCCTTTGTTCGATCAATGCCGCCAGCAACCGAGCCAGTTCCGCCACGCCCGTCCAATGCCACAACGCACCAACAAGTGGTACCGTGGCGATGACTCGTCGCCAACGGGCCGCGCCGCCCACAAGACGCAATGCCACGCAACCGATCACT
>JADHUC010000242.1 GCA_016784735.1 Pirellulaceae bacterium | reverse complement strand
GCCGTTGGTCTGGGCGACTCCGGTACTGCCGACTGAGTTGAAGTAGCTGTCGTCGCCGGCTCGACCGGCCAGCCGAGCGATCAGGCCATGCTGCGGTCCGCCGTCGAGTGTGAGCGTGTCGACGGCGTCCTCGGCCGGCGTGAAGGTAGCCTGCCAAACAAGCATCTGCGCCCGGCCTGGCGAAGGGGCGGGAACCGTTAGCGTTCGGTGCTCTTCAAGGAGATAGTCGCCGTCGGCCGACTCCCAGCGCAGCCGCTCCTGGAGGACGGCCCTTTCGGTGCCGCCAGCCGTGTCAATGCGAAGCGTCTCCCACGCTTGGTGGACCTGGCGGCCTGATTTGTCGGTTTCACCAGAGAAGTCTGCCCCGTCGACGCGCCAATCGAACGCCAGTTCTGCCAGCGCGGGGCGCCCGCCGGGGGAAGTCGCCGTCGACATATGGGGTCTGCTCGTCCGGCCGGCGTAGCGGTAACGGACCACCACGCGATCGCCCTGCTTGACGGTAACCGCCGCATCGTCTCGAACGATCGCCAGCGTCTTCCCCTCGACCACTTCTCCCGTTTCGCCGGCAATTGTCGACGCCACGAAGGCCAACCCCAGAAGCATGGTTACGGCGGCACATGTGTCGCTGTGGATCTGTTGCTTGGCTCTCCAGAGCCGAGCACAAAGCGCCCCGAAGAACTCGGCTCTGGAGAGCCAAGCTACGAAAAGCGAACGCGGGACATCGCGCGGCCGGCGATCATTCACTACTTCCAAACACATAATGTTCGTAGACCTCAGTGGCGGAAAGGGCCCGATCGTAAACGGCCGCTTCGTCGATCGCGCCAGGGAAGAACTCACCCCGGCCGCTGGCCGACCCGATGAACAACGGGTTGGCGTTCGACGAGAGCGCGACCCGACCCACCTTTCGATGACTCTCTTGGATTCCGTCGACATAGATCCTCAGATACTCGCCGTCGTAGGTGCCAGCCATGTGATGCCAACGGCCATCGTCGATGTCGGTGGTGCCGTTGTCGGAGTGAGACCAACCGTTGTCGGTGTGAATCCAGAACCGGGCCTTGCGTTGACTCTCGGAGGCGGAATTATCGCCGATCCAGCCGGTGCCGAAGGCGAAGACCGCCTCCTTCCTGAGCGCGGCGGCCACGCCATGAAAGCCGTCAGGCGGCTCGATCCAGCGGACCCAAGCCTCGACGCTAATCGCCTTGGCTCCGTCCAGCGGGTCGAGATCGCCGACGTTGATGCAGTCGTCCACGCCATCGGTGGCGGCGGCACGGCCGTCGGGTACCGACACGCCGGCCGGGTGGCCCAGCGTGACGCCACCCAGACACTTGCCTGTGTAGCCGTTGCCAGAGAGGTCCTTGACCGTGTCGCCTTCCATCTCGTCCAGCGGCCAGTATCCGAGTGGTCCGTCGTCCAGAACGACTTGGCGGAAAGATCGCCGGACAAGTCCGAACCGCGCTTTCGGCTGCTCGAAGTGCCGACGAATCGTTTCGTCCGAAAGCGCGACATTCCAAACGGCCAATTCGTCGATCGCGCCGCGGTAGCGGGAGTCCTCGTCGGGTCCGCTGGCCGAGTCGCCCACGCCGAGCGGCTCGGAGGCCGTATCGGCGACCGTTCCGTCGTAGGGCAATTCGGCCACGACATTTCCGTCGAGAAAGACCGCAAGCCGCTTGTTCTTGGCGTCGGCCACGGCGGCGACGTGCTGCCATCTATCGTCGACCACAGCACCGCCCTCGGGGTGCGGCTCCTGGCCGTCGGCTTGCTTGTGATAGAGGCAAACCCATCGGTCTCTGATGCCGAAGTGGTATCCCTTATCGCCGCCCCAATGAAACACCAAACGCTGCCGCGGACTGGCTGTTTCGCTGAGTTTGATCCAGGCTTCGATCGTGTAGCTGGTACCGAGCTTGACGTCCGCCGAGAAGCGGGCCGTCATGTACGACCGATCGAGCCGGATCGCCCGGCCCACGATCCCCGGCACGTACTGGGCGGGCCCGCCAAGATGTCGGAGGTTGTCCTCGGCCGCGCCGGCGTTGGCTGAATAGAGCCAAGCGCTGTCGGCCGTGTTATCGTCAAAGGTCCAATAGGAGACCAGTCCGTCCGACGGGGTTGCGGCGTGCGCCGACGGAGGAGAGAGAGCGATCAACAGCGGGAGGAGCATCACGAGACGGTGTCGCATCAAACTTAGCTACTCCTCACTGCTCCGCGCAACTGCTTGGTTCCCACGCAGAGCATGGGAGTCACGTTGGGCCGGGCGGCCACTGCAGCCAGTATAGACGGATGGACAATTCGCCGCAAATCTCCGCGGCTGACACACCGCCGAACCACTCAGGCAAGTCCCAAAAGAAGATATACCAGTGGTCGGGGACTGTCCCGATTTTCGCGCAGGCTTTGCGCAGCGAAAATGGGACTGTCCCCTTCACGCGTTCAGACTGTAGCAGGCCCTGCTGTGGTAGACTATTTCCTGGGACTTGCCTCAGGCGCCCAAATTGAACGGTCACTATGAGAGGGCCTCTAGCAGTGACATCAATGGTGCGAATACGCCAATCACATAGATCGCAAAGCAAGTAGCGCCGATGAGCAGGATGGCAAGGTTGCACAGGTCGAGAGCGGGCCGCAAGCCGGGAACAAATTCTTTGAAGATTGCCGAAAAGATCACGGCGGCCAGCAATGCAGGAAAGATCGGACCGATGACGAATCTTGTGACGACCGCTGCATCTATCTCAAACTCGTCGACGAACCGTGAAAAGCGTTGACGCGAGGCAAGGATTGCACCTTCGACAAGGACACACAGACCGATCGAAACGACGGCCAATGCGATAGACGCGACGGAGCGAGGTCGATTCTGAGTCAGTGTATCTTGCGGCAGTCCCATTTTGTGATTCGTCATCTGGGATGTAAGAGAAACGGAGAAGGGAGTATTCGGATTGTCGAAGCACGGCAGGCATGCGTGCCCAACTTACCAGATTCAGAACGAAGACGCGACCGAGAAACAAACGACCGCGGACGGCCCAAACGAGACCATCCACGTCGTTTCCCTATGCTGCCCCCCCGTCTCTCTTTACCGCTACAATGGTCCCGGCGACAATGCCGATGTAACAACTGGAGACGAGGAGGATCTACAAGTGCCAGACCACGAAAACAGCAGTGATGGAACAGCCCCAAGACGGCGATCGTGGCGGCGCTATAGCCTTCGATCGCTGATGGGCCTAATGCTCATATGTGCGCTGTTCTTCGGCTACGTTGCGATCACGGTAAAGCGGCACAGAGATCAGTGGGATCGTGAACAAGAAGTGATCGCAAGATTGGAGGAAATCAAGGCGAGAGGGGTGGTTGTCGAGTCGCTAAAACCCAAGTGGCTGCAGTTCCTGCTGCCCAAAGCTTACGACAAGTACTTCGAGCGTGTCACCAAAGTCGTGGTGGCCAATGGCCCGCAATTCAACGAGGCCGATTTGGGCCGTCTGAAAACGCTTTCTCACTTGCAGGATTTGCAGATCGTGCAGCATCAGGCGATCCAGCCAACGCCACCGGGCGTCACGGATGAGAAGCTCGAGGCGTTTTTCAAAGAGATGCCCGCGGTGTACCACACGGCCGAACAGAGAATGCTGTCGCTTCTGAGCAAGAACCCGACGCGCCCGCAAGGAACGTTCATCGGGCCGTGTCGGCCGGGCGTTCTGGTCGACTTCTTGATGGACATGCATGGTGTCGCGTTTCTCCGTGTGGACGAGGAGTTGGAATGCAGCGACGTGCTGGTCGTCTACGATAAAGGCTTAAGCCTGACAGACAACTTTGATCACCAACTCGGGAAACAACTGGACTACCGGATAGCCCCGCCGTGGCTGTGGTTGATCAAAGGACCATCGGCAACGCTGGCCTCCGATGCTACGACCGATGGTTCGTCCGTCGTCCGGCGTGACTTGCCGCTTTTCACGAAAGAAGAGGCCGTAAGTCGTCTTCAGAAACTGGGCTGCACGTTCCAAGTCGACGAGGAACAGCCCGGCGAGCCCATCGTGATGGTTTTCGCCAAGAGCGGTCAGTTCACCGACGAGGATCTAGCGCGGCTTCGCGGTCTGAAGGAACTGCAACGGCTGGCATTGATGAAGACGGCAGTGACTGATGGAGGACTTGCGCATCTGAAGGATTTCTCAAAGTTGCAGGGGTTGTTGATTGCAGGCCCTTTCATCACCGAAGCGGGCATCGCGCATCTGGAAGGGCTTACGTCGATGAAAACATTGGCACTTGATGGGCCTCAATTCGGCAACGCCGCGCTTGTTCATTTGAGAAGCATGAGCGAACTGGAAAGGCTATGGCTAGAAGGCACGCGTGTCGACGGGGCTGGATTCGAGCAAATAGAGGGACTGACCAAGATCCAGTCGCTGAAGTTCTCTTCGAAAACGGCTGATGGTTCGGTGTTGAGGCACATCAAGAATTGGACGCGACTGACCGAACTGCGGCTTAACGGCGTGAATCTGACCGACGAGGATCTCAAGCACATCGAACATTTGACGGAGTTGACAGTACTCGATTTGAGCTGGGCCAAACTGAAGGGGCCGGGGCTCGCCCATCTTCGCAACATGAAGAAACTAGAAGAACTGGATCTGCACTATGTCAGAGTTGCCGACGAGTCGCTCGCTCATCTGAGTCAACTCACGAACATTCGAATCCTGAATCTCTGGCACAGCGGAATCACAGACACCGGACTGGAGCATCTAAGCGAACTGGCTAACGTCCAGGAACTGGATCTAGGCAATACGGAAATCACCGGTGCCGGGCTTGCCCTTCTGGGACAGATGCGCGGTCTCAAGAAACTGAGACTACTTGGCACGAAGATCGTTGACGAAGATCTGGTAATACTTAAGGGAATGGAGAAGCTCGAGGACCTGGATCTCAAGGATACGGAGGTTACTGATGACGCGATCGGCCGGCTGAAGACCGCACTTCCAGAGTGTGAAATTCGACGTTGAGACGGTCGATAGCCAGTGGGCCGCACGCATTTGACTGACCTGATCAGACGGTGAGACGGCCAGCCGCGATGCGATCAGAGTGCTGGAAGAATTAACGGTAGTTGGCATCAATCCACTTGCGGATCTCTTCCAGGTTGCCTGTCTGAAGAACTGCCTTCAGGTCTTTCAGACTTTGCACACGTTGATACTCGCCTTCCGGGCCGTCCAGGAGTTTGTCCAAGAAACCCACAGCGAGTTCTACGCCTGCCCTGAATCCGTTGAAACATTCGTCCTCAAGGCAAAAGTATTCGAAAATGCCTACAGCTACACGCCGTGGATCGTTCTGATCGGTTTGACTGTCGAGGAAATCGCGAAGGCTGCCGCCGATCCCCCGGAAAACGCCACGGGGCCTAATGGCGTCCGCTGTGATCATGAACGCTGTTCTCAGCCGTTTGTCCATCCGCGGTCACTCGCTCCAGGCGGCCTCCAATTCCTTGCTGACACGCGACGCTCGCTCCGTGGCGTTGTCGTAATCCTCGTCAGATAGCAGGTCCAAATAGATGCTTAACGGTTGTCCCTCTTCAACGTCGTTCCAGGACCTTGAGAATTCGTGAGTAATGTCGCTCAATTGTGCACCAGTTTTGTCGCTGACAAACTCGACGGCTTTTCGGATTGCCTTGACAGCGTCCTCGGGCAGTGGAGGTCTCGATTGCCTCCCCGTCGCCCTGTAGAGCGTCGCGTTGTATGGCCCAATTCTGGTTCCCTCTGTCTCGACAATGCCATCTTGAACGAGTTCGTCAATCAGAAGGCCGAAGTCGTCGATCCCAGGACCGTTGGGCATCTTCACTATCGGCCACTCTGTGAGATAGCCGACGGTGTCGCGAGCGTAGTAGAGGTGTGCAAAGTAGAACGCTTTGAACAGCTTGACTTTGCCAGCCAATTCATCGCCAGGTGACTGGCGCACGATCTCGGCAATGACTTGCTTTGCTAGTTCCCTATCAGTGTGCATGGCGTCTCTCCGCGGCGTTTGAACTCCGATAGCAACCATATCGGCTACTCATAAGTGTACACACTGCCACGAGAAAGCAAGAACCTCAAATCCGCAGGAATGTGACCATCGCCCGAAATGCGTACATGTTGCGCGCTGGCTTCCAGGTGCCGCCGCAAGTCGTTCTGCTCCAACTCGCTATTGCCTGGTACTGACCCAGAATCGGCTCGCGCGGTTCTCGGTCCTTTGAGCCCCCCATTTGCATTGTTTCCGTTGCAATGGTTCCGATATCGCTCGCCGGTCTGAAAACGCGAAGCCTGATCAGACGTGATTGCGCAGCGACAGTTCCTTTGGATGCGGGTTCAGATAGATCTGATCCTCCAGGTACGGGATATGAAGAATACGCTTATAGTGGCGGATCAAAGTCAGCGGCACAACCAGCGGGACGAGCCCCTGGCGATAGTCTTCGATGTGCGCGAGCAGTTCGTGGCGTGCGTCTGTATCAAGTTCTTTCTTGAAGAAGCCCACCATGTGCTGCAACACGTTGGTGTGTTTTCGTGGCGTGGCGAGTCTCTTGAGCGCTGCCATGAAGTCGGCTTCGTAGCGGCTGCGCAGTTCGCGGCGCGGTATCGACTTGGCCTCGGCGACCAGACGACCCAATGCCCGATAATCTGCCGGCGAGTGGGCGAGTAGCACGAATTTGTAGACGGTGTGAAAGCGAACTAGGTCACCGATGCTCCATCGGCTCGCCCACAGACCCTTCATCGCATGGCAGGCAAACACCCGCTCGACCCAGTTCTCGCGCAAACGCGGGTCGCACAGTCGTCCTTCTTCCTCGACAGGCAAGTTGGGTAACCGCTGCAGCAAAGCCTTGACGAAAAAACCTTGCCCGGATTTCTTCGGCGGTCCCTTGGCTTGGTGTACTTTCACACGCTCCGTGCCGCAACTTGGTGATTTGCTCTTGAGGACAAAGCCGCTGAGGTCTTCTTTCGCTAGTGCCGTCGCTCGCCGGGATACGAGAGTCCGCATGCGACGCGTCAAGTCGAGTTCTGTTCTTGAGGTCATAAGACGAACCTGCTGCTCGCCCTGCGCCTGGACCAGTTGGATCGTCTCGCGCGGTACGCCGAGGCCCAGTTCGACTTCGGGACAAACGGGGACCCATTCGAAATATTTCCCGAGAGTGTCCGTCAGGTAGCGGTCGTGTTTGTGACCACCGTCATAGCGAACCTTGTTGCCCAACAGGCACGAGGAAATGCCTATGCGTATTGGTGGCATCGTCACATCTTTCGTTGATTGCCCAGCGAATTCAGGGCGGCAGCGAATCAGGCGGCTGTTGCCTTCTGTGATCGCCTGAACAGTAACCAGTAGACGACGGGTATCACGACCAGCGTGAACAGCGTCGACGTGAGAATGCCAAAGATAATGGACCAGGCCAGACCCGAAAAGATCGGGTCCAGCGTGATGACCCAGTTCCCCAGCAGCGTCGTGCCGGCGGTCAGCAGAATCGGTCGAGTTCGCACCGCGACGCTGCGGATGATCGACTCGCGCAGGTCGAATCCGTCGGCTTCGGCCAGGTGGATGAAGTCGATCAACACGACCGAGTTGCGGATCACAATACCGGTCAAGGCGATCATGCCGATCATCGCCGTGGCCGTGAAGAATACGGGCGTCGGGTAACCGCCAACGGGATGATTCACGATCACGTTCAGCAGCCAGAAGCCCGGCATGATCCCGATCAATGTCAACGGGATCGACAGCATCATCACCAGAGGCAGGAAACGCGAGTTAGTCTGAAACATGAGCAGGACGAAAATGCCCACCAGCGCCGCCGCGAATGCCAGGCCGAGATCGCGAAAGACATCCAGTGTGATTTTCCATTCGCCCTCGCCGGCCCACTCGACTTCGTAGCCCGGCGCGATCGCCCATGGGTCGCCGCCGCCCGGCGAGAACCAAGTGCGGTCTTCCGGTTCCCGCACGGGGCCGGCATTGGCGCGCGCGGCTGGCAGTTCTTCGTCTGATACCTGGTCGAATTGCATGTCCAGAATGGCGTCGGCCGGTGCTCGTCCTGCCACTTCGCCGTACACGAACACGACGCGCCGCAGGTTCTTGTGATAGATCGTTTGATCTTCGAGCTTCTGCACAAAATGTCCCAAAGCACCGATTTGCACGATTTGGCCCTGTTGGCCTTGGACGTAAAGCTCTTTCAGGTCGTCGATCGCTGAACGTTGCCAACGCGGCAAACGCAGCTCGATCCACAGGGGATCGACTTCGTCGGGCAGGTGAAGCACCGTCGTCTTCAGCCCGCCCATTGCCAGTTGGAGCGTTCGGGCAATTGTCTCGGTCGACACGCCCGACAAGGCGGCTTTCTGCTTATCCGTTTCAAAGACCCAGCGAACTTGGTCGTCCTGAGCGCTGGTATCTACGTCGACGATGTCCGGCTCGCGAGCCAGACGCGCATCGACCTTTCGGGCTTCGTGGATCAGCGTGTCGTAGTCGGCGTCCGGCGGTCCGTACACCTCGGCGGTGATTGTTGCCAAGACGGGCGGGCCAGGCGGTACTTCGACCAACTTGATCTTGGCGCCGGCCGCTTCGGCTATCTTCTCCAGCGAGCCGCGAATGCGCAACAGGATTTCATGCGACTGCTCTTTGCGAAGATCCTTCGGCGCCAGGTTCACGCGGATGTCCGCTAGATGGGGTGCGCGCCGGAGGAAATAGTGCCGCACCATTCCGTTAAAGTCCATTGGCGAGGCAATACCCGTGTACAAGGTCAAGTCGCGAACCTCCGCCACGCCGGCCAGATGATTGGCCAATCGCCGCGTGACGGCGTCGGTGCGGTCCAGCGTCGTGCCCTCGGGCATATCGACCACAACCTGAAACTCGTTCTTGTTGTCATAGGGCAACATCTTCAGCGGCGTCAGGCGCAAGGCCGGCAGCAATAGGGCGGCAAAGAACAAAGCCGCAACTCCTGCCAACACACCCCAGGAAAGCCAGCGGCGGTCCAGAACAGGTCCGAGCACTGCATGCACGATGCGATACAGCGGCCTTTTGGTCAGGTCAAAAGTCTCGTCACCGCTGGGATTCTCGGCTATCTTGCGCAAGGCCACCATGGCCAGCCACGGCGTTATGACAAACGCCACGATGGTAGAAACGGCTACCGTCAACGGCACGTTCATGGCCATGGGACCCATGTACGGCCCCATCATGCCGGTGATGAAGACTAGCGGCAGAAAGCAGGCGATGATCGCCAGGGTGGACAAGATCAACGCCGGTCGGACTTCCTGGATGGCGCGCAACACCGACTGGCGCGGCGGCAAGATTCGCATGGCAAAGTAGCGGGCGATGTTCTCCACGTCGGTGATGGGATCGTCCACCAACAGACCTAACGACAGGATCAACGCAAACATCGTCACGCGGTTGATCGTGTAGCCCGCCATCAGATTGATGAACAGAGTCAAGCTGTAGCAGACGGGAATAGCCAAAGCCACGACCAACGCCGCTCGCCAACCGATGACCAAACCAATCAATCCGATGACCGTGATCACGGCGATGGCAAGACCTTCGACCAGTTCGTTCACTTTGTCGTTAGCCGTCTCGCCGTAATCGCGGGTAATACGGTAGTGGACGCCATCCGGCAGATGGGTCTTGGCCAGTTGCTCCATCAAATGCTCGGTTGCATCGGCAACTCGAACCGCGTTCGTGCCTTTCTTCTTGGCAACGGCGATATGGACGGCGGGGTAGAGTTCACCGCTGCGGCCCCCATCGTTGTGGCCGGTCTCCTGACTGTAGTTGTGGCCGGTCTCCTGACTGTAGTTGTGGCCGGTCTCCTGACTGTAGTTGTGGCCGGTCTCCTGACTGTAGTTGTGGCCGGTCTCCTGACCGAGCCACGTATCGGACCGACTGTCTCCCTTCTCCTTGCGCGGGGCATCGTTGCCTGACGGGAGACCTTCGGTCGGTCGCCCCGGCGGGGTCGGGAGACCCGCGCCGAACCCTCCGCCCGCGCCGAACTCCTCGTCGGCCGGTCCGAAACCGATCCAACTGTAACTGTCGACTTCGGCGGGGCCGTCCAGGATGGTGGCCACGTTTTTCAGATACACGGGCCGATCGCCCGAAAGCTGCACTACAAGATCACCCAAATCCTTGGCATCGCGGACGAAATCTCCTGCATCCACGATGAATTGCCGGTTCTGCTGCTCGAACTGTCCGCTGCGGAGATGAACGTTACTGGCGCGAAGCGCGTTGGCGACTTGGAGCGCCGAAGTCTGTCTTGACGCCAGCCGCTGCGGATCCAGTTCAACGCGAATTCGCCGAGGTCGACCCCCTGCGACGGTCACGCGATTCGTATTGGGAATGCCCTGCAGTTCGTATTGCAGTTCTTCGGCCAATCGCCGCAGTTGGTGGTCGTCGTACAGTCCGGTTCGGTCGGTCCACAGACTAACGATCACGATGGGCACGTCGTCGATTTCGACAGGCTTGACCACCCAGTTCTCGACAACGGGCGGCGTTTGATCCATGTTCGAGTGGATCTTGTTGTACAGCTTGACGAGCGATTTCTCGCGATCCTCGCCAACGTAGAAACGTACCGTGATCGCGGATTGCCCCGGCTGGGACATGGAGTACACGTATTCGACGCCGTCGATCTGATAGAGCAGCTTCTCCAGCCGGCGAGTGACTTGCTTTTCCACTTCGGTGGCCGACAGGCCAGGGGCGCTGACGAACACGTCCGCCATGGGCACCACGATCTGCGGCTCCTCCTCACGCGGCGTCAGATACAACGAGGCAGCACCAAGCGTCAGTGACACGACGACCAGCAAGATGGCCACATCGCCGCGCAAGAAAAGCTCGACAATGCGAGTCATCAAGGGCGTTTTTTCCAACGCCAGCGCGTTGTCACCTTCGCCGGCCATGGCGTTACCTTTCTTCGTCTGTTGCCGGACTGTCCGAGCGGCTGTGCAGCACGACTCGCTCGCCGGCCTCTACGCCACTCAGTACTTCGATGCGTCCGGGCATGCCGAGACGTCCCGTCTTGATGAACCGTTTTTCGATCGTGTCGTCGGACAGGACGACATGGACGAATTCCAGTTGGCCGACTTTCTGGATGGCGGCAGTTGCCAGACAGAGATGACGCCGCGATCCGGCGGGGATCAGCAGGCGACCGAACAAGCCTTCGTACAAGTCCGAGGAACGCGGCAAGGCGGCCTTTACCAGAAACGATCGGCTGGGGGTGTCGGCTTGTGGCACGATTTCGTCGATCGTGGCCTCGACGTCGCGTTGGAGCGCGTCAACGTGCACGGTCATCTTCTGGCCGATTTGTAGTTTGACCGCCAAGCTCTCCTGTACCGGAGCCTCCAACCGCAACGACGCGGCGTCGTACAGTACGAACAAGGGTTCGCCGGGGCGCGCCATATCGCCCTCCTCGGCCAGTCGATCGACGATTCGGCCCGCTTTGGGCGCTTTGATCGTCGCATACGACAGTAGCGTTTGGGCTTCGTCCACGGCCTGCTCGGCTCGCAACTCTTCCGCCTGTCCTTGGCTCAGGGCCTGCTGAGACCGCAACTCGTCGGCCTTGGCAACGTCCAGCCGAGCGGTCGCTGTGTCCAAGTCGGCTTGCGGCAGGGCCTCACGTTCACGCAATGACTTGGTTCGGTTGAAGTCGATCTCGGCTTGCGTGCGAGCGGCGACGGCTGCGGCCACACCCTGCTCGGCCTGTTTGCGGGAGGCGACTGCGGCCGCGACCGCCTGTTCCGCTTGCCGAACGCGCGTATCCAGTTCCTTGGCATCAAGTCGAACCAGTACGTCACCTTCTTCCACCTGGTCGCCGGCCGTGCCGGTTATCTCCTGGATCGTCGCCAACACCTTGGCGGAAATGGCCGTACGGCTGGCCGCTTTGAGCGAACCGACAGCTTCTTCGATGTAGTCTTTCGAGACCTCGTGGATTTCTTCCGTGGGTTCGCCGGACCACCGGCGCGCAGTTGGTTGCTCGTGTCCGGGTTCGATCTTGGCAACGAAAGCGCCGGCCAACCAAGCGATCGCCAGAATCAGCAGCACGAATCCCGCAATGATCGGAAGAACACGCAGAAGGACGATTTGGACAACTTTGGCAGTATTGGCTCTCATGGCTTGTTCCCGCCGTAGGAGATGTTGTAATTCACTCGTCGGCTATTCCCGAGTCGTTGTGTGTCTTGGCATCCAACTCGTGCGAGTTGGTTTGCTCCTTCGGCGAAGCGGCCGAACTCGGCCTGCAACTCTCGCTCATTCACGTCGACACGCCGAAACGCGGCAGTATCCATGCTTGGAACACAAACCAGAACACCAAGATCGCCAGAAAAGCAATGATTTCCATTATTCCCAATCCTTGTTTTGTAGGTTTGGCCATATCTTCACCCCTAGATTGCATCATGGCAAGTGAGCTAGTCGGATGTTTCGACGGGGCGTTGCTCACTGGAAAAGGGGGCAGGAAACGTGCGATTGCCTTCCCGCGCGGTTCAACGCGCGCCGCGCACGGGGCCAGTCCCGTCTTCCAACTCGCGTTTTCGGAGCGAGATCGCTACTTGAAAGGATGCGCGGGCAGGCAAAAGGTTACGCCGCGAGTATCGCGTTATGCCGCTCCCGGCCGAAGATGACTCGTTTAACCCGAAGCCGAAGGCGATGGCGGGCGCCGCGAATGGATAGTCTATCTCACTGCCCGCCATCGCCTCCGGCTTCGGGTTAAACGAGAAAGCGTGCTTCCTCGGGATTTGGAGAACATCCAGCACGCGCAAGCGTGAACTCCAACATTCGGATACGGCGGGCCGCCAACTTGAATGCCGGGCTACATGTTGTGCCACAGTCCCGAATTCTGGGCAAGCTTGATGGGATAGACGAACGGCGGCGCGGCGCTGCGCCCGATCACCGAGTCTGATCTGTCCAGGCCGGCCTCGGCATAGCCGTCGCGGTTGACGAAGAGACGATCGTAAGCCACGCAATCAATGATGAATTCGACGTGGTTATCTTCGAACAGCACATTCTGCCCGCGACCGCCATGGTTTTCGCTCTGATGTCCGCGCAGGTGCTGGGTGGGGGAATCGGACATCAGCGCGAAATACGCTCGCCCTTCATTGCGGGGCGTCCGATATCTTCTGCCCTCGAGATAGCCGAGCGTGTAGCCATAACTGCCGCCCATCGTGCGGTGCAAGGCACGTAGCTCACGCCCACGAGCCTGATCCAACTCCGCAAGCGAAGGAACTCGCCACTGAGACATGTTGTCCGCCAAGCGCGATCCGGGGCAAACCAGAATATCCGTGTCGGCCAAGTACTGTTGCTCGACCAAGATCGGAGCGTACAAGCCGGCAGCAGCCCGATTCCCGTCAACGGGAATTCGCGGGAAATACCCGCCCATGTTATGGCTGTAGTCGTTCAGAGTCTCGCCGACGGATTGCAGATTGTACTGGCAACTGGCGATGCGGGATTGGAAGCGACTATTGGCAATCGCGGGGAAAAACAACATCGCCACGGCCAGAACGATGCCGCCGGCGACGACGGCGTCGGCCAAGGACCAACGGCGGGTGCCGGAAGCCCTTTCCGGCCGCTCGCGGAAACGGGCACGGGAAGTGGCGGCGGGCTGCTCGCGCGCAGTGGACGCCGGCAACACTAGCTGTCGCTCCTTGTAAGCCTCGACAAGGTCACAAGTCCGCTCGACCAAATCGGCTGGCGGTTCCTCTTCGTCCGAACACGCGTTCAGGATCGCCAGTTGTTCTTTGGCGGACTTCAATTCGTCCTGCAATTGCAGGTTGCCGCCGAGAGCGTTCTTAACTCCCTGGCGTTCATCCTCGTCGAGCGCGTCGAGCAGGTAACCAAATAGGTCTTCACGCATCGGTTCGCTCAATCTAGCTCGTTTGTGTGATCCCGATTCCAACACTCGGCCAATTTGGCGATCGCCGCGTGCAGTCGGCTTTTGACCGTGCCCACGGGAATCGATAACACCTCGGCCGCCTCTCGATACTTCAACCCCTGGTAATAGACCAAATGGACAACCGCCTGCATTTGGTCCGACAATTCGCTCAAGGCACGCTGCATTTGTTGCTTTCGTTCCTCGTTCCCGGCTCGAGCGGCCGGGCTCGGCTCCCGGCTGGCCATCAGATCAGCCAGATTTCTCTCGTCGTCTCCTTCCTCGTTGCCGCGAAGGTGATCAAGGCTCACCATCTGGTGCCGCCGGTTGCGGCGCTGAGCATCGATCGCCTGGTTCGTGGCAATGGCGTACAGCCACGGCTTGACGCGGCGGCCCGCCTGGAACTGGTTGCACTTCAAATGGACTTGCAGGAAGGCGGCCTGGAAGGCGTCCTCCGCCATGTCTCGACTGCCCAAATATCGCCGCAGGTAGCTGAACAACTCGCGTTGGTACCGCCGGACCAGTTCCTCGAACAGGTCACGGTCTTCCGTTTCGCGATATCGCAGCAGCACCTGCTCGTCGCTAAGGTCGGACAGCGAAGAGCTTTGGATTCCCGCCGACTCCGTTGCATTCAGCGTGGCACTCATACCGTTCTACGAGCCCCAGAGAAGAAAGTTCGAAAAGATTGTGTCGCTGGGAGGCTCCATCCGCCAAAAAACCAGTCTAACACACGAGTGTGGTGGACGCCAACGGTTTGCAGGTCGTCCTTCTCCCTATTTCTGGGGTCACGTTCGATCACACGGCGCAAGCCCTTTGACACCCGTCAGTTCGGGATCTACACTCGTCACTCGTAAGGTATAGCAAACCCCGTGCCGACCGAAATCCAAGTGTCCAGCAAACAATATCGATGGGCCGCGTCCGGCGACGTTAATGCCTTTTTTGGCTTGATGTTAGACAATATCGCCGATCTGCTCTTGACGGTCGGTCTGCTAGCGGTCGCTTTTGAATTTCCTGCAGAATTCGCCCTTCGCAACATGATCCCGGGTACCGCGATCGGCGTGCTGGTGGGCGATTTGCTTTTTTTCTGGATGGCTCTCTCGCTGGCGAAACGAACGGGCCGAGACGACATCACGGCCATGCCGTTGGGGCTGGACACTCCGAGCACATTTGGCATGGTCTTTTTCGTCCTGGGGCCCGCATTTCTCTCCGCAAAAGAAGCACTGCCCGAAGGAGCGGACGTAACGCTAGCGGCGCGACACGCATGGCACATCGGGATCTGCTCCATCTTCATCAGCGGCTTGTTCAAGTTCGTTTGCGCGCTCGGATCGAACTGGATTCGCCGCGTGGTCCCTCGCGCCGGTTTGCTGGGATCGCTCGCAGCCATCGCTCTGGTTTTGATCACCTTCCTTCCGTTGGTGGAAATCCTCGAATACCCCATCGTAGGCTTCATCGCGTTGGCCATCATTCTGACAACGCTGGTGGCTCAGGTGCGTTTGCCGTTTCGCGTCCCGGGCGCTTTGGGTGCATTACTCGTAGGCGGTGCCATTTACTACTTGATGCGCGAAACGGGCACGCTGGGACACGTACCCGAACAATTGATCAAGCCCGAGCAGGCATTGCTACCGCACGAGTGGTTGACCGTGTTCCGCTTTGAATGGGTCGCCGCGCTGAAGGACACTGTCAGCTATCTGCCGATCGTGATACCGTTTGCCTTGGGGACCGTGATCGGCGGAATCGATTGCACCGAGAGCGCAGCAGCGGCTGGCGACGAATACGATACGGGCAAGATCGTCGGCGTCGAAGCGTTCGCGACGTTAGTCGCCAGCTTGTGCGGCGGAGTGATCCAAACAACGCCATATATCGGCCATCCGGCTTACAAGGCGATGGGCGGCCGTGCGGCGTACACCCTGGCAACGGCACTGTTTATCGGAAGCGCGGGACTTGTCGGTTACTTCGGCTACATGTACGTGGTCATTCCCAAGGTCACGGTCTATCCGATCCTGATGTTCGTCGGCCTGGAGATCACGGCGCAGAGTTTCCGAGCGACGCCAAAGCGGCACTACGCCGCCGTGGCGCTGGCTTGCGTACCGGCGCTGGCCGCACTGGCCTGGATCTACATCGGCAAGACCGGTATCGACGTGGACGCGCTGGCACAGGCCGCATTACGCAGGGAACTGCAAACGGTCCGGATACTAGCCAACGGTTTCATCGTCACCAGCCTTCTTTGGGCTTCGGCCATGGCTGCTATCATCGACCGGCGGTTGAGCCTGGCTGCCATCTACTTCGCAATCGGATCGCTTTGCACAACGTTCGGCGTTATTCACTCGCCTTTGCCCGGCGGCCCCGTATTCCTCCCTTGGCAACTGGAACCGGAGGTCTTCTTCACCGTACTACGGTACACATGCGGATACGCAGCGGTAGCCGTGATGCTGTTGGCCTGGGACGGGTGGCATCAAGTCCGCGGAAATGAACCAAGTTCCACAAACGGCTAGACGTGGTTTCAAAACCGGACCAGGGTGGAATTGTGCGAGATTGAGCATTCAGGTGAGGGTCTCTGTGTGGATGGCGTGGCTCCTCCCACCCCGGACCTCGACTCCGTGGAGGAGTGTTCACAACCAGAATGCGGTATCAGTTCGCACTGCGTCACCGCGCTGCTCGCCAGCGTGGAACGGTGTTTCCAAAGCGTTTTCACGGGAACATCGCTCGACGGAGGCAAGCTCCGTCGTGGCGTCGGGATATCGTTGAGTCGCGTTCTGGTTGTGAACATCGCACGACGGGGACAAGCCCCAACGTGGCGGGAAATCGCTCTGGCAGTCCCAAATCTCGTAACGTTCGGACCAGGGTGACCGAGGCCGGATCGAAAGGAATCCCCGGTTGGGCGATTTCCGGGGCTTCATAACCTCCTGCCCCGGCCGACCGGAATTACTCCAGGGAGGCGCCGAAAGCGGCGGAGATCGCCGAACTTAGCCGGCGTTGGCTTGTCGCAAACCGCGAACCACGCGCCGATGGACGTTCCGGCGCCGTGCGCTGGCAAGGGCGGCGGCCCAGGTAGATCGTCCTGGTATCGTCATTATGTTCGGTTGTTATTCGTTGCGGGCGCTGGTGTGCCACCTGAAACTGGTACAATGGTCGGAGATCCTAATACTATTCCTGTCGAGAGCTGACCGTGATGAGCGTGTCATGCTCATTGTCGTAGGGAAGGTAGACAAGGAAGATGTCACCGCGAAGGTCGGGATCGTCGTTCATCACATCCTCGACGAAGGTGCGCACATAGAAAGATATGTCGAAAGCCCCGTCCCCGATGGGCTTCAATTCCAGTATCACACGGCCGGTCGCGGGAAACTTCTGATTTCGCTTCAGCTCCATGATGGTAAGCCCTGGCATTGGGCGCCCGGACACGATGCTAAAGAAATCCCACTGAAGCGACCCCAGTAGTGGTGGAAGCGTTTCTAGACGAAACCGCGCGGCTCGTTGACGCATCAATTCAGCGGATTCGCTGTACCGTGGATAAGAGAAGATGACACTGTGGCCAGAAGCGCCGGAGGAGGCATACAGACAGTCATCTCGGGCAATCGTTTTAACACTGCGCACAACCCCTTGGCCTGGGAGCAACATTGCGTACAGAATATCGGGCTGCGGGTGTACACCGGATCGGTCGATCCAGACTCCACTGTACGTTCCGCCGATGCCCCTTGTCATTAGGTCGTGGTCCAGTGAGGATCGTTGCAGATGTCCGAGGATGCACGCAAGAAGTGAGGCCCCATCAAGCAACTTGCTGGTCAGCAAGCATTCAAAAAGCGTATTAACGCCCCCGACGAAAGCATCGTGTTCAGCGTCTCCCACATTACCGATCATGCAAAGTGCCGTATGTTCCTCGATGCGTCGACTGCCTTCGTGGTTCCATGAGACGATCGTGGGCCCATTGCCGTCGTAGTACGCCAAGACTACTCCAACCTGCGAAATCCTGTCGAGAGGTGTCGAGGAGGTGACGTATCTCAGTGAATCGACTGGGTTTCGTCCCTCCTCAATGCAACTCCGTTCGATGCATGTGGCTACTTCTTCCCAGACAGCGACCGGTCCCGCGAATGCAACAGCGGCGTTTGGCAAACGTCGGATCTTGGGATATCCCTCGTATTTAATGCGTCCGTCTGTCACATTGTGTATTTGGTGATACTCACCGAATACTGAATTCCTCGGTGTCTTGTGAGGTAATAACTCTTCGGGCGCACTCAATGCGGCATCAGCGGCGAGAAACGCCGTTGTAGCAGTCTTGCAGCCGAGAATGAATGTCATCGCAACGCACGCCATCCGCTTAATGTCCGTGCCGACCAGTCTATCCTAGCGACATCGAACGACGACGGGGAGAGTCGTTCTGGGAATCAGAAGCTATCCGTCCTACGTCGGCGGCGCACAGACGCAAGTTGGCAACTTGCGTTTGCCTGCAGACGTGGACCGATGCGCTTTCGAGATCCGAGAGGGGAGTAACCGTTTCAAATCCCGTCCCACCAAACCTTCTGGATCTCCTCTGCCGTCAGCTCGTCGCCCGAGTGATCGTACAGCCCGGTGGTCCGCGCGGACTCATGGTTGGCCATGTTCATTGCCTTTTCGAGTGTGCCGCCGTGGCAAAGGTAATTCGTGATCCCGCTCGCCCGAAACGTATGGCAGCCGATGGGCGGGGCGATGCCAGCGTCTTTGGCCCGACGACGCACCATTCGCCAGACGTCCGGCTGCGACATGCGATTCTCCGTTAGTTGCTTGGTTCTCCGGTACGTCGTGCGGAAGAGCGGCCCTTTCCTGTCCTCGGCGATCGCGGCCGCGGTGATGTACGCGTCGAGGTGTTCTTCGAGCTTGCTGTGGGCAGGCATCTCGTGCTCTTTGCCGCCCTTCTCGTGCAGCCGGACGTACCAGCGCTTGCCGCTGGGGTAGTAGTCTTCCACGTTCATCAGGTCCACCGCCCCGACACGGCCGAAGGTGAACAGCATCGTGCTGATGAGGGCTCGGTCGCGCAGGCCGACCACGTGCGACGTGTCGATCGCGGCGTAGAGCTCTCGCATTTGGTCGTCGTCCAGCGTCGGCGTCTTGCCTTTCTTGACAACCAGCTTTGGACCGCGGACGGCCTGGGCCGGGTTGATGGCACAAACCTGTCCGATGATCAGCCAGTCGAAGAGCATACGGATCGCGGCCAGCGCCTGCTTCACGTAGGACTTGGATTTCCCTTGGGCGAGCAGGTACTCGATGTACGCCGAGACATGGAAGGACTTGATGTCTGTGAAGTCCAGCCGCTGCTCGTCACACCAGTCGAAGAAATCGAGAACGCGCTTATGGTAGGCACGCCGCGAATGCGGGTTTCGGATGTTGTCGGTGAAGAACGTAACGAACCGCTCGGCCGCGTTCTCGGTGGCATCGAGCACCACGGCCGGCACGTAGTCAATTCCTCTTGAGGTGATCAACTCTGCAGCCGCCCTCCGGGCGGGCATCTGGCTTGACTTGTGAGCCGATCCTGGTGTGGCTG
>JADHUC010000241.1 GCA_016784735.1 Pirellulaceae bacterium | reverse complement strand
TCTTTCCCAACAGCTTCGGAAGCTGTCATGCTATCCGGCACACCCACGGGCCATGAGTAGCTATCAGCTTTCAGCGGTCAGCTATCAGCTTCATTGTTTCTGGCTGACCGCTGATGGCTGATTGCTGACCGCTGTCTGAAATCCAGGGGTGTCCGAAGGGAGTCGAACCCTTACCTCCTGGTTCACAGCCAGGTATGCAGTGACCGCTACACCACGAACACCACGTTAGGCCTGAGACCTGAGGCGTGAGACTGGAGGGGAAAGATCCTCCTCAAGCCTACGGACTCAAGTCTCAGGACTCGTTTCAGTCAATAAACGCTACATGCCGCATGGCCACCGATTGGGTCTCGGTGTTCATCAGCACCTGATGCCAATCCGGCAAGACAATCTTCTTGTGGTCGGCATGTCGAATCTTTCCGCGGACAAACACCTGCGGGTTCCGCCGCTGCGTCACCCATTGTAGGTTTCGCAACTTCGGCTGCCGGCTAATCAGCCGGCGGTACTGCGGTGCCGTCAATCCCTCAGGATGCTGCGTGCTGACGTAAACCAGCTCGCCTCCCTCACGGATCAACTCCTCGCAGATATGCGGCTTTCCCGTTCCGCGACGGATCGGCTCGTTCCGCAGGATCAGCTTCTCGTTCACCCGGAACCAAATCGGCGCTGACACGAAGAACCACTCGCCCTGTCGGATGAAGGCTTCGTTCCGCCGTCGATTCCGCTTCCGCGGCTTGACCCGATGCACATGGTCCTGCAAGTACCGGACGGAGTCGGGCTTGAGAGCCTCAAACGCCGTGCGGACGGTCGAGACCGGCAGGCGTTCAGGCACAGCCGCGACGAACCAGTGTCGCTCGTCGTGTCCGCACAGGAACTTGTGCTTGTCGTCGTCCTGGCGGGACAGCAACAGCAGGTGCCGCAACCGAGGCTGCGTGTCGACCACGGCCAGGCCGGCGGTCGCACCACGGTCAACCGCGATGTCGAAAAACTCGCCTTCCATGTCGTGACCAATGTCGATGCGGACGCCGGTCTCGGTGTTTCGCCGAGTATCGTTACGAACCAAAGCCCGCGCGCCGATCTTGGCGAATTGTCGTTCGACTAAGTGCGCGTTCATGACTCTTCTCCAGACCGTAGGGGTTTTGGCTGTAGGTATTTCGGTTTCGGACGACGCGAAGCCTCCCATCGCCTAAATCGCCACAGCCTGAATGACTAATTCTCTCAGCAAGCAGCCCGACCAGGACTCGAACCCGGAACACCTCGTTAGAAGCGAGGGATGATGTCCGTTTCACCATCGGGCCGTGATACCACAGCGTTCCAGCAGGTCGGTAATCCTGCCGAACCTTGGCCGCCACTGGTCCTTCTCCAGCAGCAGATACTCGTGTTGTTTCAACTCCCGTCGCCCCGTCATCCAGATCGCCGTAAGCCGGTGATGCCCATCTTCGACCTGAACTGAGCCATCCTGCGAGCGACTCAGCGTGATCCGTGGCAGGCAACCGCCAACCTCAAGCGTCTCGATCATGTCGGGGATCTGGGCGGCGCACCGCAGCTTGCGCTGCGACACATAGATTCGTGAAATCTGCATGAGACAGTACCTCCGGCGCGAAGGCCGAAGGACCGTCTCGTGTCTTCATCATGTTCAGGATTTGGGCGATCATCGTGTTACATCATGTCTGAGCGGAAGGCATGGGATTTGAACCCACATGACCCGCAGGTCGCACGGTTTAGCAAACCGGCCCGGCGAACCGTATCCGGCTACCTTCCGAGTTTGGCTGTAGACTGAAGGCTGTAGGCTGTAGGCTGTAGGGGGGAACGAAGTCGGGTCACTTCCCCTTTAGCCTTCAGTCTCAAGTCTCCAGCCTCATTCAAGTGGACCCACCGGGAATCGAACCCGGATTGCCAGTCTGCCGAACTGGAGTCTTCCCTTTGGACCATGAGCCCGTGTTATCGAGTGGACCGGGTGGGAGTTGAACCCACACGCTTCGCAATGACCAAATCCCAAACCCCAATGCCGAAAAGGAAGACACCCCAGTCGACCACAGGGTTCACATTGGTCATTGGTGCTTGGTCATTCGTCATTTCCTCCAGTGGTAGCGACCAATCCGGCATCCATGCCGATCGGTGCCCGAATCGAACTCCGCCGGGCGCGGTTATCAGCCGTGTCTGGACGACCAGCCCTCGACTACCTTGTTTGAGTCGGGCACCTCGGAGTCGAACCGAGACCCTCCTGCTCCCAAAGCAGGCGTGCTTCCATCTGCACCTCTGCCCGATTGTCAGTCAGAACGGTCGGATTTGAACCGACGATCTCCTGGCCCCCGACCAGGCGCGATAAGCGTGTTGTTGCTACCGCCCTCGGCCTTCCTTCCGGCCTCATCGGCCGGCGGCCTCGGTTGCTCGTTCTGTCGCGAGTACCCCGTGGGGGAGTCGAACCCAAGCCCTACCGGGATTCGTAGTCCCAGCGCCTGTCCACCGGACGGGGCGTGTTATGCGCGTACTCTGAGCGCCAAGTGGGCCTGACGGTGCTCGAAGTGCGTGTCTCCTGGGCTTCAACCAGGCGCTTTACCATCTAAGCTACCGACCCAAAAAAAACCCGATGTCGCTTGTGACACCGGGTTTCTGATGTTCCCACAGGAATTGCAGCCGAGTGTCACAAGCGCAGAGGATGCGCGGGGCTACCGTTCGCCGGTTGATCGGCAAATCGCCCTTTGCACGTGCGTTCGTAGGTGAGACTCGACCACAAAAACATCATTGTTCCAGTTTCCTCGGTTGTGCGGCCACGGCGGGCCGCTTTGCTTGGTTAATCGTCGTCTGACTTACTAAGACGGCGAAGGGGTGAAAAAGGTTCACGAGAACGGAGAATTTGCCGCTGACAGAATAGAAGACGCGTGGGGACGGCGATTTATTCCCTGGTGCAGAGGGAAAATCCAGAAGATGATCCTCGCCCGGCAACGTCTCTGACCCTCACGCCAAGTTCATCCGCCAAATCGCGAGATTCAGCGGGCTGGCGAAGCTGACCCAAGCGAGATATGTTTGGCATTCTATCACGCACAATCCATCCTACACATCGAGGCTCCGTCATCACGAAATCGCTAATTATTGCCGTTCTCGCGTTGTCTTTTTCTGCTACAGCCTTCGGGCAATCGGGCGAAACAACCATCGAAGCATTGCCCAAGGTAATTCTGGTCGGTGATTCAATTCGCTTGAGCTATGCACCGGTGGTCACAAAGCAGCTCGAAGGCAAAGCTCTCGTTGTAAGCCCAGAAGCGAATGGGGGTGACAGCGGAAATGTCCTGAAGAATCTCGAACAGTGGGCAATCCAGCAGAAGCCAATGATCGTTCATTTCAACTGCGGAATCCATGACACTAAGAGGTTCAAAGCGACGGGCAGATTTCAGGTGTCGCCTGAACAATACGAAGCCAACCTGCGCACTATCGTCGAGCGCATCCGCGAGAAGACCGGTGCAGTCGTGCTGTTCGCTACGACGACGCCCATTCTTGACGATCGAGCAGCAGCAGCCAGAAAAGGCCGTGACTACGAACTGCTTGGAAAAAGCGTTGTGCAGTACAACGCGATCGCGACGAAAGTCATGGAGGAGTTGAAGGTACCGGTCAACGATCTGCATGCTGCGATCTCAAAGCCAGATTCGCCGCACACAGCAGAGACGCTGATCGGCAACGACGGCGTCCACCTTACGGCACCAGCCCGTGAGTTGCTTGGCAAACAGGTCGCCACGTTTGTTTGCAGGCATCTGCATTGAAGATCGAGCGTGAGGATCGTTCAGGCAATCTCACACCATTCCTTTCACTTCGGTGGGTCGGCCACGTCGCGGGCCAGCGGACGGCTGATAAGCATCCTCAATTTCGATTTCGGACCGACAAGCTTCTGCGCAAGGATGTCGTCTTCGGTGAACCTCGCCAGCAAGATTTCGCCATCGGTCGAACGATTGCGGTCGTACGAGATATAGAGCGTTCCATCAGGTGCCTGGAAACCATCGGGGTAGGAAATACCTTTCCGTTCATCCAGCATCAATCCACCTTGCCATGTCTGCCCCTCGTCGGCCGAGAGCCAGGCAGTCAGCATGCTGCGTCCTTCATGCGAGTCGATCGTTTTTCCATGTTTGACCAGCAGTATGCGGCCAGAGGCGAGCCGCCGGATGTGAAACCGGGCTACCGGATGCTTGATCGGCGGAAAGGAAGGCTTCGACCAGGTTCTGCCACCGTCCGGCGATGTGCTTTGCATGATCCCTTTGGCGGTGCGAGCCAGCATCCACAGCGTGCCGTCCTTCCGCTCGACAATCATGTGCTCATGCCAGTCGGGATTCGGGAACTGCACGCAGCCTCGACGTTCCCAGGTTTCTCCTTTGTCGTTGGAGACGAAAACGTTGGCTCCGCGCAAGGGATCGAGTTCTTTGAAGCATCCCTTGAAGTTCCGAAAGCCCGGGCGCTGATCCAGCGAAATCGGTAACATCCATTCGCCGGTCGAAAGAACCGTAGGCTTGTTCAGCGTAACTCCATGCCAGATGCGGCGAGGTTTCGACCATGTCGGTGCTTCGGCATCTGGATTGTCGCAGATAGCAGACCACACGCCGGCGCGGCCGTCGAACATATCCATCGACTGGTCGAAGATCAGCCACAAGCGGCCGAGCGGATCAGTCCACAGATTACCTACCAAAATACTGCGATCAGCCGGCAAGTCTTTCGAGTGCGAATCGACCACCAGACGCGGCGGCGACCAGGACCCTCCGTCGTTATCACTGTTGGCCAGCACGAAGAACGCCTTGGGGCTATCCCCGCCAGCGACCCAACACGCCCACAAACGACCGCCTGGCGTCCGCTCGATGCCAATCGTCATCCCGTAATCGAGCTTGTCGTAATCGTATTCGGGCAGCGGCGAAGTATTGAGCTTTGGCGGGACGAGAGCCAGATCGGCGACTTTCTCCATCCGTTTGATCTCGGCTTCGTTCGGCAAAACCAACTCTGCATCGTGAGCACCCTGGGCCTGGGGAGCGGTTACAGTAACCAAGCGTTGCAGCACCGGATCACCCGCCAATGCGGCATCCCTGCCCTCCGGAACGAGCGTTTGAGCCGGCGCTGATGTCGTCATGACCGAGGCAGCGAGGACGCTGGCGACAGAAAGGCAGCGAGCATATTTCATGGTTGTTTGGTTTTGCTTCATTTTTCCACTCCCACGCGGCCCAGCCACGCCTGAAATCGTATTGTCATTCGCTTCGAATCTCGTTGCGTTCGATGGTGACGTCTTGTGCGTGTCGCGCGTCGATTGGACCATGAACGTCGAGCCCGCGTGCCTTCCCGGATGACTCGCCGGGCCGATAGAAACAGTTGTCCAACCGATTACCGCGAATCTGCACGTCCTCGGCGGCTGACACGAAGATGCCGGCTGCGGGACAATCGCGAATCGTGTTGTCTTGGATTACGATGTCACGGTTTCCAGGCCATAGCGGGAGCTGTGATCGCTGGTCGGTACGGCCGAAGACACTGATCGCGCCCAGTGCATACGCCCCGCTGCCATGAATCGCCCCGTCGCGCCCGACGTCCTCGATCGTGTTATTGCGGATCGTCACGTCCTCGACCCAGCCGGCCTCGCGCCAGAATTCGTACTCCGCGCCGAGTGTGACGGCACTCATCTTCAGTCGGCGAAAGGTGTTCCGTTCGATGACGCCGTGGGACGCCATGATTCGCAGGCCCCGAGCACGATGGTCCTCGAACAGGCAATCGCGGATCACAAATCCGGGAGCGTTACTGGCAGGAATATCGAGGAAATCGCCGGGCTCGACCGGCAAAGGCTCCGCCAATGTCAATTTGAACACGGTTCCACGGCCCTTCTCGTTTCGCGGCCAGACTGTGTGGATCATCTCCAGATGTTCCGGTGATCGTTCTCGAATCGGATCGAACGCGGTGAGTCTCGCCTTCGCAAGCACCGCGTAGTCGCCGGGGCGCAACCGCCGCACGGTTGCTCCCTTGGGAATCACGGTAGCCAGGTATTCGCGAGAATACGGCCAGGCCACGAGGATCTCCTTCGGCGTCTTCTGCTCAAGTACAACAAACGTGACGCCATGTAGGTTTACCGAGTCGTCACCCATGAACGAGAAGCGGCAGCCCTCGATCGTCGGCCCCTTGGTAGCGAACGCAATGTTAAGCCCATCCGCACACGTGGAAATCAGTCGCGGCTGCGTGGCACCGGGCGGAGGTGGTCCTGGTTTGATCGTGTAGCGGAAGTAGTTGTCGCCTCGCATGTAGCGGCCCAAATACGCACAACCGGGCGCGCCCAGGAACGTCACGTCCTCGATCCGCACGTTTTCGCAGTCGTTCATGCGGATCGCGCTGCCCGAGCGGAGCGTCAACACGATCCGATCGCCGACCTCGATCAGTTCGTGATAAGCAGGCACGTAGCCCATGACGAACCGTCCGTGCCGCTCGTCGACGATCTCCACCTGCCGAGCATAGAGGTCTGGCACCCACGGCTTCCAACGTCGCTGGTCCGGCTCGAAGACGTACGCCTGTCGGTAGTGCCGGCTGTCCTCGTCACGCAGGCCGGGATAGCCTTCACATACAGCGAAATCGTATCGCTTTCCATCTTCCGATCGGCCCGTGATGCGCCCCTGAACAAACGGAAGTGGATCGTAGTCGATTGTGAACCCACGAAGCGTGATGTTGCGGCAGGAGTCGAAGGACCAGGTAGTCCCCTCACGATCGGAGAAGACCAAAGTCGTACCGGACCCTTCGATGACCAAGTTCGTCGCCCCTCGTACGCGGAGCTTACCCGTGACTTCGACGCGGCCTTCGGGGAGTACAACTACTCGGGCAGCAGTCTCGACGGCATGGTCCAGGATCTCTTGCACGGAAACGCTGGAGCCGGAGATCACGGCAGTGGCGATTAGAACAGCACAGTGCATGGTGTGGACTCCGCAATGAAATGTAGGCAAACGGAAAGATACTCACTCTTTGACGCAGCCGGCTCCACTCACGTCGATGGACTTGATCCCCAACTCGCCAGCGGGGCTGTCCGCTGCAAAACGTACTTTGCCACTTTCGTACTCGACCAACTTCGGATCGGCGAGTAGCCAGCCGCCCCCAGATTCGATCGGTTGCGTGCCGGCTTGGCGGTAGGCTTCCAGCTTGACGCCCTCTATTTTGCCGGACTTGCTAAGTGCGATGTTGCCGACCGCTTCGGAAATCGCCTCCGGCCGTGTGATGCGGATTCTGCCGCCAGCGACGATCACATTCTTCTCCAGGCGATAGTCAGACGAGCGAGGAAATGTCATCGTGGCATCACCGTCGCAGACAAAAACGTTGTTCCGTAACGTGTTCTTCCGAGCCATGTGGTTATGCGACGGCCGGGCCACTCGCACGCTCAGATTGTCCTCGACCAGACAGTCTTCCGCCTGCTCATCGAGGTAGTACGCCGAAGCCCCATAGCCGCCAGTGTCGACGATGTCGTGGATGTAGTTACCGCGGAGGACCACGCGCTTGCAGAAGGTGATGTAGATGCCACCACCGTCGTGCAGCACCTGCATAGCCCGAAAGATTCGGTTGTGTTCGATGCGGTGATCGTCCCCACCGCAAGCGATCGCCGTGTAGGGCGTGTCATGAATTGTGTTGTGTTCGATGTGGCATGTCTGGCCGTCGCGTCCGCCGCCCCAGACGGCGATCCCGCTGGGGTAGATCCGCCCGACGTGATGAACGTGGTTGTTGCGCACCGTACACTCGCCGCTGAATTTCAGGCCACATGCACCGGTATCATGGACGTGGCACCCGTCAATGACGCATGATTTGAGCTTCCATGCTCGGATGCCTTGCCCCCCAACATTCTTGATCTCCAAATCCACGAGCCGACAATTTTCCGCGTGAGTCAAATCGACCGCGCCGGGGAATTTACCGGCCCCGAATCCACCGGCCACCAGCGGCGTATTCGCGACGGCCAGCGTCAGGCCGCGGATTGTCACATCGCGGACCGCTGTGCCCTCCTGGCCGCGGATGCGCAAGATAGACTCGACAGTCGGAGCGATCGACATTACAGCGGTCACGTCCTCGTCAGGCAGCGGCCAGTAGACGATTTTTCCGGCCGTACGGTCCAGATACCACTGTCCCGGCTGCGTCAAACCTTCGCGGGTATTCCAGACGACGTACTTCTTCACGCCGAAGGCCCCCGGCGGATGCCCGCCAGGATTGGAAAACGTAAGCACGTGGTTTTCGGTGTCGTTCCGGGAAATCCCCACAACCGACTCGTCCCACATGTGGTAGACGGTGACCTCGGCATTGTTCACTTCGAGCCACGGCCCCAAATCCTCCGGGCGATACTTCATCGTGGTTAGTTCTTCCGTCGTCGGCTTCCGCTTCCAGCCGCCGCCCGTCGTGCTCATCCAGGGCACCTTGAACTCGCTGAGGTGCGTGAAAGTCCCTTCCTTCGGCAATCGCGCACGAGGGCACAAACGATCCGCGATTGCGAGCATGCGAAAGTCCCACTTGCCTTCCTTCACGTCTGGCAGGTCGGCCGCCCACAACTTCTCCCCATCGCGACGCCAACCGATGATCCGACGTCCGCCGTACAGCACGACCTCGGCTCCCTCGGAAGCCTCGATTGTCAGCCCGGCGTCTTTTGGCCCCAGGTCTACCGGCTGATTGACGTAGTATTCGCCCTCTTGAAGCTCGATTCGCCGAGTCTGCCCAGCGGCTTGCTGCCGTGACAATTCGACCGCTTTGATCAGTGAGGCAAGCGGGCCGACCGAACCGTCCTCCGCGGGAACGGCCACACGCCCAGACCACGAGTCGTTTCCGCGTGGAGACACGAACAGCACAGCTTCCGCCTGGGCAAAACTCACCGGGTGATGGAGCGCCAGCCAAACCACGGGAATGACTAGGTGTGTAGTGCGAAGCACAATGGCACGCATCGAGATGTCCTTTCTTTCGTCAAGTACTTGCCTTGTTTCGTCACATGCTCAAACCTGTCATATAAGCCACCAGTGCCCCGGACGCACAGCCTCCAAGTTGAAGGATCGCTGGTCCTCTGGCAGCGACGCCAGTAACTCCTGGGCTTTACGGCCGATGGCTTCTGCCGCCAACTCCACGTTCCGCCGGCCGACCTCAGCCGAGGCATGCTCGCGAGGGTCCAATCCGCCGATCCCGGATGGAGGTTTCATGTCTAAATTGATGGGGCCGTCGCCCAGCTCGGCCATGTCTACCGTGTCAGGATAGAAGAACATCATGTTCGACGTTTCCCACTTGGCCGCATGATCCGAGGCCGATTCCGGCCCCCGGCTGAGCGTGATTTCCCAAAGCCCAATCCCCGCCGCCGTTCCATCAGCCGTTACGGGCTCCAGTGCTTTGTTAATCATGTCGATCTGTCCCTGGACGTTGTGCCCCGAAACTCCCATGATGACACGATACCCGGTCCGCTTCAGGCGATTGAACAGATCCGTCAGCACGGGCACCAGGTGTTCCTGCCGAAACCCGTTATGAAAGTACACCGGTGGGTAGACCACGCCTCCAAACTTCTCGGCGCACTTGACCAGAATCCCATGCGCCTTGATTGCGTCAGTACCCAGCGGCAAGTGGACACCATGCCACTCGATCACTCCTAACGGCACGTACACCACCGGGAACTTGCGGCCGGCGGCCTCCAACTGGCCGGGGCGCATGAACTGCATTTGAACGCCTGGAGAGAGCTGGCCCTGCACCATCGCGTTCTTGTCCGGTTGATCGTCGGCCGCATCCGTACCGCCCGCTGCCAAGGCCCCGCCGGCCAGGGCCAACACGTTTGTACCGAGAAAATCTCGTCGCTTCATGTTCGTCTTCTCCTTGCTTCCGAACCAAACCTACCGGACGCTGTCGCGAGTCCATTGGACATGATTGTCAGTCTGGGCAGCCACAGAGATCACCGAGGACACGGAGATGTAAGTTGGTTCTTTCTTAGCTCCGTGTGCTCTGTGCTCTCAGTGGCATACGTGCCCTCGATTTCCAAACCAAGAAACTCAGAGGGAAATCCGTTTCAGGCCGTCAACGAGTCGCTTCTCACCAAAGTTAATCAACAGGGCTCGCTTCAGACAAGTTGCCTTCAGGTAAGAAAGCGTTTGCGCCATGGCAACTTCCGGCAGGCGACTCACCGACTTCAATTCCACGACAACTTGCCCCTCAACCAGCAAATCAAGGCGTTGGCCTTTGATTTCGATTTCCTTGTAGTACACGTCCACTTCGAATTCGAGTTCGAGCTTTGGCACGAGCAGTGAATAGAAGTTCTGTCGCTCCATGAAGATTACGTGTTCAGCCGCCAGGTCGCCACGTTCAGCATAGCGGCAAAACTCACCCACGCCAAATATGGCAGCAACAGCCCGCCGGCCCACCGCGACCGTTTCCAGAACGCGATCAGCGCCTTCGCGCCGGCCAGTTCATAGTGCCTTCTCACTTGTACCGCCGAACACAGGGATTCGCGAGTCGACGCAACTCGATGTCCTCGTTGACCGGTTGGCCGTTTTGGAGCACGATCTGGTAACTCGCGGTACCGCGATACTTCATGTGCGCTCGGCCCGACCAGCGGCACTGTGTCGCCACGACCAACATGCTTCGCTACGAGCGGACAGGGCTCGCCATCCGGTCGCATCGGCTCGAACCGTGGGTCGGACAGGCTGCTGCCGAACTGTGCGTAAGGGGCATTACCCTCAACCCGATAGGGATGCAGACGAGCCAGAAGCTCTTGGACCGCCATACTGGCATAGTGCATATTTACGCTGATCACCGCGGACGGTTAGTGGGTAACGGCCGGATGCAATTCTGGGACACGGCCCCGCCGCGTCGATGGAATCTCTTCGCCGCTGCCAATCCAGATTCCCTTTGCTGCAGATTGATCGTCAGCCGGTCTACATGATCGAACGCAACGTCTCGAACACCGCGCCCGCAATGATCTCGGCGCCCGTTCGATTCGGGTGCAACTCGTCTCCGAAATGCTCGTCGTGCAGGCAGCAGTGGATGTCCACGAGTGGCACGTTTCCCTGTTGGCAGTACTCGCGCAGCCGTCCATTGTGGTAGTCTCGCTTGCGTCGAGCGTCATCGACCATCGTTGGCGGGAAGCTGCCTTCTCTGACCGGCGGGATGTTGAACAGGATTGTCTGTTTCTCTGCTTCCCTGACTGCAGTGACCATTCCGTCCAGGTTGTGAATGACCTCCCGGCTCGTTCGCTCCAAGTCGGGCCAGGTGCCCAGATCGTTGGTGCCGAATCCGATGACGAAAATCCGTGAGTTGGGAAACATGCCCAGGTAACGCTTGACGTGTGCCAGGCCGTACTCGCTCAACTCGCCCGCGATGCCGCCGTCGACGACGCGCAGTTCGAGCGGACGGCACAGATCCTGCAAGAACTCGGGATACGTTGGATACGGCCAGTTCCAGACGGATCCGAAGTTGTTCCAGCCGGTAATGCTATCCCCGGCGCACACCACGTCGACCGCGAGTCTCGCCTCCTCAAACGCCGGCTTGTCGGCATCGACGACGCGGAGAACCTCTTCGTCCACGATTCCCCCCTCAAGACCACATGGACTGAATCTGGCTGCGGATGCGGCGGGCGGGTGGAGCGAATCCCACTTCCACGTCGTCTTGTTCGTCGTCCCACTCGTTCGCGTTCGAGCAGTCGAAATGACTCTTCACGTCGTTCGGAATGAACCGCGTCAGTTGCGCGAAGCTGTGCTTGTCGGTCCGCGGTCCGCGAGCTGCATGGTAGTACCGCAACGGGTGACAGACGCACAAATGGTTCTTTGCTCGCGTCAATGCCACGTAGAACAGCCGCAGCTCCTCTTCGATTTCCTCGTCGTTCCGCGTGGCCATGTCCGAAGGGATATTGCCGTCCGCTGCATGAATCACATACACCGCATCCCATTCCAGGCCCTTGGCTGAATGGATGGTGCTTAGCACCAGGTAGTCCTCGTCCAGCAGAGGAGGACCCGCAAGGTCTTCAGTCGATGACGGCGGATCCAGCGTGATTTGCGTCAGCATGGTCTGTCGATCCGGAAACCGCGAAGCCAACTGCTCCAGTTGTTCCAGGTCACGTAGTCGCGGCGCGGGGTTGTCGTATTTGTCTTCCAGAAACGGTTCATAGAAACGGCGGACGAGGTGGATTTGTGACGCTAGTTCCGTGGCCCCCTTTCTGTCGAGTCGCTTCATCAGGCTGACCAACTTGGGCCAATCGTCGCGCGTTGTGGCGGGCACGGTCGCTTTGTCCCAGACCCGTAGTTTCCCACCGGCCTCGACGACCAGGTCCATCAACTGCCTCGCTCGCTTCGGGCCGATACCGGGCAGAAGCTCCAAAATTCGCGTTCCAGCGACGATGTCGCGAGGATTTTCGGCCAAACGGAGAAACGACATCAGATCCTTAACGTGGGCAGCCTCCAAAAACTTCAGTCCGCCGTATTTGACGTAAGGGATATTGCACCGCGTCAATTCGCCTTCGAGCAGCAGGCTATGATGCGATGCCCGATACAGCACGGCTTGCCGCCGAAGATCAACGCCCTCTTCACGGTGATCGAGGACCTGGCGGACGACGAACTCCGCCTGATCGTGCTCGTCCAGGCACGTGACCAGCGCCGGCCTGCCACCGCCCTCGCGGGCCGACCAGAGGTCCTTGGTGTAACGCTCGCGAGCGCTACGGATCACGTGATTCGTCACGGTCAGAATCGGCTGCGTGCTACGGTAGTTCTGCTCGAGCGTAACGACACCCGTTCCAGGGAACTCATTAGGGAAATCCAAGATATTACGCACCGTAGCCGCTCGAAACGAGTAGATCGACTGGGCATCGTCGCCCACGGCAGTCAAGCCAGTCCCGTCAGGTCGAAGCAGCTTGAGGATTTCCGATTGAACTCGGTTCGTATCCTGGTACTCGTCGACCAACACACAGTCGAAACGGCTTCGTACTCTCTCGCCCGCCTGCTCGTCGGCCAGCAGTCCACGCCAGAACAGCAGCAGGTCGTCGTAGTCGAGAACGGCCCCCTGCTCCTTGCGCTGGCCATACTCGCGGAATATGCCTTTCAGCGGTTCGGCATAATCCTGGCACCAGGGATAGTGAGCCGTTAGAACGTCTTCGATCGCTCGACCCGAGTTGACGCAGTGACTGTAGATGGCCATGCAGGTTCCCTTCCTGGGAAACCGCTTCTCCGTCTTCGACAAGCCTAAATCAGTGCGTGCAACGTTCAGCAGGTCTTCCGAATCGCTGCGGTCCAATATTGTGAAATCGGGGTCGAGCCCCACCGATCTCGCGTACATGCGCAGCAACCGCGCCGCGGTCGCGTGGAACGTACCACCCCAGATGGCGCGAGCGGTATGGCCGTTCCCGCCGGAGCCGGAACCACCGAGTTCGCGCAACAAGGCGTCGACGCGGCGAAGCATTTCGGCCGCCGCACGGCGAGTGAACGTGAGCAGCAAGATCCGACCCGGCGAGACGCCCTGTTCGATCTTGTAGGCAACGCGATGGACCAGCGTGCGCGTTTTGCCGGTGCCGGCGCCGGCGATGATCAACAGCGGGTCGTCGCCATGTTCGACAGCCTGACGCTGTTCATGGTTCAGTCCGTCGAGAATCACGTTGCCGTCGGATTCCGTTGCCACAGTCGGGGCCCTTCCATAAGCAACTTCAAAACCTGGCTAAGTGTACCAGTCGAAGGACAAATGGCAAAGCTCCGTGAAAACAGCATCGCGGCAACCAAATGGTTCGCCAAGTCGTCGAAACGAAAAACGTGCAAATCGACCCCGATCTGCAGGCCGTTATCGACGCTTGGCCGGAACTGCCGGACGCGACGAGATTTGAGGTTCTGCGACTGGTGAATCGGGCGAGGGAACACGCGGCCAAGCCGATGCAGTGAGTTGACGGATCTCGCCAAATTGGCCTGATCCTCCCACTGTCCACACCGTCAAAGCCCCCCCCAATCCGTCTAAAGTTCCCCGATTCCACTTGACGATGGTAACATATGTGTTACTATTGAGCAATGGCCAAAGTCACCGAATATGTAACGGAGGATGGAAAAGTCCCTTTCCAGAGGTGGTTTTCCTCGCTGGGCACCAAGGCGGCACTGAAAGTCCGGACTGCGGTCGCGCAAATGGAGGTTGGCAATTTCGGCGACCACAAGTCTGTCGGAGGTGGTGTTTGGGAACGCCGCATCAACTTCGAGAAAGGGTACCGCGTGTACTTCACGAAGGACGGAGATGAACTAGTCATCCTTTTCTGTGGTGGTACCAAATCGCGACAGCAGGCTGATATCGAAAAGGCGAAGGGATACTGGTTGGAGTACAAGAGACGAAAGAGACAGGAGACGAAAGAGCAGGAAGCCAAGGCGAAGGCGCGACAAGAGAAGAAGAGAAGGAGGAAGTGATGGCACTGACACGAGATTTCAGAGAAACCGTAAAAGATCGCGCTGATCGTGATCCAGAATTCCGCAATGGACTTTTGGCGGAAGCGTTGGAGGCTGTTGTTCGTGGAGAACTCGACGTTGCGAAAATCCTTCTCCGTGACTACATCAACGCAACCGTCGGCTTCGAGGCCGTTGGAAAGGCGCTTGAGAAGTCCCCCAAGAGCCTAATGAGAATGCTTGGTCAGGCCGGGAACCCGAACGCGAAGAATCTCTTCGGTGTAACTCAATATCTGCAAGAGGATGCGGGCGTGCGATTCAAGGTAGTGACTGTTCAGCCCACGAAGGCCAAAAGGCGAGAACTGGTCCCTTGAGTTGCGAATTCAGCCTCCACTTGTCGGAACCAATCAAGGGTATGGCGACAGCAGCGCGGCCAACGCAGGGGGCTCAGTCTGTCTTACCGCCAAGCGTTCATGCGGGCATAAACGACGACTTGCAGGCCGTTATCGACGCTTGGCCGGATCCGCCCGAGGCGGGCATCCTGGCGATGGTGAAGGCAGCGAAGTGACGACCGAACTAACTACACACAAGGACCTTGCCCGCAAGATCGAAGAGTTGGAGAAAGAGTACGATGCTCTGCGGTATCAAGACGCGGACGGCCGGTTTGCCGACTTCCACGCCCAGCGGCACACGTACATATCGGGCATCGTGGCCGGCGGGGCATCGGTCAAGACGGCCCAGGAACTAGCCCGGCATTCGACCCCTACGCTTACCATCGGCCGATACTCACACGCCCGCTTGCACGACTTGACGGGGGCACTGGAGGCCCTGCCCGACTTGACGCCCGAGGAAACAACCCAACAGCCCCAAGCGGCGACGGGAACAGACGGCAAGACGCCGGAAGTTGTGCGGGGGCAGATGCGGGGGCAGTACAACCGCAAAACGCTGCAAGACGCGGCGGGAAGCTGCGAAAGCCCCCCGGAGGAAAACGGCAACGCTGATCGCCCTAAGTTGTTGTCTATCAACACTCTTGGCGAGGAACAGCGAAACGTTGCGAAGTGGTCAGGGGCAGGGTCGAACTGCCGACACCTGGATTTTCAGTCCAGTGCTCTACCAACTGAGCTACCTGACCTTTGCAGCATCTGACTAAGTTAGAACGTGGCTGGCGGATTGTCAATTCGTCCCATGCGAAAAGCGTGCCGCACGCGAAACGGTCAACGAGATGCAACTCTGGATGTGCTAAGGACTTCCGGTTTTTCGTTTGCTTGACAGCCGGCGCTACGGGTGTTAGCATCAGGACGGTCACTTCGCCAGGGGCCGGCCGGTCCCGCAGAATCCGTACATAATGCGACGAGTGGGTTAGATTGATGACCACTGCATCCGAATCGTACCAAGCGACGCACGAAGATGGGGCACCTGTCGCGGAATTGAGAGTCTCCGCTTACGACAACGTGGCCAGCTTGCTGATCGCATCCATAATTCTGAGCTTCATCGCCTTTCTGCTGCTGTTCATCATCTGGCTGACGGGCCGCCTCGTGTGGACCCAGAAACCGATTTCCGTCGAGTTGCTTGAATACGCGGGCCGGGGAGATCACGCGGAGGGATTCGAACGGGACATGGAAGAACCGGGCATGGAGGAAATGGAGGAACTGAACGAGCCTCAGATCGAGGCCACGTTGGAGGCCGTGACGGACGTGGTGACAAACCAGGCCGCCGCGTTTGATGCGATCGCGATGAGTGCGGCCGTCAGTTCGAGCGGGAGCGGCATGGGCGACAGTCGCCCACCGGGGCCGCTTGGTGAAGGTGTCACGGACGTGCTCCCGCCTTGGGAGCGTTGGGAGATCCGATTCTCGACCTCGGGACTCAAGGTCTATGCGCGGCAGCTTGATCATTTCAAGATCGAACTCGCAGCATTCGGCGGTTCGCCATCGGTTGACTACGCCTACAATCTAGTCAAGCCGAAACCGGACAACCGATCGGGCAAGCCGGAAGACGAGAAACGAATATACATGAGCTGGCAACAGGGCGGCGGGCCGATGGCGCAATTCGATCGCCAACTGGTCAGCCAGGCGGGGATCAAGATTACGCGTCGCATGATTGTCCAGTTCTACCCCAAGGCAACGGAGCAGATGCTCCAGGATGCGGAGTTTCAGGCGGCAGCAAAGAAACAAGGCACCACGCCGCAACAACTAGATCCGAGAACATTGCTGAAGACGATTTTTGGCGTGCGTTCGGCTGGCAGTGGATACGAGTTTCACGTGATCGACATATACCTCCGTCCGGCTCCGGCGTCGTAGCGTTGCGCGATGTTCGTTTTTCTCACGTCACTCCACCCTGGATTAATCTGGACACGCCCCGTTGGGGCTGTTTTTATGGACATTGCATCCCACAACAATCCAAATGCCGCAATTTCAAGACCTAGGCTTCGGGCTTGCCTCGTCGGGGACGCTTGGGATCCCTGGGGCTTAGCTGCGTCTGGGCGCGGGGATAGGCCACCGCGGTTTTTGAGGTAAGATATAGGGTTTGTTGTCTCATACGAGGTGTTTCCTTTCTTTGGCAGTTGAGAAATAAGCATGGACATTGAGGCATTGACACGGTACGTCGGCTACATCACTTACTTTGCGCTCATTGTTATCGCCTTGTGGGGCGCGTTCTGTGTGGTGATGGTCTGGAGTCGAGTGGCGCAGAAACGGTTTCGCAACGAAGAAGCTCAGCAGGAGTTCCTTTCCGCCCTGGAACAGCCGCTCGAGCGGGGCGATTTCGACGGCGCGGGGACGATTTGCGAGGGCGATCCACGCGCCGTACCGCAGTTGACCCTCCTGGCGATCGTGAACCGGGCGATCGGATTCAACAAGGTGCGGCAACTGGTCATCGACCGACTTCAGCGGGACGTAATGGCCGATCTGGAGTACCGCGTGAGTTGGGTGAACACGGTGATCAAGGCGGCACCGATGGTTGGGCTGTTTGGTACGGTGATCGGCATGATGGGGGCCTTTGCCAAGCTGGCTGCGGCGGAAAACGTCAAGCCGGACCAATTGGCCGAGAATATCAGTGTGGCGTTGATCACGACGGCCAGCGGGTTGGCCATCGCCATCCCATTGGTGATCGGCATGGCCAGCATCAACGTGCGTATCCGCAAGATGGAAGACCTGGCCATCTCCGGATTGACTCGCGTTTTGGAGAGCTTCCGCAGGGGCTTGGACGCTCGCGGCAAGCGCGGGGGGTAGAGCAAGCGTAAGACCGTTTGCGCAGAGTCTGCTTGTGCGTCGAGGTTCTTCTCTTCCAGGCCAACCAATGAGCGTCGTGGGAACACAAATCGACACTAGACTCGCCGATCGGTGGAGCGACTTGGACTAGCAATTAGGACTAGGATCGATGGCGGAACAACAACTGGCGGACGACATGCTTCAACCGCTGCTGCGTTCCAAGACGTACGACGATTCGGAGATGGACATCACTCCGATGATCGACATCACATTCTTGCTGCTGATCTTCTTCATCGTGGCGTCCAAGATGGATTCAGCGGCGGACGTCACTTTGCCCAAAGCTCGATACGGCATGCCGGTAGTCGAGAAGAGTGCGGTCATGATCACGTTGGCTGCTGGCGAAAACGGCAAGGCGGTCGTTTACACTGGCGACGGAGTCGATGCCGCCAACATGGTGGACTCGGGCGACCTGGAAGCTCAGGAAGAGGAAATCACCGCCTATGTCGAAAAGGTATTAGCCGAGGAGGGGGGCAAGGAAAACGTGCTGATCAAAGCAGAAGGGAGCGTCAAGACTCGGGAGGTAGATCGAATCGCCAAAGCAGCCACGCTACCGGAAGCGGTCCAGCAACTGTATATCGCCGTAATGGAGGTGCAATAGCGCTGTGACCTTCGATTTTCGCTGTCCATCTTGCCAGACGAAATACTCGGTCTCGGAGAACGTGATCGGCCGCCAAGTCCGCTGCGCGAACTGCGGCGATGCGATCGTTGTGTCCGGGCCCGGTGGGGTGGACCCGAGCACACAAGAGCCGACGCCGCCTCCAACTCAAGCGGCGGCGGCCCCGCTGCCGGAGAAGCCGGACGACGACGACGAACCGCTCGACTTTGGCGAAAAGCGCAAGGACATCGAGGCAGACATGGACATGACGCCGATGGTGGACGTCACGTTTCTGCTGTTGATTTTCTTTATGGTGACCGCAGCCTTCAGCATGCAGAAATCGCTGGAGATTCCCAAACCGAATCAGGACGAAGCCAGCACGCAGTCGGTCCCCAAGGAACCGGAGGACGATCCCAGCTACGTGACCGTCTGGGTGGACGAAAACAATACCTATCGCGTAGTGACCACAGAATGGGACGAGGAAGCGCCCAGCGAGCAGGAGTTGCTACGCAAGTTGCGCCAGGCCCGCAATGGCGACAGCGCAGGCAACACCCCGACGAAGCTACTGGTGAAGGCCCACGGCGATTCCCTGCACGAAAAGGTAGTCTCCGCGCTGGACGCGGGTACGGAAGTGGGGATGGAGCAGGTCCAACTGATGAAAGTGGAAGAAATAGACTGAAGGTGGAGGAGATAAACTAAAACATGTCCGCCGAGCAGTTCCTTGAGCAAGTCGAAAGAATGGGGCTACTGGACGATGCGGTCGTGGCCCAGATGCGTAAGCAGATCACATCGTCCTCGTTCCGAGTCACGGCGGAAGCGGTCGCGGAGATGCTCGTCAAGAACGGATACTTGACGAGATTTCAGGCATCGAAGCTGTTGACTCAGGCCGACACCGGTGCGAAACAAGAATCGCCAAAGCAACGGAAACGGCCGGAGAAGCCGGCGGCTGCCCCGGACACCGTGGTCGAAGGAGTGCCCGCACCGAAACGACCGCAGTCCGGCGGAGATGATATCGGCCTGGCACCTCTGGACGGCGAGGAAGATACACCGCCGGCCTCGACGCCGGTCCAGGAAGACGCTCAGGAGGAGCAGGACGAGGTCGTCATGCTGGAGGACGCCAGCGAGGGTGCGCCGGCCGATCCGGGACTCGCGCCGTT
>JADHUC010000240.1 GCA_016784735.1 Pirellulaceae bacterium | reverse complement strand
TTACGTGCTACGACATTCCGAGCGAAACGGTCGAATGGCAAGTGGAAGACAAGAGGTTCCTGCCGCAGACTCTCTCCATGGGCCGCGACGAAGTCGTCTACCACAATCGGCAGAACGTCGTCTGCCGGAACCGGAACGACGGCAGCGTTCGCTGGCAGTTCACTGACAAGCCACCAACCGGGCGAGGCGGCGGAAAGATGCTGTTGTTGGCCGATGAAAAAGTCGTGTTTTCATCTCGCAAAGAGATCGTCGCCCTGTCTCTTGCCGATGGCGAAGTTGCGTGGCAGGCACCGGGTGTCAAGGGCAACTCGATGCTGGAATACGACCTATTCTACGCACGGGGCACGATCTGGTGCTCCGGCACGGATGGCACGATCGTTGGTTATGACATCAAAGACGGAAAACCAACCAAGCAGGTCGACGTCAGCAGTGTGCAAAGCCAGGGCCACCACCTGCGCTGCTACCGGGCCAAAGCGACCGAGAATCATCTGATCACGCAATTTCGTGGTGTCGAGTTCTTGAGTCTCAACGAGGAAGCCCACACAAATCAGGACTGGCTGCGAGGCACCTGCACATACGGCGTCATGCCGGCCAACGGCTTCTTGTACGTACCGCCTCATTCCTGCTTCTGCTACTCAGCCGCAATGTTCCGAGGACTGAACGCCTTCGCCGCCGAAAGCACGGACGGACTACCGCAAAAACTTACGGTCGGCCCGCTCGAAAAAGGCCCCGCGTACGGCCAAATCGACAATCGAAAATCGGCAATCGAAAATCCCAAGAGTTGGCCCTGTTATCGTCACGATGCTCGGCGCACCGGCGCTTCGGCGAACCAAATTCCTGGTGCTTTGAAGCGAAACTGGAAGATCAGTCTCGACGCGAAACTGACACCACCTGTTGCCGCCGATGGCCGTGTCTTCGTGGCCGCCAAGGACCAGCACACCATTCACGCATTGGATGCGTCAAGCGGCGAACAACTGTGGACGTTCGCTGCCGGCGCCAGGATAGATTCGCCGCCCTCGATCTATGGCGGGCTGCTCGTATTCGGCGGCGCGGACGGATTTCTGTATTGTGTTCGTGCCGAGGATGGGCAGTTTGCCTGGCGCAGGAGACTGGCACCGGCCCAGCGCTGGATGGCGGTCGACGGCCAACTCGAATCGGTATGGCGCCTGCACGGCAGCGTAACGATCGAAGGAGATCTGGCCTACTCGAGTGCCGGTCGGTCCAGCTATCTGGACGGCGGACTGTTCCTGTACGCCGTGGACATCAAAACCGGCGAGGTCAAACATCGCGCGCAATTGAATACGGCCGCCGACACACGCGAGGAAAGAGCAGGCAAGGAATTCGTCGCGTCGTACCATATCGAAGGTGCACACTCGGACGTTCTCGTGGCCGAAGGCGGATCAATCTATCTCAATCAGTTTAAGTTTTCTCCCAACCTGAAGCTCCAGCCGGCAAGGTACCTGACCAAGGACGAGATCACCTACCGGCCTTCGATGAACCTGGACAACAAGGAGTACGTGAACGAAGACATCTTCAACGTCATGTGGCGCGGTGAAAAGTGCAGCACCTACGACAAGCTGGCCGCCATCCTGGTCGACGAGAATCAAAACACGGGCGAACGCGATCTTGGCCTGCACCTGTTCACCACCAGCGGGTTCCTGGACACCTCGTTTTTCAACCGCAGCTACTGGATGTACTCCAAGACGTGGACGGGGTTCAACCACGTGAACCTGGCACCGAAGAGTGGACAGATATTGGTGATCGGCCCGAAAAACACGTACGCATTGAAGGCTTACACGTCACGCTACCCGCTGAGCCCGAAGCTGGACCCACAAACGAAGGGCTATCTGCTGATCGCCGACGACAACAACAACGAACCAACCCTGGACCCGCGCGCCTGGGGCAAAGACAAAGGCATGGGCTTTTCACGAGGCGCCCCGCCTCTGTGGCACCAGTGGGTTCCCATCCGCGTCAATGCGATGGTGCTCGCCGGGGAAACTCTCGTTGTCTGCGGGCCACCGGATGCGGTGAAAGCCGGTGACTCAATGGCCGCCTTCGAGGGCCGTCTGGGCACCGAGTTATGGACGATCTCCGCCCCAGACGGCAAGACCATCGCCAAGCAGAAACTGAACGAGTCACCCATTTTCGACGGCATGATTGTCGCCGACGATCAGCTTTACCTTTGCACCGAACAGGGTGAGGTCATTTGCATGGGATTCGATCCAGCCAAGTAGTATGGATTGGGCCGCTTGGCTGTGGTACTCCGCATGACGTCTGTGGTAACATGACAATATGGATCGCTGACGATTTGCCGCGGTGCCACATGGGCACGAGTTTGGACGACGCAGGACACTGCAGGTCGCGAATACTGTGCTTCTATGGAATTGATACGCCATGAACCTACTCGAAATGCCCCACACGCTCTCTGAAAAGATCGAACGATTGCTACAGCCGATCCTCGACGCCGACGGGTTGACTCGACCAAGTGGTGCGGACGAAAAAGCTGCCTGGCAGGCGGTCTTGGAGCAGTTGGCTGATTGGAGACGCGACCCTCAACAGTTGGCGGACGAGGGCGTTGAGCCGCCGACCGCAGCTCTGCTTGAGGCGACCGGCGCGGTGGGAGAGATGCTCTCGAACGGCGGTGTTGAACCGCCGGATACACTGATCACCAACGGCGACGGAGGGATCGCCTTTCGTTGGCGGTCTGGTCAGCGCGCATGGACCATCGAACTGGACAGTGATGGATCAATTGAATCCTCCCTAATGGTCCACGGCAAGCTTGTTTGGCGACACAGCCTCCATGACAACCCGATCGAAGTCGCATGACAGAGCCGCCAGGCGTCGAACCGATTGAGGATGACGAAATCCTGTTTCGGCGGGTCCCGGCATCCACGGGATGGTATGATCCATCGCGAATGCCACCTCTGGAGCCGGAAGCTTTTCGGCCCAACCGGAACGATCTCACTGGCATATCATTGTCTCGGCAGAAGTACAAGACAGTTGAACAGGCAGCGCAGGGCCGACCGGGAAAGAGCTACTATGTCGCCGCCTTCCGCGCGGGGGACATCCACGCCGCGGGAATGCACGTCGTGCCGTCCCCGACGCCCGACGACACAAGTCACGCCGAAATCGCTGACCTGACCTACGATGGCCGCAAATCCAAGCAAGCTATGGAGTGTCGGGCGCTGTTGGCCGAACGGCTGTGTCTCTGGGTCAAGGGCCCATTCTCGACACACCTTTCGGAGTGAGTGAATCTTGAAGCTCGCTGTGCCGCCGGGGCGAGTCCATGAAACGGAACTTCCGAAGCGGCGAGGCGCACCGTGGCTCTTGGGCATTGTACGTACCCGCTGGAGTCCTCTCGGCGATTTGGCTTTCTGGGCCCCGCTTGTGGACTCGCAGGCAGATCGCTCCTGCCGGTCAACACGATTCGCATGCGGCACTATCGTCCGATGCTTGCGACCCAGAGCCGAAGCCCAGAATCCGTTGATTCAGGCGTCCTCCTTGGACCAGCATCTCGTCAAGTGCCTTCTTGACGTCGCCTTCTTCAATAGCCTTTCCGTTGTCCTCCGCGAGATGGAACTGCAGCGATCGACGCATCAGTTCCTTAATGAACGCAGCGCTAACCCCCTCAGTTCTTTCGACGATCCACCGCATCACGTCATCCGATACACTCAGATCGCTCGAGTAAAGCTTGACCAACTCCCCGCGACCGTCTTCGTCTGGGAACGGAAACTCGATAACTTGATCGATGCGCCCCGGACGCGATGCCAATGCCTCCTCGAGCAAGTCAGGACGATTGGTAGTCAGCAGGAAAACAACTTCCGCGTCTTCCTTGAGTCCATCCATTTCGTTGAGCAGCTTGTACAAGAGAGTCTCTTGACAAAGGCTCCCCGCCTGAGTGCGTTCGCGGGCGATCAAGTCCACATCGTCCAGCACTACAAGCGTCGGTTGAAGAAGTCGCGCCAGAGTCATGTATTCACTGAGTTTGGCCGCTTGCTCGGCGGCGATCAGAAGTGTCGTATGGCCCTGTAGCTCGGAGATGAGATATCGAATCGTGTGTGTCTTGCCGTTTCCCGGAGGACCGAAAAACAGAAGGCCCTTCTTGGCCGATTGCCCAAGTTCAATCAGGGTTCTTCTTTGACCGACGAATTGGAGGACATTACGTTCGAGTAGCTCCAATGTTGTCTTGGGGAGGATCACGCGCTCGCGAGACACCGATGGCAGTTGATGAACGGCAATCCCCACGGACTCCCCCGTGTATTGCTCGGCATCCTCCAGAGAAAGGACTTTGCCTCGATAGGATTCTGCTTTTGCGACAGCGTCTTCTAACGCTGTGAACAGCGTTTCGGAAAACTCTTGCCCGGCGATGTCGGCTTCCGCAGCGACGTCGATTTGGACTTTTGGTGGTTCATGAAAAGCGAACACTTGGGACAGCAGGACAGCGACTTTGGAGTCACCGGCTTTCAGCAGCCAAAGTGCGTTCTTCAAGCAACGCACGGGTTGGGATTCGCCTATGTCTACTTCCTCATGCCCCAACGGCACCGTGATCGCCTTGGTATCGTATACTAGGAGGTCTGACAGACTGATGCCAAACATCATGGCATCCTCGCATTTGACTCCGGTAACGTACTCGACCGACGCTCTTTGCTGAATCACTCGGTCTAGACTCCGTTGAAGATCCACGCGAATTCGGGCAGGAAATTGGCGTTCGGTCACCACCAAGGTGTTCAAGTGCGTGGCTCCAAAGTGCCATCGCAAGATCCTGTACGCGTGAGGTGCCTTCGCGTTTCGCCTCCAGGCAGCCAATAGGCCACCGCCGAGTGCCCCCACAACCACGCAACCGATGCACACGACTGTCATCCGGATACCGCCCATCGAAACGTTCCTCCCTCAATGTACCTGAGAATCCTGCTCGGATCGTACAGAAAGTTTCATCGGGCCGCTCCGCTGCCTTATCAGAATCGTCGCACACAGGTCGAAGTCACGCTCTCAGGTCTCTATTCCAGGCACACCACGCCGCCGTTTTCCAGAGACATGTACAACTTGCCGCTGGCCGCAGACATTCCGTCAAATACCGGCGAGGCGGGGAGATCTGTCTGAGACAACACCTCTCCGGAAGTAGCGTCGATCTGGAGCAGGATACCCTTGTCCTTGATCGGCTCGCCGTAGAAATGCGGAACCGTGCTGTCGGACGGATAGCCGGCCAGGTAGAGTGAGTTTCCGGCTTTGATCATCGCTCGGGGGTGGATTGGCAAGGTGTCTGCCAACGATCTGTGAACCATGTTGCCTTGTCCCTTTGGAAAATCCTTGGCGAGTCTCTGGTCGATATCGGTGATGTCGGTCGTATAGAGGGCAAGGCTCTTCCAGCCGGCGCCCCACAGGTTCTTTTCGTCGAAGACCAGGAATTTGCCCAAGGGGCTGGTGAAGCCGCCGTAGCTTCCGCGGGTCAGCCATTCATAGGCGACCGGCAAGCGGCTGAAATCGCCGTTACCGTAGAACCAGTGGGCTCGGTAGGATTCGGTGTCGTCCAGCAGTCTCGATGTTGAAAACAGGTGGTGCGTCCAGTCGCCGGCCGGATTCAACTGCTTGTCGAACTTCGCGTGGCGGAGATAGACGGCGTCGTCATCGGCCACCAGGATGTCCGACAGGTTGCCGGTCATGGAGAAGGCGTCGCTGTGGTCCGGACTTCGTTTTGTTTTGAAATCGACCGCGTTTTGGGCGAAGCCCTCTTTGGCGATACCGGTGGTGTTCTCGATCGCCTCGGCCGGCGGCGAGTTCACGCGTTGCTGGTACTTGACGTCCCCGGTCACCGGATCCAGGCCGTAGAGGAACAGCCCACCGTCGATGTAGGACGATCGGCCCGCGGTGAAGTATGCCGTATCGTCCGTGATCAAGATGCTGCCGTGGACCGGCCATAACGATTCGACCTGCCCGAGGGCCACGGTGTTCAAGTTTGCCGGCGCGGCCTGGAATCGCCAAACCAGTTCGCCGTCTGACAAACGCAGACAGGTGACTTGACCGTCGGCCGATCCGAACAAGACGGCATCGCCGTAGATAGTTGGGGCTGAGTCCACTGGACCGCCCGCCGTGAAGCTCCATCTCCGTTCGCCGGAGTTCGCGTCAAACGCCAGCACCTGATGACTGCTGACCGCGGATACGACCAGCGTGCCTTGCGCGATTACCGTGGCGGAGAGGCGGCCCGCAAGTTCGACATTCCACGCTATGTCTTTAGCGGATATCGGCGACGGCTGAACACCACTTCGCTTTGGATCATGCCGGTGCATCGGCCAATCATGGGGATTTTCGATTGCCGATTTTCGATTGCCGATTTGTCCGTATGCCGGGCCTTTTTCCAGAGTGCTGCCGTAGGGCAGGCCGTCGACATTGAAAGTGGATTCGGCGGCTTTTAGTGTCCAGAGGCCGAACAGCTTGGCTTCCGGGTAGCAACCGCAGTTGTGGGGCGGGAGGTAGACCATGCCGTTGGCAGGCATGATTCCGTATTGGCAGATTCCGCGAATCCAGTTGTGTCGACAGTCGTTGTCGCCTTGCGTATCCCAAAACTCCAGGCCGCGGTACCCTTCGATCACATAGCGATCCGTCGCTTTGTTGCGGTAACACCGATGATGATGACCGGCTGTAATCAGTTCTTCACGCAGCTTGTTCACGCACACGACCTCCCCGGTTTTCAGATCGCGACCTTCGTTCAGACCAGGGCTGGTCCAAACAACGCCGTTCACGACCAGAATGTCAACCGATGGAGTCTTGCCAAACGGAGTCTTCGCAGGACATTGCCACAACAGTTCTCCCGACTTGGCATCTAGAGCCAGCAACGTACTCCCATCACACGACAGGACGACGCCGTCCTGAACCACCAGCGTGGCAAAGGTCCAGCCGAGAGAACGACCGGTCTTGCTCTTCTTCGGTTTCGCCTTGCGTTTGTTCCGGTTCGCCTTATCTGGTGCTGCCGGCTTTGGAGTAGGCTTGGCAGGCTGGGGCTTGACGACCAAGTTGGTTCGCCAAAGCTGCTGTCCAGAACTTGCGTCCAGGCACACCGTTTCGCCGCTTTCCTGGAAGAAGACGTTCCCATCTGAGACGGCCAAAGTCCGCGGCATGATCTCGGCCGTCTTGTCCGCCGGCCAGCGCCAGAGGGTTGTGCCCGTGCTGACGTCCATCGCTTTGATCAGCTTGGTTGTCTTGTAGTCAACTCCGCGTGCGTCCCCTCGTTCGATCAATGCGTGTTCGGCGCCGTCTTCTCCGATCTGGACGTACAGAACGCCACCCGCAAGCACAAATTCCTCGGCCTTTTCGGTTCCCTCCAGGACGGTGATTTCCTCGCCCGTGGGCGCGTCCAGCACGGAGACCGGTTCATCTAGGCCCAGAGTCACGAAGACCCGGTCGCCATCGGTAACCAGCAAACGCTGCAATTGTACCGGGCCGCTGCGGAATCTCCGCATGATGTCAGTCCACGACGAGATGGGCTTTTGCCACAGGAAGACGCCATTGAATGCATTTCTGGCGGTGATCGTCCATTGGGCCGCCTCGCTTGGATCGAACACCGGGCCGTTGTCGTTGATGTAAAACAGGCGTCCCTTGGCGGTTACCACGGAACTGAAACTAGCCAGCCGGTCATGGTGCCGGCTCCACAGCGGGGCCGCCAGGAATTGCATGTGCCGCGGCGGGCCGACCAGACTATCGTGGGCGACCGCATTGTTGTCTGCACCGTGAAGATAGTGCGTCCATTCATCCACATCGTCCGGTAGGGCCTTCACGGTTTTCTCGCCGCCGATGTAGGCAACGCCATACGGATGCAGGACCCGCATGATTTCGTTCATTGGCACCAATGTTTCTTCGGCGACGACCAGCGTAACCAGGTTGTCGATGAATGGCAGTTTCGCACCGTCCAACTGACCGACAGAGACGCGGCCGTACAGATTCCGCGACCGGATGTATTGACGGGCCTTGTCCACGTTGCCCCCGTCTGCATCCAATCCGTAGACCAGGAAACTCTCGCCGGCGCATAATTCCGCAGTCAATCCGCCGTCGCCGCATCCCAGATGAACCACCAAGCCACCCTGGGTGCCGGTTGCCGACAAAATGGACTGGCCGTTTTCGGCGGCGTGGGTGACCACAGTGGTCAGGAATAGAGCAAGGACCGTCGTCGAAAAAGAGAACGCATTCTTCATGATTGGTTGCCTTCCGGTTAGTGGGCCAGTGGAATCCGCTTGAAATGGGAATTCTCAACGAGTGCAGGTCGCACATACTTGCGGGCCTGCTGTCTATCGATTCTCCTAGTGAAGGGCACTTGGGTCAACGCCCACCGGAGAATCGGATCTTAGAGTGTGTCGAAAAGCGTGCGGCAACACGGGAGGGCGAATGATGGCGAACAACTCTGACCGGACAATGCCCTGTAGATGGACGGCCGTTGGACTTCTCCGTCAGCGCCTGGTTTTCGCCGTGTTGGCAGCCGCGCTCATCAGCAGCCACGCTTCTTTGGGAGGCGAAATCGAAGAGCAGGGCGTTTTGGTGCTGGATCGTGTGCCCAAACCGAAGTTCCGTTTGGCAGGTCCGGTGGGCGAACGGGTGAAGCGGAATGTCGACCAATGGCTGATCCAAGCTCCCAAGAACAACCCAGGGCTGCTCGACATGTTCGCGCGGCGGGACGCGGGCGGCAAACTGGACTTGGTTCCTTGGGCCGGCGAGTTCGTGGGCAAGTATCTGATTTCCGGCGTACAGGCAATGCGTTTTTCGGACGATCCGAAACTACGGCAAACGCTTCAGAATGTCGTGGATCGACTCGTGGAGTTGCAGGCCGAAGATGGCTACCTGGGCCCCTGGCCCAAGAACGAACGGCTGCGCGGACATTGGGACCTGTGGGGACATTATCACGTTATGCTCGGGCTCATGCTCTGGCACGAGCACACGGGCGACGAGCAGGCGATCGCGGTGGCACGGCGGATGGCCGATTTGGTGTGCGACACGTGCCTGGACACCGGTTTTCGCGTCGTCGACGCTGGCTCGCACGAGATGAACATGAGCGTCATTCATGGCATGGCTCGGATGTATCGCAAAACCGGCAATCCGCGCCATCTGCGCATGACAAGAGAGATACTCAAGGATTTCGAGAAGGCGGGGGACTATTACTGTACCGGACTGGCAGGCAAGGAGTTCTTCCGCACGCCGCGGCCGCGTTGGGAAAGTCTGCACGCGCTCGAAGGAATGGTCGAGCTGTATCGCATCACGGGCGACGAGACGTTCCGAACCTCGTTTCTGCACCATTGGGCCAGCATGCGACGGTTCGAGTACCGCAACACGGGCGGCTTCTCCTCGGGTGAGCGCGCCACCGGCAATCCCTACAAGGATGACGCCATCGAGACTTGCTGCGTCGTCGCCTTCGAGGAAGTGATGATCGACGCCTTGCGGCTGACCGGCATTTCGACGATTGCCGACGACCTGGAACTGACTACGCTGAACGCCATGCTCGGAGCCCAGCATCCATCGGGCACCTGGTGCACGTACAACACGCCGATGGTGGGTCAGCGTATTCCTTCGCACATCCACATTCGCTTTCAGGCACGTGAGGACACACCGCATCTGAATTGCTGCTCGGTCAACGGGCCCCGTGGATACGGCTCGATCAGTCGATGGGGCGTGATGCGCAACGATAACGGGCTGGCGCTCAACTATTTCGGCCCTATGACCGCCGAGGTGTCGCTGGGCGACGGCACGCCGGTCACAATCAGCCAGGAAACGGATTATCCCTTCGACGGCGCAATCAAAGTGAAGATCGACGTTTCTCAGCCGAAACGATTCACGTTCGGTCTCCGTATCCCGTCTTGGTCGACCAAGACGGAAGTGTCGGTTTCCGGTGATGCTGTAGACGACGTGCGGCCGGGCTGTTACCTCGCACTGGCTCGCGTGTGGAAGGCTGGTGATCAGATCACATTGAAACTAGACATGAGTGTCCGCTACGAATCGGGCGATTTGAACCAGTTCGGCAAGGTTTCGCTCTATCGCGGGCCGATCCTGCTGGCGCGAGACGATCGCTTCAAGACCGATGCGGAACTGGAAGTCGACGTTTCCAGGCTGTCGGAAGCAAAGGTGGTGCCGTTAGACGATCAGATCGCCGAAGCGGCCGGCCCGTACAAGCCGTGGCTGTTGGTCGACGTACCCGCCGTCGACGGGAAGACGCTACGACTGATCGATTTCGCCAACGCCGGGGCAACGACTGTTGAAGGCAAGCCGATCAGCTCCTATGTGACTTGGCTTCCCGCCGTTGGCATCCGCCCTCCGGTACCTGTGTCGTGGCAACCAGCCGACCGTTCGAAGGTCGCTCCGGGAGCGATCCGCTTCGCCTGGCGCAGGCCGGCCGCCGAGGCAGCCGACCGCAAGCACACGGTGGTGATCGCCGATGGACCGGACTTCGAAAACGTCGTGCTCCGCTGTGGGGAGAAGACGGGTGGATGGATGCTCGTTCCGCAAGAGGAGGCCAAGAAGCTCAATCTGCACACGCCCTATCACTGGAAAGTGATCGCTCGGAACCAGCACGGGCAATCTGAGAGCATTCCACCGTTCAAGCAATTTGCCGTGGACCCAACGGCCCCGGCGCTCGCCGGCAACTGGCCCTGCGGCCAGCGCGAGTCGGACCAGATGGTCACCGAGGCACCGCTGCGGGGCGACGTCAAGCCCGTCTATGGCGAGTTGCTCGAGGCGAAAGGCTGGAAGCCGGCGCCCGGGCCGGATGGCACAGCCAATGGAGCCATCGAGCTGGACGGCGAAGGCAGCATGATCAAGTACAAGTTGCTGACGTTCCCCGAGGAAGATTACACGGTTTCGATCTGGGTGTCCGTCACAAAGCTGCCAAGCACGAACTACGGACAGGTCTTCAGCGCCTGGGCCGGCGGAATGGACGATCCATTGCGGCTAGTGGTGCAAGGCGGCAAGCTGTACGCGCGGATCGAAGCCGGCCGTGGCTACGGCACAGAAGGCTATCCGCTCAAGACCGACACGTGGCATCACGTCGCGGGCGTCAAGCAAGGCCAGAAGCTTACTCTGTACGTTGATGGCAAGGCCCATACGACCGCTAATGCCCCCGAGACGATCGTGTCCAGCGCAGCCGACTTCGCCATTGGCGGCAATCCCAATTACAGCGGCCCGGAGTTCCTGCCTGCCAAGCTGACCGACTTGAAGTTCTACGCTCGTGCCCTCTCGGCCGACGAGGTGAAGCGATTGCACCGGGCGATGCCTGGAAAACGGTAGTGCTGTGAGTCCAGGCCTTCTCGAAGATGGAGGTATTTGAATCGATGTTGGGCGATGCCATCGCAACCTCAGAGAGTACGCATGCTGGGATCTCAGCGCTTCGTTTGTCTCGACGCGAATTCCTCCGCTCGAGCGTCGGCGCAGGCGTGGCTGCGTCTGTTGCGTTCCCGCGGTGGGCGAGCGCGGATACCAGCGAGTTGGATCCGGAGCGGGCTGCAACCTTGCGGGCGTGGACAGTGCAGCAGACAGGCCCGATCATCCCGCCGGGGCGACTACACCCTCTGCATGGCGCGTCACGCGCCGGAGCGGCGCACGTCGTCCAGTTCGGCGACAGATACACCATGGCCTACTGGGGAAGTGACAAGCAAGGACGAAACTACATCCTTCGCGCCGAAAGCCCTGTGAACAATCCGAACCAGTGGGTTCCGGTCGGTGAGCCCTTGATTGGACCGGAACCCAATACGGACCATAACTGCCGGGGGCCCGGTTTTCCGTTTCTGCTGCCTGTCACGGACAAGCATTGGCTTCTCTATTTCTGTGGATGGGGCCGGCGTGCAGATGGCAAACTGGCGAACACGACCGGCGTGGCAATCTCGGAGGACGGAGGGCAAACTTGGCGATACCATGACGGGAATCCCGTGCTGCCACTCGATCGCCCGTATGACGCCGAAGGGACTGGCAGTGTTTGGGTCCTTCACGAGCAGGGCAGGTTTCGTATGTACTACACGGCTATTGCTCGATACTTCCCTGCACCCAAAGGCGTGAAGACGGGCCACGGCTCCGTAATTCCCGAAATTGGAGTCGCGTACGCGGAATCCCGTGACGGAATCCGCTGGGAAAAGCCCTTTGACGACTGGGTGGTTCGTCCAAGGGCATTTGGCGTCCAGCCCTACGAGTACATATGCTCCAAGCCCTGTGTAGTCCGAGACGGTGCGACTTACACCATGTGGGTCAATACCTTCGGCACGGCATATCGCGTTCACCGGCTCGTCAGTCGGGATGGAACCAAATGGCAGTGGTCAGAACGCGTCGGGCCGGACGGGGAGCTTGGCGTGGGCGAAAAAGGGAGCTTCGACGATCGCCAGCGGTGCTATCCGACGGTGATCCGACACGGCAACGAGTATCGCTGTTGGTATACTGGCAACGGCTTTGGAAGCACTGGAATGGGGTATGCTGTATGTCGTGCCGAGTAATTGGAAGGGCAGGCAGATGAAACACATCGTTATGATTCTTCTGGTGGTTGTTGCTGCTGCATCCAACTTGCCTCGGTGTGCGTCAGCGGAAAGGGACATCTTCTCGTGTGACTTCAAAACGGAACTGGCCAAACAGTGGAGGTTGGTCGGGGGGAAGTGGGAACTGAATGATGGATGTCTCAAGCAGACCGATCCAAAGCCGGCGGATCCGACAAAGGCGATCATCGTCGTTGGCGACGGCGGCGATGATGTGTCAAGCGACGTGACGGTTGTCGCCAGGTTGCGACTGGACTCATGGAAGGACGGCCCGTGGGCACGGGCCGGTATTAGTGTCTGCTTTAATCCAACCAGTGGGCACGGATTCAACCTCGTGTTTCACGAGGGAAGGCTGGAATTTTTGCATGACTTCGTCGCCTGGGGACCGGGTGTTGAGTTTCCCTATCAAATCGGAACGTGGTACTGGATGAAGCTGTACAAGAAGGCAGGTGAGTTGAAGGGAAAGGCATGGCTGGACAAAGACCCGGAACCGGCAGACTGGATGGTCACTTGGGAAGGCCGCGGTGAGGAAGCAATCGGATATCCGGCCTTGGTTGGTGGCTCCGGTGGCCCCGGTGAAGACATCTGCACGGTGTCATTCGCTCAATGCCTGGTGCTGATCGGCGAAATCCCGTTTGGGTACTACACGAAGAGGCCGACGTGGCGTGAGACGATGGCAACCAGCCGAGAAGCTCTCGCCCGTCAGGAAGCTGCGTTGGCCGCCGAAGTACGTCACCATGCCGGCAACTCGTCACGTACCAGGCTCTGGGAGTCGCTCCGGCGCGACTTCCCGGACGCCCGGTCGCTGCGGCAAATGGCGGCTGAGCAGCAGGACAATATCTGGGCCCAGGATTGGCCTTTCGATAACGTGAGAGTGCTGGCCGAACGTTATGCCAGCGCCACCCGCGCCGGGTTGGGATCGCAGGCGCTCAAGCTGGCCGAGAACGTCAAGACCATGGGTGACCTCGAATCCATCCGCGTACTCTACCACCGCTCCAGGGACATCGAGGAAACTCTGGCCCGCTGGAAGGATTCGAACGTAACGTCATTGCGGTTGGCTGTGGAAGATTTGATAGCGACCCACGGCTCAGAATACGGCCGTGGACCCCAGCACATCCAGCGAATCACAGAATTGCAGAAGACCATTGTCGACGCGCGAGACGTTGCCGGTGGGTCCGTCAACTACGAGCGATTGTTCGAAGCCATACAGCAGTTCGAGGCATTACGCGCCGAGGCGTTGTTGTCCAACCCGCTGTTGGACTTTGACCGACTGCTGGTGGTGAAACGCAGGGACGCAAGGGCCTACAATCCGATGCCTCATTTCCGGAGGCCACCGCTGACTGCGGGGCCCGGTCATCTGCTGAACGGGCTGCCGCTCAACTACCAAGGCAACGGTGTCTTGCGGCAAATCCCCATCGACAACGAGATCGCCGTTCTTTCGCCCCTAGAACCCGCGAGGCAACTCAGGACGCTGTTCCGGCCGGAACGCCCCGCATACGTTGGCGAAATGAAACTGCACTTCGACGCCGACCGGCTGTTGTTCTCCTCCATTGGCAGTCACGAGCGTTTTCAGATATTCGAGATCGGCGTGGACGGCAAGAACCTTCGCCAAGTGACCCAGGGTGAGGAGAATGATGTCGACAATTACGACTCGTGTTACCTGGCCGACGATCGCATCCTGTTTGGTTCGTCGGCCTGTTTTCAGTCGGTCCCGTGCGAGCGGCGATACGACGAGGTGGCCAACCTGTGTGTGATGCACGGCGACGGATCGGGCGTTCGGCGGCTGTGCTTCGATCAAGACCACAACTTCTATCCGACGATGCTGGGCGACGGGCGGGTCCTCTACACGCGTTGGGAATACACGGACATCGCGCACGCGTTCAGCGCTCGGCTGTTCACCATGAACCCGGACGGCACCGAGCAACGGGCCTACTACGCCAGCAGCAGTTTCTGGCCGAATCGCATTTTCTACGCGGAGCCGATTCCCGACCACCCAACGCAATTCGTGGGCATCGTCACCGGTCATCATGGAACGCCGCGGGCCGGTGAACTGGTGCTATTCGACGTGGCCAAAGGCCGGCGTCAGGCCGAAGGGGTCGTGCAGCGCATTCCGGGCTGGGGCAAGAAGGTCGAAGCGATCCTGGAGGACAAACTGGTCGACGGTTCCTGGCCGAAATTCCTCCATCCGTATCCCTTGAGCGACAAGTACTTCATTGTCTCGTGTCAACCGACAAGCCAGTCGCCGTGGGGCGTTTACCTGGTGGACGTGTTCGACAACATGGTCTTGCTGCACGAGGAACAAGGCTGGCTGTTGTTCGAGCCCGTGCCTTTGCGGAAAACGCCACGTCCGCCGGTGATTCCCGATCGGGTCCAGCGCGACTCGCGCGAAGCGACCGTCTATCTGAGCGACATCTATGCCGGCCCGGGGCTCGAAGGGATTCCGCGCGGCACGGTCAAGAAGCTCAGATTGTTCACCTACCACTTCAATTACTTCGGCACCTCGGGCATCGAGGACTACATTGGCATGGACGGTCCGTGGGACGTACGGCGGGTCCTGGGCACCGTGCCCGTGTCCGAGGACGGTTCGGCGTATTTCGTCGTGCCGGCCAACACGCCGATCGCGGTTCAGCCGTTGGATGTCGAAGGAAAGGCACTGCAGTTGATGCGAAGCTGGTTTACGGCCATGCCCGGCGAGGCGGTTTCGTGCGTCGGTTGCCACGAGGATATCAACAGCGCGCCGCCGGAACTCCAGCCGCTGGCCCTCGCCCGCGAACCGTCGGCGATCGAGCCGTGGTACGGGCCTGTGCGCGGTTTCAGTTGGGACCGCGAAGTTCAGCCGGTGGTGGACAAATACTGCGTCGGCTGCCACAACGGCCAACCGAGAGCCGACGGGAAGAACCCGCCGGACGTGCGCCGCCACGAGCCGCGGCCATTGCCGCTTTCGGATGCTCCCTTTCCTCCGTCGTACTATGTGTTACGCCGATTCGTTCGCAGCCCTGGGCTGGAAGGCGACCCGCGAGTGCTGCCGCCGGCCGACTACCACGCGGACACCAGCCCCTTGGTACGGATGCTCCGCAAAGGTCATCACAACGTTCGACTCGACGCGGAGGCATGGGATCGCTTGGTGACCTGGATCGACATGAATGCTCCGGCCTACGGCACGTGGCTGGAAATTCCCACGGTGCGCGACAAACCGAATGTCCTCGAATGTCGCGATCGACGAATCGAGTCTCTGCGACGCTACGGCGGGATTGACGAAGATCCCGAAGCGATTCCCAACACGCCGCGAGTCCCCGTAACGCCCGTGATGCCGCCGCCCGAAACGGCGCCGGCGAAGCTCATACGGGTGGCGGGTTGGCCTTTCGATTCCGACGAGGCCAAACGGCGCCAAGCCAGAGCCGGCGCCCGGATCGAAATGGAGGTCGAACTTGGGGCAGACGTTCGGATGCAGTTCACGTTGATCCCAGCCGGTGAATTCGTCATGGGCGACCTGGCCGGGTATGACGACGAACGCCCGCTGAGCAAGGCGAAAATCGAGCGGCCGTACTGGATGGGTACGCTGGAAGTAACCAACGAGCAATACCGGCGATTCGACCCGGCGCACGATAGCAGGATGGAGCCTATGCTGTGGCTGAAGTGGACTTGGGAGGATTACGCGGACTTGAACCAGCCTCGCCAGCCGGTCTGCCGAGTGTCGTGGGAACAGGCTAACGCCTTCTGTCGATGGCTGTCGCAGCAGACGGGCAGGGAGTTTGTGCTGCCAAGCGAAGCGCAATGGGAGTGGGCCTGTCGAGCGGGGACGGACACGGCCTTGAATTTCGGCCCTCGGGGCGCCGACTCGGCAACCTTCGCAAATTTGGCTGACGCCTCGCTGCTGAACTTCACCGGCTGGGCAAGGACGATGACTCCGTGGGGCAGGGTGGAACGGGTCAAACAGTTCTATGCCGTGGATCCCGTGGACGACAAGCAACGAGTCTCGGCAGCCGTAGGATCCTACAAACCCAACAACTGGGGCCTACACGACATGCACGGCAATGTAAGCGAATGGGCCGGCAGCGCCGATGATCCGCGGGATACCGACCCTGGTAACCGCAAGGTCGTGCGCGGCGGTTCGTGGTACGACCGCGCCGACTTGGCGCGATCCGGCTGTCGCACGAGCTACTGGCCGTGGCAGCGGATCTTCGATGTAGGCTTCCGCGTCGTGTGCGAAGCCAGGGAGTCGGAGAAACTAGCCGTGACTCCATGAGACAAGAAGCGGTCGTCCGACGCCGCGAATCACGCAAGGCCGCTCACCAGATGAAATCAACCAAGGGGCACCACCATGGAAGATCCTCTCATCGCTCGAACGATTCGGCGGGTCGATCAGAAGCGGATGACCGATGATGTGTTTCACCTTGCCGACAGCCCGATTCCGATGCGCAAGCTGAATCTGACGCTGCCAGATCACTCGAAGAACACACTGTACGAAGCCGATGATTTTCTCGCCGCGCAATTGGAGGCCCGCGGATACGAAGTGCGGCGTGAAGCGGTGCGAGTTCAAGCGTGCCGATGCGACACGACAAAGCCCAAGGCCCATCAGTATTCACGTCCGTTGCCCGACGATCCCTGGTACGACGCGTACAACCTGTACGCCGAACGTCTTGGTACATCACGACCGGAAGAGATCATCCTGCTATTGGCACACAAGGACTCACAAAGCTGGGTACATTCGCCCGGAGCGTATGACAACACGGTCGGTACGGTAGCCATGCTTGAACTAGCGCGAATCGTGGCGGCTTTGGAACCGCAGCGCACCATTCGGTTCCTGTTCTGCAACGAGGAACACTCGCCCTGGACCAGCGTGACTGCCGCCCGCAACGCACGCGAGCGCGGCGACAATCTGGTAGCGGTCGTTAACCTGGACGGCCTGGGCGGCAAGAGTCAGCAGGACATCGACGCCGGCGCCAAGACGAACGTCACGCTGTACACGGTCGATGAAGGCAAGGCCTTGGCCGATCTGATGACACAGGTAAACGAGGACTACCGCATCGGTCTCCGGCAGAGCATCGCCCAACGCAAGGGGCCCGGTGACGACGATGGTTCCTTCGTCAAAGCCGGCTATGGGCGAACCGTGCTGAACATCGGATCGTTCCCCTACGCCGATCCCGAATACCACCGCGAAGGCGACATCGCCGAACGAGTCGATTTCGACAACGTCCGCATGGCGGCTCAAGCCACATTGGCGGCGGTATTGGAGGCGGACCGGATATCCTGACGGGCTTGCCGAACGCGCTGTAGCCGCTCCCGTGCGCTTCACCCATCTCATGGTGCCGACACCAGCTTCACGATGAATGCGTCGGCGTTCCCGCTCAACGATGCCTGCACCGCGTCGGCGGTGACGGGGAAATCCGGCGAAGTGGTGCTACCCACCAGGTAGACTTCGCCGTTTGGCCCGAAAGCGACACTGCGGATCAGATCGTCCCCGCTGCCGCCGAGGTACGTGGAATAGAGCAGCCGCGAACCATCCGGGCTGAGCACGGCCACTGCGCCATCGCCGTCCCACTGTCTCTTGCCGCCGCCATACTGGCTCTGCAACGCGCCGGGCGTGATCGGGTAGCCCTCCGACGTAGTGTGTCCCACCATGAAGATATTGCCGTCTGCATCCGGTGTTGGCGTCAGGAAGAACTCGCCGCCCGAGCCCCCGAGCAAAGTCGAGAACGCAAATCGCCGCCCATCAGGCGACATCTTGGTCAGAAAGCCATCGGTTTTTCCTTGGAGCTTTTTCTGATAGGCCCCTGCCGTCGCCGGAAAGCCAGCAGAACCGGTGACTCCGGTCAACAGGAACGAACCATCGCGCCCGAGCCACGGTCGATGCTCGGCGAATTCATTCTCCTTGCCGCCCAGATACGTCGAGTAGATCAGTTCGGATCCGTCGGCTGAGAGCTTGGCGAGAAAACAGTCGGACTTGCCTGAAAGGTTGGCTTGTGGCGCCCCTGGCGTCACGGGGAAGTCGGAGGAACGCGTATGGCCCGCTACGTAGACGTTTCCGGATCGATCGAACTGGGCGCCCATGAGTCCGTCCCAACTGCTGCCGCCGAGTAGCGTGCTGAATATCAGGCGTGAGCCATCCGCGGAGAGCTTGACGACCGCCGCATCGCGTTCGCCTTTAAGCTCTCGCTGGTAGGCGTTTTCCGTCGTGAGGAAGTCTTTCGAATTGGTTCCACCAACGATTACCACGTTGTCCTGGCCATCCAGGGCGATTCCGCCGCGGGGCCAATCGTTCTTCGACGCACCAAAGTAAGTGCACCACAGGATCTTTTGCAAATCCACCGAGAGCTTTGCGGCGTACATGTCTGCGTCCGGGCCGCCGTATCGGGTCTGGTACGCGCCGTCGGTGGTCGGCATGTCGGGCGAGCGCGTGGCGCTGCCGATGACGATGTTCCCTTGCGAGTCGAGCAGCATACCGTAGACGCCGCGTTCCTGCTTCGAGCCGCCGAAGTAGGTTGCGGCAAGAATCTTCGAACCGTCGGCGCTGATCCGGGCCAGATATCCGTCGCCGCCAATGACGCCGCCGTGCCCGAGCGAAGGATCGTCGCCCGCGTAACGTGGCTGAACCACGCCTTCAGTCGTGGGCATATTCGCAGACGCCGACATCGCACCGATCAGAACCGTTCCGTCGGGATAAGGAATCACTTCGCGAGCCTGGTCCCAGGCCTCGCCGCCCAGGTAGGTCGCGTATTGGACGACATAGCGAAAACGTTTTGAATCGTCCTCGTCGCCTTCGGCCAGACAGGTGATCGAAGGGCAAATCGCGATAGCGACACAAATGAAACGCAAGATGAACGGGGTGATCTTGAACATCTTTCACTGCTCCCATCGTCTGGATGATTGATATAGACTCGTGGTTATACATTGATGGTTATAAATGAAGGCTCCTGCGAAGCAACCGTGGGCTTGCGGAGGGTCAACGGTTACTGAAGTGGCCCGCATTTTTTCGCCCCCAAGCTCCCTCAGCTGTAGGTGCAGGGAGTTGGGGGCGAAAAAATGCTTGTTAGCGATGTTGTGTG
>JADHUC010000239.1 GCA_016784735.1 Pirellulaceae bacterium | reverse complement strand
GACTGCTGAATAAGTCGTGGGGTAAGCTTCCAGCTTGCCAAATACGTAGGCAAGGAAAACGTGGGTATCAACAATGCACAAGGTCGGCAAGCTGGAAGCTTACCCCACTTTGGTTTCCGCTAGCATTTCAGCAGTCTCCAGCGGGGAGCGCGTCAGGCGGCGTCAACTCCCGCGCTCCCCGCTGGGTCGCGGTCAAATGACGTAGCCACCCTTACATCGAAGACCGCGCTGCAGTCTGTTCGTTTTGCTGGGAAATGTCAAGTAATAGCCTGCCGTCTGCGGACCGCACACAATCGATGGCATGGGTACGTTCGACTCCTGCGCAGGCATTCCGACTGGGCTAAACGCTGATCTGCCGGTCGTCGCAGAAATGCGGAAGGAAACAGAAGTTCCGCCTGTGTGGGTCACACGGGTCTCCGGGATCGTTATGCGGGTTTATCGCACCAAACGTTCGAAGGTTGCCCGGAGGCCTTCCGATAAAAACGCTTATCCGGTAGCCCTCATCTACCATTATTGCGAGCGACGAGCATGACATGCCCCCACTGTGGATCACATAAGACATTCAGAAGCGAAAGCGGTAATGTACGCCTGGGCTGGTTAGGGCGTCTCTTACTGGTCAGTGTGCGCTGCTATTCCTGCCAACGCAAGTTCCTGTCCTGTCGCGCGATGGCAATCGTCGGCAATGTTCCGCAGCCTCCCGCAGGTTCTACAAAGCGGGCTGCGTGACTTGGCTCACCGACGACGTGTTTTTGGGCCTCACGCTGTGACACGGGCGAATGCCGCGCGTCTTTCGGTAGGTCCTGCCGGGCGGGATCTTCTTCGCTGATGGATGGTCGTTTCGCGCTTCCAGGTCCCTTCCGGCAGAAGGGACCTACTACGACGTTCCTAACGCTTGAAAAGTCCGAACAGACCTTCGGCGACTTCACCGACTAGCGCCGTGAGTAAATCAGGGCGGTCCGGATCGGAGAATCCGAAATCGAAACAACTCCCGTCGCCAATCGTGGAATCCCCAGGCCCCATGCGGGGTCCGAAGATCGGTTCTTTGCTGACGTGCGGCGATTCTTGCTGGCGGCCCAGCGGCTTTTTCTCTTGCCCGCCTTTGAGAATCCACGCCAGGATGTGCTGCAACTCCTCGGCATCAAACCAGATTCCGTGGTCGCGACACGTGTCGATAATCACCCCGCTGCCTTGGCCATAGGCTCGCCGCTGCATCAGTTTTCCGCAATGGGCGCAGGCACGGTATCGCGGCCCTTTCTGTTGACGCGCGGGCTGCGGCTTCGACTGTGGGACGGTAGCTTCGCCCGGCCGCACCCCCTGGCGTTTCACGCGGTCGCGCAATTGGTCGAAGGCTTCGTGGCCCAGCCAAAGCCCGGCGCATAGCGGGCATTCGAGGATATTGACCTTCTCCTGTCCCAGCGGCCGGCTGGCCAGGTGCGTTTCGTCGCCACAGACCGGACAAGCGAATTCCGTTTCCTGACCCGCATATTCTTCGGCCGCCAACCTGGTTCCGCATTGGCAACAGTGCTTTGCCCGGTCGCTCACACGCGCGAAACACTCGGGGCAGACCGTGTTCAGGTCTCGCTCGTGAATCGTGAAATCGGCCCCGCAGAAGCCGCAACGGTTGACGCCCTTCTCTCGCGGCCCGCCGCACGAAGAGCAACGCACCACTTCAGCGGTGTGTGATTCAGACACCTCGACCGTCAGCTCTTCACCGCAGCGGCAGTGAAACCGCCAACCGGGTTCTTTCTTCGACGCGTCGTAACGTCGCGAGCATGTATGGCACAACACGATTCGCCGCATAAGATCGTCTGCTCCTCTACCCACCGCCGATCGCCGAAAACAGGTCGAGCCGCTCGCCGCCTTGGAGCGCATGGCCGAGGTCGGCACGGCGATTGTCGACGAAAATGATCTTCGTTTGCTCGGCGGGAATCCCCAGACCCGCGACGACTTCCTCGATCGTCCTGCCCGGTTCGATTTCGAGTTCAATCGACGCAGCACCGCCCGCGTATTCACGCAGATTGGCGTACAAGTTGACCGTGACGGCTACCATCGTGATCGCTACTCGATGCCCGTGAAAACTTGATCCAGTTCCTCGTCCGGTACGCCGAACGTGACATTGTGGGGAGGCAACTGCTCTTTGCGGAAGAAGTCGGGCAGACGGTCGTCGAACGCGGTGAAACCAGCCGCAGCGTTAAACGCGCGTTCGGCTGCCAGCGTTCGTTTGCCGACTTCGAGGAAATCGTCCGCGGTGAATTCCCGGCCGTAAAGCCCACTGAGCATCTCGCAGATGCCCTCCATGGCTGTTGGATCGTCCAGCACCGCAAAAGCAACAAACAAGCACAACCCCGACGTGTCAATCGCCGCCGTTGCGATTTGCAGATTGCGGCTCAGATCGACCTGGCCATCCGGCTTCAGTGGATCGACATTTCCGCCCACCCCCAGCACGTTCGGCGCCACGGCATAGCCTGCTGTGTGATCGGCGCCCATCGTCGAAGTGGCATAAGTTACTCCGATTCCCTGAACCGCGCGCGGGTCGTAAGCCGGCATGGCTTGCCCTTTGACCGTTGGTACCCTGGTAACGCCGTACGCCTTGCCCATCACTTCGGCACCGGAAGCGATTAAGTGGCCCAGCGGCGTTCCCTTGGCAACCTCTTCCAGCAGACCGAAGGCGGCTTTCGCGTCCCCAAACGGGATGATTCCAGCCTCCATCGCAACTCCGATGGTCGCGCCCGTTTCGATCGTGTCCAAGCCAAGATCATCGTCCATACGGTCCATCCGAGCGATCGCGTCCAGATCGTCGATACCGCAATCGGCACCGTGGGCCCAAATGGTCTCGTATTCCGGGCCTTTCGTGATGAACTCGCCGTTTTCGTCCACATAGGTCCGTGAACAGCGGATGGTGCACCCGCGATGGCACGCGTGAGCAATCTCACCGCCGCGTTCGACAATCACATCATGTTGACGTTCGCCGCTGATCGGTTCGGTACCTTCGAACTGTCCATCGCTGAAATTCCGAGTCGGATAGGCTCCGGCCGCGTTGATCACGTTTGCCAATGCATTGGTACCGTACTTGGGCAAGCCCTCGCCCGTCAGAGGGTGGCCCTTCAATGCGTCGTTGAACTTGCTGACGCCCTGTTTGAAGGCGTTCGAATCGGCGGGTTTCGGTCGTTTGCCACCGGTTGGATCGACGACGATCACCTTGACGCCTTTCGAACCCATCACGGCGCCTAAGCCGCCGCGCCCACAATGTCGCGTCGGGCGTCCCTCGACGTCGGTCACCGCAATGCTCGCGCTGGCAGCCCGCATCTCGCCTGCCTGGCCGATGCTGATGCACGAGATCTTATCGCCGAACTCGTCAAATTGCTTGGCGACTGTGTCGTAATTTCCCAGCCCGGCCAACTCGTCGGCAGGTTCGATTTTGACACCGTCCGAACTCACGACCAATCGGCGCAGCTTGCCGTCAGCCGGCTGGCCTTCTAGAACGATCGCCTTGACGCCGCAAGTCGCCAGCGCGATGGCCGCCATGCCGCCCGAGTTGGCTTCCTTGATCGTGCGAGTCAATGGGCTCTTGGCGCCGGCGGACAACCTTCCGGAACAAGGAGCCCCTGTGCCCGTGAGCGTACCCGGTGCGATCACCAGCTTGTTCTCGGCCGACAGTGGATGGCAACTGGGTGGCACTTCGCTGGCCACGATTGTCGAAGTCAACCCACGGCCCCCCATTCCTTCGAGGCTATCGCCGGGCTCCTCCGCGCGAACCGAAAGATCGGTCATGTTGACTCGATAAATCGTGGCCATGTGTCTTTCCTTTCTATGAAAGCGACCGTTACCGTTAGGTCCTTCTCGAATGTACTGACTGCTCATCCAAGCTAAGGTCTTCCACGCATGGTCGTCAAGGCACCCGCCTACCGGGCCTCCTGAAGCATTGTGGCTTCTCCGCTACTCTTCCAGTTCGCTGACAATTTGCTCGGATGTCTTTGCTTCGCCCAAGATCGGGTAGATCTCGCGTTCCACGTACTGCTGGTTCTGCTCCGATGCTGCCGCGGTTGCGTCCTTGGCCACACAGACCTTGTAGCCCCGATCGTAGGCGCTCCGCGAAGTGGCTTCGACGCAGACATTTGAAAGGAAACCCGCGATCACCACGTTCTCGATGCCGTGCTGTTGAAGGATCTCGTCCAAACCGGTGTTTGTGAATCCGCTGAGTGCCCGCTTGCCTTCGAGCACGACGTCACCCTCTTGAGGCTTCAATTCGTCAATGAACTCGGTGCCCCAGTCGCCAGGTCGAAAAGCCCCGCCCTCTTTGGCACCGGCGATGATGCCGCACACACATTTGTCGTCCACCCACTGCTCGTCGAATACGAACCCGCAATGGACAATCAGGGCTCCTTTCTGGCGAGCGCCTTGGGCCAATTCAATCGCATGCTCGACCGTCTTCTGGCGTGCGATTTCGTCCTTGACCATATCATGCAATTTGCCGCCGTCTTTGCAGAATTCGTTTTGGAACTCGATCAATACGATCGCCGTCTTCTGGGCCTTCATTCCGTCGCCACCTTTCCGTGAAGAGAAGTCCATCCAATCAGGTCGCGCGAGCGCACGGCGCGTCACTGTGACAACCGCTATCTTATGACGCCTGTTCCGTGTTCTCAACGGGAGTACCGCGGACTCGCTTGACATTCGCCGGCCGATAAGTTCTGCTCCCTGTACGTTCCAACGAACTCCCTGCCCGGCCGTGGGAACCTGCTTTGGCCGGGACCGGAAAACGCGTTATGCTGGAAGGACGAATTCACTCGGAGAAGGCGAGAAGAAGACGATGCAAAAGCTGATAATTGGATGCCTAACTTGTCTGGTCGCCGTGTTGCCGAAGTCGGCCACTGCCCAAATGGAGTACCCGCTTTCGATCGCAGTGGCCGAATCCGGCAAACTGTACATCGCCGACCGGAATCTGCCAGGCGTGTGGCGAGTTGACGGGAGCGATCTTTCAACGCTATTCAAAGGTTCGAAACGTTTTCGTACTCCTTTGAACGCGGTCCGCTGCGTCGCGTTGGACGGGAACGGAAGCGTCCTAGCCGGCGACAGTGCGACTCGCGAAGTGTATAGGCTCGGCGAGGACGGAAAACCCATCCCCTTGACCGACGGTGGTATCGGAATACCCATGGGAATCGCCGTGGACAGCAAAGGCCAGCTTCTGGTTTCCGACTTGGAGTTGCACCGGATCTGGAAGGTGCCCGGAGAAGGAGGCAAACCGGCGTTACTAGCCGAAGTTCCCGCTCCGCGCGGTGTGTGCATCGATGGGGACGACAACTTGTGGGTTGTTTCTCACGGCAAAGACCAAGTGGTTCGTGTTTCTCCGGACGGGAAAGTCGAGGCCATCGTCGAGGGGCGACCATTCCAATTTCCCCACACGATCGTCCTGGACCAGGACAAGACTGCGTATGTGTGCGACGGATACGCGAGGGCCATATGGAAGGTACCGCAGGGTGGAAAGCCGACGAAGTGGATATCGGGCGAACCGCTGGTCAATCCAGTCGGTTTGGCGCGGCACCACGACGGCCTACTAGTCGTCGACCCTCGGGCGAACGCCGTCTTTGAAATTGATGCAACCGGAAAACCGACGAAGCTCGAACTGAAACTCAAGGAATAGCATCGCCATACGGATTCCCGTGTCCATCCCAGGACCGTGACGGACCTTGGCATGTCGTCATGTGGAGTGTTTTGGCATTTGGCTGGAGTATTGCGGCCAAGGCGAGACTCCTGCCCGTCACGTTCCTGCCCGTTGGGTGAGGCCATTCGCCGATAACGACATCACCCATCTGCCAAACTCGCCGTCCAGGTCCCGCCAGCCGATGCCCGGCAACGCCAAGAGGACGGCCTTCTCTCCTCGCGGGTCTTCGTGGTGGCTCGCGCGATATCGCCGGTAGATTTCGCTCAGAACATCCTTCCCTTGAAGGAATAGGCAAAAATAGCGCGCCTGTGCAAAGTTGAGTGCTTCGTCGGGTCCGCCGAAGTCGTCGGCGTGTATCAAGTCTCGCAGCCCCTGCAGTCTTCCTCGCTGGATCTGGCGTTCGAGGGCTTCAAGTCGCCAGTTCATTTCTCCTTCGAGAAGCGAGCCCCCGCCTTCACTTACAAGCGAGCTTGCCTCGTGCAGCGAAGCCAGCCCTTCGCGCAGCCAAACGGCGGCTTCTGGGAAATCGAGCCGCATCAACGCGTGAGTCAGCTCGTGAAGCAGAGGCCCATCGCCCCAGGCGAGATTCGCCAGGATCGTCCGCCGGCCGGGTTTGAAGTACCCAAAACGGGAAACGTTGCGGTCAAAGAACAGCGATTCGGCGCAACGCCGGTACGTTCTCTCGTCGGAAAACAACAATACGGCGATCGGTCGATCCGGCGATTTGTGAAAGTACTGGCGGGCCATGGCCAGGCATGCCGGTTCGATGGTCGACGAGTGTTTACGTTCCAAGGCGGCAGCGTTTGAATCGCCTGCAATGACAAAAGGCGATCGGACAACAACGTCACATTCGCGGCCGAGTTGGCGTTCGAGGCGTTCCGCTCTTTCCCGGCAAAGCGTCTCCAGGTAGGTCCCGTCTGCCGGACGGGACCTACCCGGATTGCGCTGCTCCACTCGCACGCGGTATGTGTCCGACGACTGGCCCACGACCGATGGTTCTCTGTCCGCCAAGTATGCCCCCGCGCACGCTGCTACGGCTGCAAAGAGAATCACGAACGCCCGACGGCGGATGGCTACCATAACCACAATCTCCCGCTTTTCCGCCGCCGATACTACCACCCCAGCGACAGTTTCTGAACCGTCCGACCGAAAGGCACGAGAGGCCGGCTATATTTGAACAAGTCGTGTTTTTCGCACAAATAGGACCCCGATTCCGCCGACGTAACCCTTGAAAGGGCAAAGGGAAATCGCTAAAGTAGTCGTTTCCCTGCATCTTATGCAATCGACCGAGCCGCGGGCGCCCGCCCGCGCCGGTGCGTTGGAGACTGGAAATTGGCGAGAACAAAGACTTACATGGCGAAGACGGGTGAGGTGGAGCAAAATTGGTGGCTAGTCGACGCGACCGAAAAGGTCGTGGGGCGGTTGGCCAGTGATATTGCCACGATTCTGATGGGGAAGCATCGCCCGGAGTACACCCCACACGTCGACACCGGCGATTTTGTGATCGTGACCAATGTCGAGAAGGTGGTGCTAACCGGCAGAAAGTGGGAGCAGAAGGCATACACTTGGTATACCGGCTACCCAGGACTGAGGTCAGAGACGGCCGCCAAACGAGCGGAGAAGCATCCCGAAAAGATCCTCCGCGAAGCGGTTCGCCGAATGTTGCCCAAGAGTAAGCTGGGACGCAAGATGTTGTCTAAGCTAAAGGTCTATGTCGGATCTGATCATCCCCATCAAGCTCAGCAGCCTGAGCCCAAGGATCTGGGGGCCAAGTAGGAGAATCATGGTAGCAGTCAAAACAGACAAGAATAACGGCGATGCACTGGGAACCGGACGGCGCAAGTCTTCGGTGGCCCGTGTGCGCGTCCGAGCGGGCAGCGGGACCATCACCATTAATAAGCGGCCGTTCGAAGAGTACTTCCTGACCGAACACGACCGGAAGTGCGTGGCGGCCGTGCTGGAGGCCGTCGGCAAACAGGAAGACGTGGATGTGATCATCCGAGTGACCGGCGGCGGTACGACCGGGCAGGCTGGTGCCTGTCGGATGGGCATGGCGCGAGCCTTGGTCAGTTACGACACAGAATTGTTCCCGCCGCTGCGCGACGGCGGATTCCTGACTCGCGACTCGCGAATGAAGGAACGCAAGAAGTGCGGTCTGCATGGAGCTCGCCGCGGCACGCAGTTCTCGAAGCGTTAACGGCCCTCTGGGCACAGCGGAATACACCACAGGCCCGCAGGCAATGCCAATTGCCCGCGGGCTTTTTTCGTAGCTGAAGTGGAAACACTTCGGGCCGAAACGGTTACTCCCGAAGTCTTGCGACTCCGGCTACACTCAAATCGGAAAGTAGGTCCCGCTTGCCGAGCGGGACCTGAAGAGGTGCGAGGGCTAGCAAAAAGATGTCCCGCTCGGCAAGCGGGACCTACTGGCCATTGCTGACCCTAACATTCTCTTGCGTTCGATTTACAGCGTTTGGTAGCCCAGGCCAGGACCGTCCAGGGCCGCCGTCCCCACCGTGCCGTCGGTGATGTTGAACATGCTGGGATAGCTTTTTGCCCAAGCTTCGTTTCCGCCAGGACAATACTGCCTGCTATTGCCTTCGATAGCCGCAATCGTAGGGATGCGAGCGGCAAGACTTGCCGAATGCAGGAATGACGCGCCTGGGCAAGTCAAATCCTGAACGCACAGGAAAAGCTCGTACTTCTGGGCCGCGGCACCCATCAGCAGTGCCTCGCTGTGCCCCTTGCACGCCTTCAGCGCGACGCCCGAATAGCCTTGTTCCCGAGCCAGCAGCAGGCTTTCCAGATCAACCAGCGATTCGTCGATGACCACCGGTTTGATCTTAGCCGCCTCGTGCATCCGATTCTCGGGGTTGGCCCGCAAATCGCGATGCGTAGGCTGTTCGATGTACTGGGCGCGATCCAGAGCCGAGAGCGAAACTTCACGCACTCGCTGCAGGAAATCGAGGACATACTGGACGCTGGAGCACTTTTCGTTGAAATCCAGCGAATAATGCCACACCGTGCATCCCCGCTTGGCTTGGGCTTCGACCGCCACTTTCTCGACGCCGGCTACTCGCCCGACATCCCAATCGAGATCTTCCCCGGAAAGTTTGATCTTCAAGTGGGTCAGGCCGTCGGCCAGTATCCATTCGCCCAGCGTTTCGGGAAGGCCATCGCCAACGCGATTTTCGATGTCCCCGTCGGTCAGTGGATCCAAGGCGCCGACCAGATGGTACAGCGGCATCTTCGCTTTCGGCTCGCGAAGCGTGTAACGATCCAGGTACTCGCCGGCAAACTCGTCCGTCAAGTAGCTCGATAGGTCGCTGTTGGTGAACTGCTCGCCCAGCAGGTTGTAGCAGTTCTCGCCCAGAGTCTTGCCCATAGCATCATGAATGGCCGCTTCGAGCGGACTGATTGCTACCAACTGCGCCAACCGCGGCATGGGCTCGGCCAGTTCCGCCTCGGTAGTCACTTCGTTGGCAACCGGATCGTAGTCGGCCGCCAAGTCGTGCGTGATCTCCAGCGGATGCCCCGCGTCCGTATAGTCGTTCGCTCGGTCGGCCATACGCTGGCCTAACGAGATCATCGCAGCCAGCGTGTCTTCGCCCGCAACCGTCTGGCTGGGCCACCCCCATACGTTACCCATCGGCATCGAGCCAAACCCCTGGCCGCGTCGACCATCGCGGGTCTCGACATCGACGATGACGTTAAGCAAAACGGCGTCGTTCACCACACGTCCACCGAATTTGATGGGCGTTCGGTACTCGACTTGTTCCGTCGACGTGACGACGCTCTTCAGGTAGATATCCGTAGGCTTTGTCATATCAGCTACACCAACTCGTTTCGTACCGCCCAAACGGCTGCCTGCGTCCGATCCGTCACGCCGATCTTCCGCAGGATGTGTTGAACGTGTTCCTTGACCGTTTCGTAACTGATGTGCAGGGCTTGGGCGATCTCTTTATTCGTCAGCCCCAATGCGAGCTGCCGCAGGACCTCGCTTTCACGTTGCGTCAACGGGACTTCGACGTTGGCGTTCAGTCGCGGCGTTGCCAGTGCGCCGGTCACGCGTCGCAGTTCTTCGCGCGTCCACACGCTCTCGCCGGTAGCGGCCTTGCGCACCGCCGCCAGAAGCCTCTCACGCTCGCAGTCTTTCAACACGTATCCGGCCGCCCCCAACGCCACTGCCCGCGCAACATAGGTGGGATTGTTATACGTGGAAATCATCAAGATCGGCAGGTCTGGGAAGTCCAGCTTGATCCTTCCGAGCACGTTCAACCCGTCAAGGTCAGGCATGCGGACATCCATGATGACGACATCCAGTTGGGTCCCCGCTACCAGTTCCAGGGCTTCTTTGCCACCGCCTGCTTCGGCGACGATTTCAATATCGGTGTCGGCGAAGAGACTTCTCAAACCGCACCGTACCACTTCATGGTCATCAGCAATCAATACTCGAATGGTCATGGCGTTCTGTTTCCTAATCTGAATGGGTAATGAAGATACACACGAATTTACTGAACGAGCTGTGTCAAAGCAACTCCAGAAAGGGGAGCGACTGCCGATGGTGGCAAGTCGAATCCCATCTGTTGGGATAGTTCCTACCAGTACCTTCGCCGAGAACATCCTCGACACGCAAAATGACGACGGGTTTGAGTATAACCCAAACAGGTGCAGTTGGCAAGTGGGAGGTTCCTCATTCATCGCTTGATATTGCCACGACGTTGGGTAAGGTTACGGGAAACCTCCCGGTCCCCCTTTTTTTTTTGCGGCACGAGAGCATGTCCGAAACCGAAGTTCAAACTGCGGACGTCGAGGCAGCCTCGGACCTGGACGCCCCAATAATCGACAGCGAAGCCGTGGCCCCACAGGGCGAGCCGTGCACGGCATGCGGTTGCCCCGTCGAGCCCCTCGACCGGTTCTGTCCGGCCTGCGGCTCTCCGCGCGCGGGGGGCGAGGTGCCGACGGCAGCCGAAGTGGAAATGCCGGCGCAGAAGTTTTTCCGGTGCGAAAACTGCGGCAGCGAAGTGGCGACCGACACGGATCAGCGCAGCTACGTCTGTCCGTTCTGCGATTCCACCTACGTGGCCGAATTTTCGCGCGAGCACACCGAGCGTCAACGCCCGGAATTCGTCATCGGTTTCGGCGTGACGCCGGAGCAGGCCCAAGAGAAGTTCCAGCAGTGGATACGTTCGAACAACTGGTTTCGTCCGGGCGACTTGAAGACGGCCCAGGTGGCCGAAAAGCTCAAGGGCGTGTACCTTCCGTTCTGGTCTTTTTCGATGCTTGCGGCGAGTTCATGGAACGCCACGATCGGCGAGTATTGGTATCGCACGGAGACTTACACGACCACAGATTCGAAAGGTAAGACGGTCACCAGGACGCGCCGAGTCCGCGAAACCGAATGGTGGCCGCTTTCTGGGCGGCACCACCGGTACTACAGCGGGTATCTCGTTTCCGGCAGCCGTGGCCTTTCGCAGCGCGATGCGGATCGGATCAAGCCGTTTCAACTGCCGGCTCTGAAGCGGTACGAGCCCTATTTCCTCGCTGGTTGGTTGTGCGAGGAGTATTCTGTCGAGCGTGACGAGGCGTTGGAGGTCTGCCGTCAGGAGTTTCACCAGCGCGAGCAGCGAAACGTCGCGGCGTTTCTGCCCGGCGACACGCACCGCGGCCTGCAAGTGGAAACGCGTTTCTCGAACGTCAACTCAGATCTCTGCCTGGTGCCGATCTATCTGTTGAGCTACCGATACGGCGAAAAGCTGTTTCGCTTCCTGGTCAACGGGCAAACGGGCAAGATCGCCGGTGACAAGCCGTTGTCGTGGCTCCGAGTCACTCTGGCGGTGATCGGCGGTCTCGTTTTGCTGCTGCTGGTGGTTCTTCTGTTCATGTTTCTGTCAGGTGGATAATGTCGGATCTCTTGGAAAAGTGCTCCGTTTGCGGCGCCTTGATCGACGAAGAGGACCTGTTTTGCGCCAATTGCGGCACCGAAGCTCCTCACGGTGGCGAAGCCGAGGCGAAGCCACATTCGCAAACATCAACCCACAACTTTCAGTGCGACGGGTGCGGGGCGTCGATGAGCTACGATGCGTCCGCCCAGACATTGCGCTGCCCATTTTGCGGGTCCGAGGCCCTGTCGGAACAAAAGGACGCCAAAGTGCTGGCACCGGACCGCATCGTGCCGTTTGAAATCGAGCGTGAACGCGCAAGCGTTGTCATGCGAGATTGGCTGAGCAAAGGTTTCTGGCGGCCTGGTGATTTGGCCAGCGCGGCTGAATTGACGAAGATCGCCCCGGTGTACGTGCCGTATTGGGTGTTCAAGGCCCGCACGTTCACGTACTGGACGGCGGACAGCAGCCGTACGCCGGGCGGCGCTCGTGGCGACTGGTACCCCATGTCCGGCGACCATCATGGCAACTACGCGGGTCTGCTGATCGGTGCCAGTGGCGTTCTCACGCCCAGCGAAACGACGAGTATTTGCCCGTTCGATCTGGCCAAGGCCAAGGTGCCGGAGGAGGTGAACACCGAGGATTTGATCGTGGAACAGTTCCGCGTTCAACGGAAGTACGCTCGTCCGCTGGCGTGTCAGGGACTGGAGAACCTGGAACGGAATGCCTGCGAGCAGTATGTGCCCGGACGCTGCCGCAACATGAAGGCGAACGTTCGCATGGAGGGCCTGTCGAGCGAGCCGATGTTGCTGCCCGTTTGGGTAATGGCATACAAATACAAGGATCGCGTCTTTCGCTTTCTAATCAACGGCCAATCGGGGCGAGCCACGGGCCAGGCACCGATTTCCTGGACCAAGGTAATCGTGGCATTGGCCATTGTGGCGATTGTCGCATTGGTGATATGCTTGGGAGTTGTCGGATATGCAACAACGTCGGCGCGACCACAACCCGTGGATCTCGGGCCTCGACACGCATCGGGCGCAATTGAGCAGCCGCATCCATCACAGGCCGGAGGCCTGTGGTACACTCAACGCAGCACGGATCGACCATGGCTAGGGAACGGATCGTGGGTGGCTATTCGCCGGAAGACGACGAAGACCGCGCTCTGCGTCCGCAGCGCATGTCCGAGATGGTCGGCCAGCGCGACGTGTACGAGCGATTGCTGATCGTCGTCGATGCGGCTCGCAAACGTGACGAGTCGCTCGGCCACATACTCTTCGACGGCCCACCGGGTCTGGGCAAAACCACGTTCGCCTTGTGCATCCCGCGCGAACTGGATGTGACCATTCAGTTGGCCAGCGGACCGGGCCTGAAAGCGCCCAAGGACATCGTCCCCTATCTGACCAACGCTGAAGAGCGATCGGTCTTGTTCATCGACGAGATCCACCGTTTGCCGACCGCCGTCGAGGAGTACCTTTACACCGCGATGGAGGATTTCCGAATCGACATCGTGCTGGGCGAAGGCATCAACGCGCGGACGCACAATCTGTGGCTTAAGCCCTTTACCTTGATCGGAGCTACGACCCGAGCCGGTATGCTGTCCGGACCGCTTCGCGACCGGTTTCAGACTCGCGAACATCTGGGCTTCTACACGGTCGAGGAGTTGACCGAAATCGTCCGCCGCAACGCTCGAAAACTGAGCGTCGAGACCGATGAAGATGCCGCCAGCGAAATCGCCACTCGCAGCCGCAGCACCCCACGTGTTGCGAACAATCGACTGCGGTGGGTACGCGACTACGCGGACAGCAGAGCCGACGGACACATCACGCTGGAAGTGGCCCGCGCGGCGTTGAAAATGGCGGCCATCGACAAACTGGGACTCAATAAGCTCGATCGCGATTACCTAAAGACAATCATCCGCGTATTCGAGGGCGGGCCGGCCGGCATCGAGGCCATCGCTCACACCATGAACGCATCGCCCGATACGCTGGAAGACGAAGTCGAGCCGTTCTTGCTCCGCAGCGAACTGGTCATCCGCACGCCGCGGGGCCGTGTTGTCACGGCAAAGGCATACGAGCACTTGAACATGCTCCCCGGCCAAGGTGCCGGCGAAGATTCTCAGGGACTGCTGTTCGACTAGTCGTCCATTCTCTCGTCCTCACGGCGGTCTTGTCGCGTTCCCTACTTGCATCCGGGAATGTGGCAGAACAAGATAACTCCATCGAGGTACAACTCATGTAAACCTCTCAAGTTCTCTGTTAGCAGGAGGGTGCTTCCCGGTCGATGCCGGGAAACGGCTTGATTCTGCGTAAGTGATGGGAGCAGGCACATGTCAGAAGGAAAAGGTGGCGGTTGTGTCGGTTGGCTGGTTTTCATCGGGATCCTCTTGATCATCAATTTCCTAAGTTGGGTGTTCGATTGGTCTTTCTGGATCTATTGATGCCGGAACCTTGTCTTGACCAAATCTGAGCGTGCCTTCAACGCCCTAGCCGGCGCGAGCATCCTATCTTGGGCGGTCTTGGGAATGACCGCCACGGAGCCTTCCACGCGATTGACGATCGTTCGCGTTGGGATCACGCTTCTGAACTTGGTTGTTGGCTACTTGTTCTTGGTACGAAAACCACTCGTCCGACAGGCCGGCAATCTAGGTATCATCCTGTGCTTGCCATCGCTAATAGTCTGTGGTTCCGCGTTCAAACTGGCCCTACCGGCCGATGAGTGGCCAGCCGTAGCGCAAACGACTTTCGCGTTAGGCACCATTCTGGCGATTGTTTCGTTTGCCTACTTGGGCCGCTGCTTTGCCGTGTTACCTGCAGTGCGTGGAGTCGTCGCCAACGGACCGTACCGGATTGTCCGTCATCCGGCGTACGCCGGCGAGTTGCTGATGGTGTTGGGTTGCTTCCTGAGCAATCCTCAGCCGCTGTTGGCGTGCCCCCTCGTAGCGGCCGTGCCGTTTATTGTTGTTCGCATCCAAGTGGAAGAGAGGCTTCTTCATCGCGAAGATGCCTACCACACTTACGTGCAAGCAGTCCGCTGGCGGCTTCTGCCGGGCGTCTGGTGACCTGCTCCACCGCCAAGCTTTGAATCGACGGTTTGGCTCACCAGGATCGTGTCCGCTGCGGGAAGTGTTTTTGTGCCCTGGCGAACACGGCGGCCGCTTCGACTGTTCTTCCCGACGCCAGCAGCGAGTCTCGCCAGGCCCGGTATACGGCCGGCCGCCCTTGGTCAAACAACGGAGCCTCGGGGCGGCGCCCGTATCCTGATTCCAGGATATCCAAGGCTTCTTCGAATCGAACGCCGGCGCACAGTCGCGATACCCAACGATGGTATACGTGCAATTCGTTGTCCAGAAACGGTCGGTAGTCGGGTGCCATGTCCAGGCCGCGTGACAGCAACTCCGCCGCATGCTGGAATCGCCCGGCGTCACATTCCGATAACGCCCAGTTGTTCATGCACGCGAGAACGTTCTTCCACGCGATTGCGTCTTGCCGGTCCAATCGATGACCGATCTCTAGCAAATCGAGGGCATCACGAAATCGACGTTTCTCCAGCAGGCTCACTCCGCGGTTGTAGTAGATCTTCGCCAGGAGTTGGACATCGGTAATCCGACGGCCGCCATCGATCGCATCGCTGGCGGTGAAGCCGTCCGCCGAGGTCGTCTGAATAACGACGGGGCTATCGCCCACGAGCAGGGCGTAAACGTGTCCCGTCTCGGCAATCGTTGTCACCGGAATGCTGAACTCCGCGCAGAGACAACGATACAAGATAGTTGCCGTGACGCAGTTGTAGTGTCCGCCGTCCAACGTAAGGTGCAGTTCGGTGCAAGAGGGCCGGTATTGGCCGGTCAGGAGTTCCTGATGCATCCGGCGGAAGATCTTCTCGGCTCGATGGCGAACCGACGATTCTGCCGTCATCTCCTCTCTAACAGAGTCGCGGAACAGTCTGAAGCGTGCGCGGCAGGTCGCCACTTCTTCCGCGTCTGGCACGCCGCTGGCAATCACGGCAGCATCGAATAAGGAAAAATCGTCGAGCTGACCGTCCGCTGCATCGGCCAATAGCTTGTCTCCCTCGCGGTATAACAACTCCGGCGTAAGATGGGAACTGTCCGCTACCACGGCTGACGTCTGGTTCAAGGCCGACGTGAATGCCAAGACCGCAATGACAGCTACATGGTTGTTCATCGTATGGCGATGCTATGGGTCTGCGGATTATGACGATGCCGCGTCTTTCCCTTGCCGCGAAAGCAGGCGACAGTATGCGTCTATGTCGCAATGCACGGGGCTTCCGAGACACGCAGGCGGCGTCTCCCAAGGGCAGAGCTTGATCACTCGTTAGAAGCCTAGGTTGCGAAAAGGCAACGTGCAAAAGAGCGTGCTGTTGGCTCCTGCGCGGAAACGTAGAACCGCCCGAGCTCGACGGTCTGAGTGTCACCAGGAATCGCATCCCGGTCAGATTCACCGATAGCTGAGCGTTCCACACCGAGCCTCGTGAGCCGGTCCGTCACTCATCAAGAATTTTGCCCTAAAAGTCCGCTTCCGACTTGCCGGTCGCTACCTCTGACGTAGGGTGTATTGACAGGCTGATACCTCCACTCGGATCGGCCACGCCGGCCTGCCTCTGGCGTGGCCTTTCTTTTTTCAAACGTCAGCCGGAATGTTTGGTTGTTCGCTTTGTGCCGGTTCTCCACCCGTGAATCGCAGAGGTTCAGATCCATGCCAGACAAATCGCGAGACACTCTCACTTTCACGCGCGACCAGTTCGACGAACTAATTCAATCCGTTGTCCACGCTGCGAATGACTTCGCACAAGGCGAGGCATCTACTTGTGCTGCGAGTGTCCTGGATCGTTACGCAGAAGCCATCGAGACCGCATCCGTGCGCCCCACTTCGGCCGAGGCTCGAGCCGGTGCCGATGCTGCGCTAAGAAGCGCTGCTCAGGGAACACGAACGTTCGCTCGAAAGTTGCGGGTAGAGGCGAATCAGAAACACACCCGCGCTGACAAACAACACGACCGCGCACGCTAAGCGACCGCAGGCGCCCGCCGAGGCCGAAGTACCGGTCAGGAGTCGGCGGCGTCGAGTTCGAGAAGTTCGTTGTCGTATTCTTCTTCCAGCTCGCGCACATTTCTCGCCAGTTCATCGTTTTCTTCGATGGCGGTCGAGACGCGCATCTCCCAATCGGTGCTGGCGGTGCGGAGTGAGTCGAGATCGAGTGGGAGCTTAAGAATCTTCGCAAGGCGGCGTGTAACGGCTTCGATGCTCAACGGATTCGTGCCCTGGAGGTAACCGGGGATCTCGGCAACGAGAGACACCATATCCACGCCCGCCGGTCTGGCTTGGGTCATCAAGTAGCTGGTAAACGATCCGGGGCCTTCATACCCGCTGCGCCGAACACCGTACTTCTCCATGTTCGGCAACAGCTTGGCGTCCGAGCAAGTCACAAACAGACGCGGCTCGCGCGTGTGCGGCACGGATCCGCCGAATGACCCGACAAACAGGATGCGTTCGACACCCACCTCGTCCGCCAAATGGAAGATGCACTCGCCAAAGGAACGCCAGTACAGATTAGGCTCCTTGCCGATAAACAACAGAAGATTGCCCGAATCGTGGGAGTAGAACGTGTTGGTCGGCATGTCGAAGGACTTGATCACGCCGTCTATGATCTCGATATGGGGGCGGAATAGTGCCGTAATCTCCATCGAGCCCGGAAAATTATAGATGTAGAACGGCTCGGGGTCGATGTCGGCGATGGGCTGGGCGTCCAGTAGGTGGACAAGGCGCCGGACCGTGCCGGTAGACACATCGCCCCCATCCATCCAGCCGCTGAACGCGAGCACCAAGGTGGATTTGTCGAGCTTAGGGCAACGATGGATCTGGAGCGTATCGCTTACGTTCGGTGTCATGCCCACATTGTATCCGACGGCGCGCGGACAGCAATGCTTCCGCCCAAGGCACTTTCCGTGACTGGCCCGTCTCCCCATTGACACGATCACGGTGCGGCGAAAACAATCATTGGTTTGGTTCCACGAACGATCGCTCGTTGCCACAAGGAGTCTTGTCCGTGCAGGTTGACGTTCAGCAAATCAAAGACCGTGTCGCCGAGAAGGCCGACCTATTGGATCGGCTGAAATCCGAAATGCGAAAGACGATTGTTGGCCAGGAGAGCATGCTCTCGCGTCTGATGACCGGCCTGCTTACCAGCGGTCACGTCTTGTTGGAGGGCGTACCCGGACTGGCCAAAACAACTGCAATTAAGTCGCTGGCCGAATCACTGCATACCTCGTTTCAGCGCATTCAATTCACGCCTGATTTGCTGCCAGCCGACCTGATTGGCACGATGATCTATCAGCCTGCCACAGGCACGTTTACTACGCGGAAAGGCCCCCTCTTCGCCAACTTTGTATTGGCCGACGAGATCAACCGCGCGCCGTCAAAGGTCCAGTCGGCCCTGCTCGAAGCCATGCAAGAGCGACAGGTGACGATCGGCGATGAGACTTATCCGCTGGAGGGCCTCTTTCTTGTGATGGCGACCCAGAACCCAATCGAACAAGAAGGGACCTATCCGCTGCCCGAAGCGCAAGTGGACCGCTTCATGTTGAAAATCAAGATCGACTATCCCAAGCCCGAAGAGGAACGCAAAGTGCTGGACATGGCGCTGGACGACACCAACCGCCCCATCCAGCCCGTTCTATCGCCGGATGACGTTTTCGGCATGCAGGAGGTAGTGAAGCTGATCTACGTGGACGATCAGTTGAAGGACTACATCCTGAGCCTCGTGCAAGCGACACGAGACCCCGCAGCGTTCGACATGCACGATTTGGCGCCGTTGATCGACTACGGCGGATCTCCACGAGCAACGATCTACCTGGGGATCGGGGCCCGTGCCGTGGCATTTCTGAACGGGCGCGGCTACGTGACGCCCCAGGATGTGAAAGACGTCGCCTACGATGTGCTTCGACATCGCATAATCCTGACCTACGAGGCAGAAGCCGAGCAGATTACGCCCGAGGACGTGATTGGGACCATCTTGAGCAAGGTCCCCGTTCCGTAGCGGGGCGAGGCGCGAAGAGTCGAGCGAATGGCAAATCCCAATGACCAGATCCCAATGACCAATGACGAGTGACACGTCATCCGAACAACGCGTTGCCGAGATCCTGAAGAAGGTACAACGCATCCAGATCGTGGCCAATCGCACGGTGAACGACGTGTTCGCCGGGCAGTACAAGAGTGTGTTTCGTGGCCGCGGGATGGAGTTTGACGAGGTGCGCGAGTACCAGCCTGGCGACGATATCCGCACCATCGACTGGAATGTCACGGCACGCACCGGCGGCTGTTTCGTCAAGCTGTTCAGCGAGGAGCGGGAGTTGACGGTGCTGTTTCTGGTCGACGTTTCGGCGTCGGGGATATTCGGTTCGACGCAGCAATCCAAGTTGGACCTGGTTGTCGAAGTGGCATCGCTGTTGATGTTTTCGGCCCTGAAGAATAACGACAAGGTTGGTTTGATCAAGTTCTGCGACGATGTGGTGGAGTTCCTTCCTCCGAGAAAGGGCAAGGCGCACGTGCTGCACATCATTCGTCAACTGGTGGACGTGCAGCCCATCGCTCGCGAGACGAATCTGCAGTCAGCCTTGGATTTTTTGAATCAAGTGCAGAAACGCCGCGCCGTGGTGTTTCTGATCAGCGACTTCCTCGGCCCCAGTGCTCGTCAATCGTTGGCCATCACGAACAAACGACATGACTTGACGGCCATAACGATTTCGGATCCGCGCGAGCACGCCTTGCCCAACGTGGGTTTCATTTCGCTAATGGACGCCGAGACGGGCGAGGTGGTCGAAGTGGACACGCGTCATCCGGCGGTACGGACGATGTTCGAACAGCGAACCGCAGAACGGGATCACGGCCTTTCGGACGAACTGAAGAAGACAGGCGTGGACCAGTTGGCGATCGACACGCGAGGAGACTATCTGGCCGGTTTGCGCCGGTTTTTTGATATGCGAGAGAAGAGGCTTCGGTAGGGAACGGGGGCAGGTGTCGGGTGTCAGGTGTCGGGGAAGACGTACTCAGTAC
>JADHUC010000238.1 GCA_016784735.1 Pirellulaceae bacterium | reverse complement strand
CTTCTCGAAGAAATCGACGTTCGGGCGTTGCCAGCGATTCACTTCGCCCTGGGCCGTCTCGCCTTCCTGCAACCTCATCATGGGCGGGGCGCCCGTGCTGGTGCCCGCTTGCCATGCCACGTTGCCGCCGACTTCGATCCGGACCTGCGAAATGTGAGGCGTGATAGAGACGGTCTCTTCACCGCCCATACCTCGGCCGCCTAACGATCGGTAGGTGACTTGCTGCGTGTCGCCGATCTTCATTTCGGCCACGACAACAATCGACGCACTGCCACTCACCGTCCAGCCGTTTGCTTGGATCTCGCGCTCCAACGCCGTCTGGACTTGAGCCGAGTCGCCGCCTGCGCGCACGTCGAGTCGCACGGCGGTACCGGGCTTGATGATCATCAGGGACTCCGGATCCAGCGCCGCTGCCGCTTCGTCGACCTTCGGGCCCGGCAGTTGGACGGACCCAACGGCCAACCCCCGCTGCCCGCCCGCCGACACCGACGCAGCGTACACCAAGTGACCCGCGATGATCTCGCGGACGCGGCGACCCTTCGCCTCGCGCACTGCGTCCATATCGAACTGGTAGTTCCACAAGGCCAGTTTGTGCTCGAGGCTGAACAGAACGAGCCCCCCGTGCCCGCTGCTGGCCATCACGCGCCGATTTCCCACCCAGTTGAGCGTCGCGCGGAAAGGCGTGCCGATCGCTTCAGCCTGATAGCGGTGGGGCGCGGCGTCGGCACTGGTCAGGTCCCAGACGGTCAAGGTGCTTCTGCCCAACACGGCGGCCCATCGGCCGTCCTCGCTGGCCGCAACCGCGGCCGCACCGTCTTCGACGGGCAGTGTGGATACCAGGCGACCGGTCGCTGTCTCCAGGATGCGGACCTGCTTGTCCTCGGGCATGAACAGATATTTTCGGCCGCCGCTGAGCGTCGGTGCCGGGGCAAAGAACGACTCCTGATTGGTGCGATATCGCATCCGCTTGCCGCTCGTGTCCCAGACGACGAAATCATGGGCCGTCCATCGTTGGACTACGGCGTTTCCGTCGACCAGCCGTGCCCACGGCTCTTGGGGACGACGCTCGCTGGGTTCGGCGTTCCAGCGGACCACGGGTTTCACTTGCTTGTCGGTGGGCAAAACTTCCCACAACGTCAGCACGGACTTCCCCCAACGGTTTTCAGGCGTTTCTACCTTGGCGTAGGTCAACAGCCGATGGCTGGGCGGGTGGTAGTCCAAGACGACCTCACCCGGCGGCAGGAGTTGCCTCCCTTCGATCTGCTGCCGCTCGAGCGATGCCCAAAGCAGTCGCGTGGGCAGAGGTTCGCTGGGGCTCTGATGCTCCACGGCGGCCAGCAGCCATCCGTCCGGACCGCCGATCGGCAATACCGCCCCGATTCGATCCCAGAAATCCTCCATAACAAAGCCGACGCCGCCGTGCTTCATTGTCAGATAGGCCGGTACCGGGTCGGGGGCCAGGGCCGCGCGTCCAGTGCCTCCGCCAAACGCCGCAGTACCGCCGCCCTGAGCCACCGTGAACTGTTCGATGGGCGGCGGCTGCGGTGGCTTTCCGCCTCCAGGACCGGCTTCCTTCTCCAGACGCTCAATGAACCGTTGATCGCTGTCGCTGAGTGCGGTGATCGGGATTTGGACTTCCGCCATGTCGGGCTTGCGGAGCGTGACTTTGTCGCCATCGATCGACAGAAGCACGGCGCGCTGGCGGAACGTGCCAGACGCGTCTTTCCAGAAGCGAGGCTTGGACAGCGCTCCAGCTTTATACGCCAAGCGTACCTCGTTTTGCTTGAAAGCGTTACGCTTCGGTCCTCCGGCGAACTCGTACTCGGCCAACACCATGCCACTGCGGTAGTTGACGACTACTGCCGGCCTCCACTTGCCCAGGAAGAAGACTTCCACCGCGTCCCCGGCTCTGAAGGAGTCGGCGGCAAGGGCTACGGCCGGGTGCAGGATGAAGCCGAGCGTTAGCAGCGCCACGGCAGTCCGGGCGGCAAGTCGCTTCGCGCGTATCGGCACGTTTAGGGTTCGCATGCCAGCCACGATCCACGACACTGCACGTCTACGCGTCGTCATCTCACTGCTCCTTCACAGATCAACGGATGCTCTGGAATGTCCATCACATAAACAACGTAAACCTGACGCATGGCTACTGTCAACTAGCACCGAATGGTACTCGATGGGTTTGGGCCGCAGAATGAGGTCTTGCGGTCTTGGACGCCCCCGCTCTGCCAACCGACTATTCTTCACCGCCCGTCGACTGGTTGGCAATCATTGCCTGAAATGCTCGCCAGCCTTCCAGTTGCGACGGCGTCAGCGTGGGGCGCTTTGCCGATGGATTGGCAAAGTCGAAGGGCGTCTCCTTTGCCATTTTCGCGCGATGCTCGACGGCGCGCAGCCATCGGCGGGTCTTGCGAGGAAGGTTCACACCGTCGTTGACGACCAGTCCGGTTACCATCTGGCGGTGATGGCGCCGGCGAACGCTTTGCTTCTTGCGTCGGTGTACGCGGTAACCCTCTTCACCCACGACCCGCCGCACAAAGGCTCGCATGAAAGCGATCTTCTTGGGGCATCTGGCCAGGCTGAACGGTGGCGGCTCGCCCGCGCGCATGACCCATTCTTCTTCCGGCTCGTCTTTGGGGAACGAGATGGTGATGTCGTCGGCGTATCGTGTGTACACGCCGCCCAGTGCGTCGGCCATGCCCGCCAGCCGGGCGTCGATCCGGTAGTTGACCAGGTTGCTCAAACGGGGACTGGTTGGAGCGCCTTGAGGCAGACCACCTTCGTGCGTACACAACCGCGTGAGGATCTTGGCGCATCGGCGGTTCCAGCCGATGCGGCGGAAGTACGTCTTGACGCGTTGAATGCTCGTCGACGGGAAAAAGTCCACCAGATCGAAACGGGCGACGACCTCTTGCCCTTGATGCGCCCGCGCGTTGGTGACAATCGACCGGCCTCGTTCGAAGCCGTGGGCCGCTGGATGAGCACGCAGTCGAGCCAATAGTCGACGGAGTATCCGGCGCTGCAGCTTCTTCAATTCGTCGTCTGGAGCGAGGATTCGCCGGGTCCCGCCCGATCGTTTCGGAATGGTGAACCGCCGGTATTCCGGCTGGAAGCGGCGAAGCTCGCGCGCGTCCATGTCGAGCCACCGGGCCAATTCGCCCAGACCGAACCCGCGACCCCAGAGCAGCCAACTGAGAAACCCCATCACCGACCTCCGCGAGTACTGAGTGGAGAAAGGAAAGAGGTCTTTGGCGAAACAGAGGGCGCCGCGACGGCCGTTGGCCTTCGCAGCGCCCTGACTGTCTTGCTTCGTGTCGGCCACCTGTATTTGCGGCCCGGCGCGCCGGCGCCGAAAATACAGGTGGCCGACACGCCGTCTCTCTGCGAGTCCATCGGGACCCGGTCGACGAATCATCGACCTGCGCTCAACGAGTGAGCGCCGCCAAGACAGTAGCATCATCATCGGCGTCCGTGTCACGAATGTCAAGCGCCGGCATCTGGTTGCGTGCGACGGTTGGCGTTCGTATGATTCGGCACGGATGAACCTGCGTTCCGAAATCAGATAGAAGGAGCCCCAAAATGAGCACACTTGGTCTAACACTCAGCAGTCTCCTATTAACCTGTTCCGTGGCGTTGCCAGCCGAGACGGAGTTCGAGACGGACGCGATTTCAACGTCCAAAGGTGATCTGAAGATTACCTTCATCGGGCACGGCACGCTGATGTTCGAGTTTGGTGGAATGGTGATCCACGTCGATCCGGTGAGCCGTTACGCGGACTACTCGAAAATGCCAAAAGCAGACGTCGTTCTGGTGACTCACGAACACGGCGACCATTTGGACAAGGAAACGATCGAGAAGATCGCTACCAAAGACACAGTCGTGGTATTGACCGAGGCGTGCAAAGAGCGGAGCCAGGCGGGCGAGGTGATGAAGAACGGCGACGTCAAGAACGTCAAGGGATTGAAGATCGAAGCCGTGCCCGCGTACAACATCGTCCACATGCGCGGGCCGGAGCGGCCGTTTCATCCCAAGGGCGCCGGCAACGGATACGTAATCACGTTCGGCAAGACTCGGGTGTACGTAGCGGGAGACACGGAGAATATCCCGGAAATGTCCAAGCTGGCCGGCGTCGACATTGCCTTTCTACCCATGAACCTCCCGTACACAATGACGCCGGAAATGGTCGCAGACGCCGCCAAGACGCTGAAGCCGAAGATCCTCTACCCCTACCATTTCGGCAAGACCGACACGTCGAAGCTTGTCGATCTGCTGAAGGACTTCAAGGATACGGACGTGAGGATCCGCAAACTTCAATAATCCGCGAAGTGGTCGACGGGTGGCCGGGGCTGAGTCTTCGAAGCCCCGGTTTTTGCGGGGTCGTGAGGCTCCGGGGCCTCGAAGATTCGGCCCCGGCCGCCCCTGTGGTAATCGGCCTCACGGGCTTTCCTGCGGCTGGATGATAACGAAGTTTGCCCCATTGGCCGCGATGGTCAAAGGCAGCAGCAATCCGCCTTCGCGGTCCACCGTGTGAGACGATTCTCTCGTTACCGTCAGGGTCGATCGTTTGCGAACCTGTTCCACTTCGTCGGGTGTGTAACAGACCTGTTGGCCCATGGCCTTTTGGCCGGCCTTCATGATGGCCTTTCGTACGGCGTCGTCTTTTGTCCGCTCGTACAGCCGGAAGGCGGCTGCGGCAACTTCTTCCGGTATGACGCTCAGCGTCGTCGCCTTCTTGATTGCGGCGATCTGCTCTGCTGTGTCTTCCGAGTTCAATTGGTCAACCAGCTTGCTGACTTCGTCCGCGGTCAGGCGAACTCCGCGCGAAGCGCCCGCGGGACGGTCTCGCAGTTGGAGGCCCAGTTCGAAATAGGAATTGTTTTGCTTGTCGAAACGGTACTCTTGCACACGAGTCTTCTTCCACGGTACGTGCTCGAACGCGAGCGTGGTTTCAAACGTGTCTTCTGCACGCGTCTGAACGTCGCGCTGGTTATGCGAATACAACAGAACGTACAGTGCATCTTCTGTCTTTGACGCACATCCGGAAACAACGTAGGGGCCCACGACTGTTTCCGGCAAGGCCCAGTAGTCATCGCCCATGCGCGAAACGAGGCCGAGGAAGTTCAGGATCGGCATGGCTACCGTCTCGCTGCGATCCGTCCTGCCGTCGCCGTCTTCGTCAACAGCAATGACCCGGGTCGCATTGTTGTGGCCTCGGAAATTGCTGTTAGGCCATGGCCAAAACGTGAGGATGGTCTCGCCGAAGGCAAAGCGAGCGTCTTCGGCGGCTTTCGAGAGTTGGCGGCGAATCACGTCTGCGCACCAGGTGGGGAAGTACCCGTTGCCCAGGTAGCTGTCCGCCGCAGCCAGGTCAGGCGGCGGCGCCCAATCAGGACAGGACTCGTAGGAGTTGACCCAAAGATCGGCATAGTATTCCGAGTCGATTTCCAGTGCGATTTCCTTGGCTCGGATCAGCTTGGCAGCCGTCACGACCGAGGCGTTGTAGGAGTGGATGGAGATGAAGTCGCACGGGGTGCCTTTGCCGTCACCAGTGCGGCAGAGTTCTTCCACGCGTTCGGATCGTCTTCCATCAAGGCGTGGATCACCAACCGCGGCGTTTTTCGGCAGCGCACCGTCGCGAGTCGCCTTGGGAGAACAGTGGGCCAGAAAGATGCCCAGGACCGGCTGTTCGATGCGCGCGCCGAAAATAGCGCCGATCTCCAATCCGCCTACGAAAACGCGGTTCGAGTCGTAGCCTTGGTCCTCGAACGCGCGAAGGATGGCGTCGACTGTGTAGTCGTAGAATTTCTGCAATTCGTTCCAATCCCGGCTGCGCCAAAATGCCGCGGCCAAATCCGGCTCGTTAAACACGCTCCAGTGGAAATCGAGACAGGCGTCGCCGTAGCGCTCGATCACATGCGTTGTGTAGACACGCACGACCTCGTGGTACTCGGCGTAGTCTTTCGGATAGGTGAAGTCACGACCGTCGATCGCCAGATCCCCCGGTGCATCGACGAAATTCACGACGAGGCGGCGTTGGAAGCGTTGGGCAATGTCCCACTCCTTGTCGACGCGGCCCCAGTAGTAGTGAGGCGTGCCGTGCGGCCGGAGCTTGATAAAGTAACACCCGCCAGGCGGGAAAAGCCCCGGAGAGTTGGGGTCTTCTGCCTTGGGAAGGGCTCCGGCGTATTCAAGTTTCCAGCCGTCGGCTGGCTCGTCGAAGGTCGTTACCCGCAGCCGCCTGGCGCCGCGTGTATCCTTGACGATTTCCAGAACTTTTGCTTCGGCCGAGTTGACGCCATCGGCGATCAGCACCTCGTCCCCAGGATGGTAGTCTTCTCGAAGCGAGCGATCCGAAGCGATGTTGTATTGCTGGTGGCCAAAGAAATCCTCCACGCAAAGGATGGTTCCCTCGTCGCCTTTATCCATCGAGACGATCCGTCGTGTTTCGCGCTCGCGCACGACATTCGGAGGCTTTTGCGACAGGAAGCGCGGTTGGCGCTCCATCCCGGTCAAAGTGAAATCCCGCTGCAGGCTCCACGCCTTTGGAGATTGCTTTCTGACTTCGTCCATCAACTCGTATCCTGGGATACGGTTCGAGGCACTGGTGCAGAAGCTGGGTTTGCAGAATCCGGTGAAGAATCCGCCCTGCCAGCGAACGGATGGAGCAGACAGGTCCAATTGCAGTGGTAGGGTATGTGCGACTGCCTCGCCGCCCGTCGTGAAACGCCAAGTGCCTTTCTCGCGGCCAAGCACGGCTCCTTCCCGTGATCGAGCGGTAACCGACACGACATAGGTGGTTGACGGCGCCAGTTCGTCCGCACCGTCCAGATACACGGCTACGGCCGGACCGCGGCGGTCATTGGACGTGATCTTGCCAGTGTATCCATCAGCGAAGACACGGCCGGGCTTCAGAATCTCGACCTGTTCTTTGCCAACGGGGCCAATCCGCACGGATATCGAATCCGGCAACACGGCGTCGGTGGCGTCCTTTTTCTGAAAGCCGACCTGGAAAAAGAGACTCGTGGCCACAGGCACATCGGTTTCGCCGGGCGCGGGTCGAGGATAGCCGTAGGGATCCGGATTCGCTCGAAGTAACCGGATCTCCTGCGCGTGGACAACCTGACACATGCACATCAGGAGGACTGTCAAGAACGGTCGCAGAAATCTCGAGTTCCGCGACAGCGACCACACGTTTCGAGACTGTGATAACAGGGATCTGTTCATGGCTTACTCGGTGTTGCGGTTTCTGGAGTCAGCGAAAGATAGACATTATAACCAGAAAGACCGGCCCTGATGAGCTTCCTTGGCTGCTTTGCCCCTGGCTGCTACATTGGACGAACTGACGCGCGCCGCCGCTGCGCTTAGCAGCAATCGGATCGTTTAACCGCAAGCCCAACGGGCTGCGCGTTGGCGAGGACGTTGTGCAACGTGTCCTTTCAGCTTGGAGAGGATCGCCAGTTTCAACTCAACTCCCGCGCGGGCCGCTGGCCCTGCGGTTAAACGAACACGCCCGAAGAAGGCCAAATCGCGACACACCTGACATAGGACACTCCCTACTATGAAGCATCATGCTACCAAATCGTCGATTTTTGGATCGCTGGTTGTTTGTCTCTCGTTATGCGGTGCGTTTGCGGGTGAAAACCAAACATCAAAATTGGCCAGGGACATACTCGATTCGACCGGCGTACAAGGTGGCATTGTGGTCCATCTTGGATGTGGTGACGGGAAGCTGACGGCGGCCCTGCGGGTTGATGATCGCTTCACGGTTCACGGTCTTGATGCGGACCCAGCCAATGTGGCAGAAGCGCGAAGACATGTCCATTCGGCGGGCCTCTACGGTCCGGTCTCCGTCGAGCAGTTCTCGGGGACAAAGTTGCCGTACACGGATAACCTGGTGAATCTCGTGATACGGGATGTGGGATGCGAGATACGGGATGAGGAGATCATGCGGGTGCTGGCACCTGGTGGCGTCGTCCTTTTCTTCAATCGGCAATCGCAAATCGAAAATCGCAAATGGATCAAGCCCTGGCCCGACAACATCGACGAGTGGGGGCATTTCCTGCACGACGCCACGGGCAACGCGGTGGCTGACGACTCGGTCGTCGGGCCGCCGCGAAGTCTCCAGTGGATCGCGCCGCCCCTGTGGCTTCGCAGTCACGAGACGCCGTCCGGCATCCAGGCGCCAGTCTCGGCAGGCGGCCGTCTGTTCTACTTCTTCGACGAAGGGCTCATCGGAATCACCGACGAACGTCTGCCCGATAGTTGGTCGCTTGTGTGCCGCGATGCGTTCAATGGCAAACTGCTCTGGAAGCGATCGCTCGAGTCTTGGGGCTGGCGCGAGTGGGCCTACGAGCGATACGCCGGAAAGGACTGGTTGAAGTTGCGATCGGCACGAACGGTTGTACCTGACGAGAATCAACGCCGAATCGTCGCCGACGGCGATCGGGTCTACGCGACTCTGTCGTACCGAGGCCCCCTGTCGATCCTGGACGCTGCCACGGGGGATGTCATTACCACGGTCGAGGCCACGCAGAACGCGAGTGAGATCCTGGTCAGCGACGGGATTGCCGTTGCCTACACTCGACAAGCGCCCGACGATACGGCCGAACGAAGAGGAACCGGAGATGCGGCGGGCGCGGCATTGGTCGCCGTGGATGGTCAGTCGGGAGAAGTGCTTTGGCGGCATGAAAGCGGTCAGATCCGCCCGCTGGCTTTGGCGATCGACAACGGGCGAGTTGTCTACGTGGCTGGAAAGAACCTGGTTGCTCTGGATCTGAAGGACGGTAACGAGTTGTGGGGAGTGCAGCCAAAACGGGCTGCGCCGAGGACGCTGGTTGCCATCGACGACGTTGTCCTCCTGCACAGCGGCACGCACGTGGCCGCCCACGACGCGACAGACGGCAAACAACTCTGGGAGCAGACCGGGCCGCCGATCGGTGGCGGAGAAGTCGCCGATTTGTTCGTCGTCGGTGGGCTTGTGTGGCGCGGCATGATTTGCGTGACCGACGATGGAAAGCCGACTCGCAAAAGTCAGAACGCACTGGTAGTCGGCTGGGATCTGCGCACAGGCGAGGAGAAGAAACGAATCCTTGTCGACAATCTGCGAAGCCCCGAACATCACCATCGCTGCTATCGCAACAAGGCGACAACTCGGTATCTGATCAGTTCCTTCGAAGGCGCCGAGTTCCTGGACTTCCGGGGCGACAACCACGGCATGAACAACTGGCTTCGCGGTGCATGCCGAAACGGAATGATGCCGGCCAACGGCTTACTGTACGTCCCGCCGGATCAGTGTTTCTGTCAGCCAGGTTCCAAGCTGCTGGGATACGCTGCGGTGAAAGCCGGATCGGATGCCCCTCCAGAAACGCTGGCGGATGACCAACGACTTGAGCGCGGCCCGGCGTTTGGGAAAGTAGAAACTGGAAACTGGAAACTGGAGAAAAGCGAATGGCCGACGTTCCGTCACGATGCGGCACGCAGTGGCGCGACCGCCGACAGCGTGCCGGCTGGTGTGGCTGTCGATTGGAAGGTCAAATTGGACGGTACGCTGACCGCTCCTGTGGCCGCCGACGGCAAACTGTTTGTGGCCAAGTCCGACGCTCACACCGTCTTTGCCTTGGACATGATGAGTGGCGAGATATTGTGGCAATTCACTGCGGGCGGCCGAGTGGATTCGCCTCCGACGGTCTACAAAGGCATGGTCCTGTTCGGATCGGCTGATGGGCGAGTGTATTGCCTGCGGGCCACGGACGGGGAGCTCGCGTGGCGATTTCTGGCGGCACCGGTCGACCGGCGAGTGGCCAACTTCGATCAAGTCGAGTCTGCCTGGCCGGTCCACGGCAGCGTCCTGGTTGTGAACGATGTGGCGTACTTCACCGCGGGCCGGTCCACGTATATGGACGGAGGGATCCGCGTGTACGGGCTCGAACCATCCACCGGGAAGATCCTTCACAAAGGTCTTCTGGAGGGGCCGCATCGTAGTATTGACGGCGAACGTGACCTGGCCTTTTTCATCCTCGGCGCCAATTCGGACGTGCTGGTTAGCGAAGGCGGATTCCTCTACATGCGTCAGAAGAAAATGACGCCGGACTTGCAGGAAATCAATGTGGACGTCTTGTCCAGCAAAGGCGCACAGGACGTGGGGCTGCACATCTTCTCGACTTCCGGGCTGTTAGACGGTTCCTGGTACAACCGTACCTTCTGGATGTACTCGAAGCGATGGCCCGGTTTCCAGCTTGCCAACCAGGCGCCCAAGACTGGGCAGTTGCTGGTGGTCGACGACCAGAAAACCTATGCCGTGCGGGTGTTTCATCGCCGAAACGTTCACAGCCCGATGTTCTTCCCCGGCACGGAAGGTTACTTGGTGTTCGCTGACGAGAACTCGAACGAGCCCCAGATCGTCGGCGAGGAAGGATCACGTGAGCCGGTCCGATGGTTGCCGCAATCCGATTACTCTCGCGCCCGCGGCGACGAAATCCGCAAGCTGGAAAGCGAAGCGTTTGGAGTGGACAAAATGATCGGCTATACGCGAGCCGAACCGCCGGTATGGATGCAGTGGCTGCCGGTGCGCGTCCGAGCCATGGTGAAAGCGGGCGACACGCTGTTTGTCGCAGGCCCACCGGACGTGTTCGATTTCCAAGATCCCCACGCGGCCTTCGAGGCTCGAAAGGGAGCCCAGGTCGTCGCGCTCTCTGCGAAGGATGGCGAGAAGCTGTCCGAGGTGCAACTCGAACACCCACCGGTATTCGACGGTATGATCGCGGCCGGCGGGCGACTGTTCGCTTCGCTGCGAGACGGGAGCGTCGTGTGCCTGGCTGAAAAGTAGCCCGGCACCATCGGCTGTTCCATGACGCACGCAAATCGAAATCGCTATTCGCCGACGGTCACCATGATAGGGATATCCTGTCGCAGAAAGCGACACGTTCCGCCTGCGTCTTCGCAAACGTAGTACAAGGCGTAGGCAGCCAGTTTGGATGGGCCGCTTGCATCCCGGGCCGCACGGACCTCGAACTCAAGGCTCCGCGGTTCGACCGTCTCCGGCCCGCCGCCTTTCGGTGCAGTCAACAGCCGAGGTTGCACTTGCCAACCAGGCGGCGGATCTATCCACAGCTTCGTCGGTTCGGCCTCGTTATTCCAGTGCGCCTTCCGCTGTTCGTTTGGGCGGAGTGTCAGGTGGACACGGACGGCTTCCCCGGGCTTCACCTTCGGCGGGACGATCGTTACTTCGGCCTGGATCAGATTCTCCGTGTCGCGGAATATGCGGCCTTCGGGGTCAGGCGACTTGATTTCTCGATGCTCCGTCTCAAAGCTGCGTGCCGGACTGGCGAATTCCGAGCCCGTAGGCAGAATCTTCAACTCGACGGGTTGATCGCCGCGTGCTCGAACGTCATTTGCCGCCGTATTCACCCAATCGTAGAACGGATACGGCTTCGTGAGTCGCGGGCCGTACTGTTCGACGCGTCGTCGCCAGATGTATTGGTTGGGCTCGATTGCTCGGGCCTTCGTCCAATGGTCCACCGCCGTTTGAAAGTCGGTGGGCGTCGGGCGGTTCGACTCGTAACGCATGCGATAGCAGACCCCCAACCGGAAATGGGCCGCGCCGTCGTTTGGATTCGCTTGAATCGCCTTCGCGTAAGCACTGATGGCATTGTCAACCTTGGCAGGTCCCTCCCAAAGCACAAAGGCGTCGCCCAGCTCGCGCCACGCGTCGGACGAATCAGTCTGCTCGGCTTGGCGACGCAGGGCCACCAAGTCGGGTCGCGTTGCTTCGTTGGGTTCCCGTTGTGCTTCTTTGGGTGGGGGTGCAAACGTCTTGTCTAGAAACTCCTCCTCGAGCGTCTTCGCATCGGGACGGAGGCTGCGAACGATTCCGTGCTCGTCGATCGCCACCTCGATCGGCACGCCCCTCACCTGCATCAGATTGATTGGATCGTGCAGGATCGGCCAATCCACTTGGTGCCACTGGGTGAACAGCCGGCACCGATCGGGATGTTGCTCTTGCGCAATTCCGATGACAACCAGTTTCCCCTGTCGGACCCACCCTTGCGTCTTTTCATGCCAGGCCGGCACGGCCCGTCGACAACCTCGTCACCAGGAGGCGTAGTGGACCAACAGAACTTTCCGGCCGCGAAACTGCGACAACGAAACGGGCTCGCGATCCGCCACGTTTGGCAACGTAAAATCCGCGTGCGGTTGGCCCACGCGCGGCGAGTAGCTATCGGCGCGACTCGGCGCAGCAGCGGCCGAAAAACATGCACAAGTCAATGTCAGCAAGCTGAGATATCGCATCGTTCGCCTCACAATCACACTTTAACGCCTTCGGCTCCCTTTGGGAACCGTTCTATAGCCTCCCGCCACGCGGAGGGCCGAACACTACTCTTCTCCGAAACAGGCAACGCTTCCGTTCTCCATTGACACATACAGGCATCGGCCCGCGGCTGCCATGCCGTCCCATACCATCGGTACGTCGAGACTGATGGTTTGGACCGTCTGTCCGTCGCTCGCCGAGAGCGATTGCAGTTTCCCCTGGTTGTTCTCTACCACGCCCAGCCAGAGTTGGCTGCCAGCCTTCACGATCGCTTTCGGTCTGAGTTGGCCGATGAGGACCTGCCAATCGTGCTGAGCGTCGCCTTTCTTTTGATCGCTAATGGCTCTTCGAACGACGCGGATGACTGGGTCTTTGGAATACGGCCTTCTGCGAAGCACACTCCAGGCCGCGCGCCCGTCATATGCCAATGTCATCCCACTGATAGGGTCTACCTCGCATTTTCGATTGAGCGCAGCCACATACGGAAATGGCAGAATGCTGAAATCGCCCTTGCCAAGTATCCAGTGCGTGCGACTTTCTTCTGCGGGGTCATTAAGGAATCCACCCGTCGAGAAAAGATGACGCGACATGTCGTCCTGAAGCCGCAGATCGGAACTGAACTTGACTTGATGGAGGAAGACATTCACCCCATCGCTCACCATTATGTCGGAAACCGTGCCGCCGGCCATGGAAAAGGACCCGGAACGATCCGACTGTAGAAAGGTCTTGTAGTCCGCTCGGTTTGATCCCCTGGCGAGTTGCTTGACGACTCGGTCCTGGAACGCCTCCGCCTTTTCCCGAACGGATTCGGCTTGGTCCTTTCCTTGTCTGAATACGGGGTGTTTGCTTTCGTAGTGATAGTGGTGCAGCGAATCGCCCGTCACTGGATCAAGACCGTAAAGCTCGATCCCCTTGTCAAGCCACGTCGAACGCCCGGCTGAGAAGTAGACCGTGTCATTCAACATCAGAACACTGCCATGAACCGGCCAGACCGACTCAAGCCGATTCCAAACCACGGTTCTTAGATCGGCGGGCGCGGCGAGGAAACGCCAGACAATCGCTCCGTCGTCGAGTCTGAGACAGTAAACCCACCCGTCGGCACTTCCAAAGAGTACCAGCCCTTTGTAGATCGCAGGAGGTGAATCCACACGCCCGCCAACGGTGCGGCTCCATGTCGTCTTTCCTGTTTCTTGGTTCAGGGCATATATCTGGTGACGATCGACTGCGGATACTATCACTTTTCCGTGCGAAACTACCGGCTGAGAGAGCCGGCCCCCGATCGGTGCTTCCCAGCGTCTGGCAATCGTCTCGGGGAGTTCCGTTTCGGCCGCACCCGTACGGAGCGCATCGTGGCGGAACATCGGCCAAGCCCCGGTTTCCGGCTTGAATTGAGCCGATTGAACCGTTCCGTAAGCCGGGCCTTTCTCCAATCGCGAGGCGCGGGATTTGCGGGACTGGACGGTGGCTTCGTCTTTCGTCGCGGAATACTCCGGAGCCAGCGCGAAGAAGCCCCGTACCATGGATTCCGTGTAACATCCACACGAATGAGGAGGCGCATAGATCAGCCCGTTGGCAGGCATGATCCCGTATTGGCATGTTCCGCGGACCCAGTTGTTTCTGGAATGGTTGTCTTCCGCGATCTCGAACATCTCTATTCCGCGCTTGCCGGTCATGATGTACCGCAACGATGCCTTATTGCGGAAGCACCGGTGGTGATGACCGACGCTTTGCAGATCGACCATCACACTGTTCCTGTATTTCACTTCGCCGGTGTGAAGATCTCGCCCCACGCTGAAATCATCGACCGGCGGTGGGGATATCGAGTCTTCCGGATGATTGCCGGTCCACACAATGCCGTCAATCACAAACACATCCAATGGAGCGTGAAAGCCCTGACCACCCTTGCACGACCACAACTTCTCTCCACCTTCGATCGAGATGGCTGTCAACTCACCTGCCAGATCGCACAAGACAACGCCGTCGGCAATGACCAAGACGTGTTTTCCGAATCCCTTCGGAAGTACCTGCCTCTTTTTCAAGTTTGCGGAGCCATATGACCAACGCCTTTTTCCCGACGCGAGATCCAGACAGACCACGCTGCCGTCAATTTGGATGCAGATGTTTTTCCCGTCAGCGGCGAGTGTTTCCGGCATGGGGTGTCCGTCTAAATCGGCATGTTCCCAAAGCGTTTCTCCGGTATCCGTATCGATGGCAATGACTGACTTTCCTCCAGATGCGTCGACGGACGTGCCCTTCAAGACCAGCAACAGCTTATCCACCAAGAGGATCTCTTCTGCGCCACGACTGGAATCGTATGTCTTCAGTACCCTTCCGGTTCGGCCATCGATCTGAGAAACAGGCTCGCCTAACCCCAGGGGGACGTAGACGTGCTGCTTTGATGTCACCAGCATCCGGGGAAGCTGCGGTGGCCCGGATCTGAAACGGATGGTATGCAGTGCCCATGACTTCATGGGCTTCCGCCAGAGTTCAACTCCATTGAAGGCGTCCCGAGCAACCAACACCCATCTGCCGGGCACCGACATGGTGCTTCCGGTTGCCTGGTCAAGTATGAAGAATATCCGCCCGCCCGCGGTGACCACCGAGCTAATACTGTTCAGCGTATTATGATCGCGCGTCCATCGTGGGCCGCCAATCCACTGCACGCGTTTCGGCGGACCGACGACGGTGTCCTCGGCAACGGCGTTATTCGAGGGATCGTGCAAGTAGTGGGTCCACTCGTCGATGTTTCTTGACCAAGGCTTGACCGTCTTCTTCCATTCACCGTCGTCCTTGACAAGCGCAACGCCCTCCGGGCAAAGGACGCGCAGCACCTCCTCCATACTGACCTTGCCCAAATCTTCGGCGACGAGCAGACGCACGACGTTGTCCGCATAAGGCAACTCATCACTGTCCCACTGCTCCACGGACACCTTGCCATCGAGGCCCAGCGAGCTGATGTGATCGCGCGCCGCTGTAACCCTCGTTGGATCTGCGTCCAGCCCGTGGACAAGATAGCTTTCGCCGGCATGCAGAGCCGCCGTAAGCTGGCCGTCGCCACAACCGAGATGCACGACGAGCCCGCCCCCAAATCCGCTCTCCTCGAGCAGTTCGCGCGCATCAGCAGACGCAGCAATCGCGCTCGCGCCGAAAGATGACTGGCAGACCGCGAGCAGCAGAGCGAAGCCAACGAGGCACGCAACGGCTGTCTTCCTATTTGTCATTGCTATCATTGCCGTTTTCCGGTCTCCTTAGAGATTCCATCCGTCCACTGCGCAACTACCCTATACGAGCGTCGCCGTACCTTTCCACTCCTCGTCTCGCATTACTGCCGACAAGGCAATGGGCTCGCCAGTCAAGTCCGCCACCTTAACATCCGCCAACTGGCAGTAGGCATGCAGCGATCGCGTTACGTCGCCCAGCACGCACCATTGGTGATGCCCACTGCCCGTCTTGAGTACATCTCGGACATCGTCCAATTCGAACCCTACGGTGGTACGACATCCGCCACAGGGCGGCTGCGCAAAGTCCTCGGTGTTTGCTACCACGCGTCCGGTGCCCAATGAGAGAGCGTCCTCGTGGAAGTCCATGATCGTCGCCCGCTTGCCGATCGGCCAGGCCACCATCGGGCAGACACCGCCGCCCGTGTTGTGGAAGTCTCGCAGAGTGAACGGTGCTCGGTAGTCCTGGTGGATGCCTTCCAGCTTCAACGCGCTGGTGCAGTGCGACACAACCATCCAGTTCTTCACCGTGTCTACCGAGGGATTGCCCATCAAGCCGGGTAGATCTAACAGGGACAGCGTAAGGAACTGGCACATAGCCGCGGCCTGATCGCCCTCGCAGGCCGCCACGACTCCTTCATCCAACAGCTTGGATAGCGCCACGCAGGCTGGGTTCGACGTGGGGCCGTCGGCCCCGACGCACAGGTCGCCTCGAACCGTACAACCATCGTAGTTCCCTTCGTCGATCAACCGACGGAGCACCAGATAGTGCTTTGCCGCCAGAATGTTATGCATCCGGGCAGGCTCGACGATCCCCTTGGCCGTCTTCATGTAGAAGTCCGCCACCGCACGCAATTCGTCGCTCTCGGTCACCTTGTCAAAGGCTTCGGCGTAGCCCTCGCCAGGACAATCGATCACGCGCATTCGTTTGGATCGCCACACGGTGTTGAGCAACCTCATGGCGTGCTCCAGCCAGTTCACGTCGTGCGTCGAGCCGAGGTAGATACCGGGCCCCTTGGGTACGGTATCCAATACTCTCGTGAAGTTCGAAACGTTGGCATAAACGATGGTGGGGATGTCGCCTCGTTGCTCGGCGATCTTGAAAACCGGCCCCCACTCCTTCAGGTCCAGTGCCATGAGGATCTGACCGTCCGGCGAGGTCTTCTTTACATGCTCCAGATAAACCGCATCGTCCTTTAGTGGTTCCGGCACGATGTCGAGCCGCATGCCAAGCTTCTTCGCAGCGTCCGTAAGGATCTTCTCGTACTGCGTCCGAATCTGGGCGAGCTGTTCGGTCGTGCCGGCCGGCCACCACTTCCCGCCCTCGGTGCGAAGCGCGAAGGCCACGCTGATAAGCGGCTTGTCGCTGGTCTTGACGCGGGGCTTTTCTTCTGCCCCAAACAGCGAGGAGGCATAGTCGAGTGCATCCAGTTGAACGGCCACGGCGGCCGCTCCGGCAGCCGTCAAGAAACGCCGCCGGCTCCCCGTTTCAGCACAACTCGATTGCTTGCATTTGCGACACTCGGACATTTGGATTTCCTTTCAGTTAAGGCCTCGTGTTCGTGGGTTTCGAATGGGTATTCCAACGAAGAAGGAAGGAAACGAATCAAGTGATAGTTCATTGCACTCCCAAAACCACTACTTCTGTCCGAACGCCCGTACGGTCGACTCCATGGTCACGTCGCCGCGGGGATACCAGTATGTGCGAGCCTCGATGGTGGAGCCCTTCTTGGGGCGGCCGTAGCGAAAGGTGATCCGCCAGAAACCGGCCTCCTCTGGAAAACGCTGCCACTCGTCGAACAGTCTCAGCAATTGGGCCTTGGTCTGCTGGAGTCGTTCGAGGTTCTCCTCCGCCTCTGGGCCCTTGGTGTCTTTGATCGCTCGATTTCGCCACCAGGCCTCACGCCAAAGGTAGAGCGTACGCAGGTACAGGACCGTCTTGTCGATGCCGTCCGTGAACTCGGCGTACGCTCTCTCGTCCAGCGTCTTGGTCGCATCGGTACGAGCGAACGCTGCCTCGATGCGATCGATCGCATCCATCGCCCGTGCATTCGACTCCAACATTTTCCGAAGCGGGTACTTTTGAAACGCTTCTTCCATCCGATCGAGACGAGGGTGGAAAGTCATCGTCCACTTGAGGTATGTGGGATGGATGCCCTGGAAATACTCCTCCCGAAAGGCGTCCTGCGTGGCCAGCAGGGCCTCGGTCGCGGCTCGAGCGTTTTCCTTGCCGAGGTGCATCGCACAGAAGTCGTGGGTGATCTCCGCCAGCGATGCCTCCGGATCCCACGCCAGGCGGCTTAGTAGATACGCGTTCGCCTGCCCAGGGGTGAATCCGCGCGTGTACATGCGGTAGCTGTTCCAGTAGCCCGCCCAAGAGATCTTCTCCTTTTGCGGCGCACCCTCTTGGTCCCTCAGGTAGCCGGGCTCCCAGTCAGGCCAGATGCAGCCTTCCGACCAGGGGCCCCAGGCGTTGATGCCTTGCACGCCATTCGCGTGGCAATCGCGCACGGCACCCGCATATCGCTTCATGTAACAGAATAGACGCGACCAGCCGTCGAATTGCCGGAAGACGTCGAAAATGACCACGAAAGGCTGTTCCTTGGGCAGTCCGCTGGTAATGACGTTCGTGGTGGGCGAGCTGAAGAAGAAGTCGCCGCCCGTGTTCTTGATCGACAGCATGGCATCGTCGCGGATGTTGGCGATGATGGGTTTCGCTCCGCTCACGTTGCCCGCGATCCGCCACAGGCGAAACACCACCCGCTTGCCCGCGTCGTGGCACGCGTCCGTGAACATATTGATCATCTTGGCCGCCCCCGGCGCACCCGTCGCCCGCCAAATCATGTTGGACCGGTATCCGCACCGCGGATGGGCCTCGGTGGCCGTAACGTACAACCCGTCCAGCGGCACTCGCTCGAACAGCTCACGGCACTTGGCCTGGATAATCTTGGGCATGTCGGGGCTGTCGATATGCACGCGATAGTGCTGTGCGAGTTGCAGTGGGTACTGAAGCTCGTAGAGCTGGAGCCACACGTCAATGTGCCGCTGGTGGGCATAGTTGCACAAATCGGTCAGATACCGGCAAAACACGGGGGATCGGGCCCTGTGTGGATCATCGTCGGCATACACCGGCTTGTCCAGGTACTTGTAGTCGACGTATTCCTCGAAGCTCAGGTGCAGGATGACCAGCGTGTTGTAGCCTTCTCGGGCCACGTGATCGACCAGCCGTTTAAGCTCTTCGAGCTCTTCCTGGAGCCGCTTTTCGTTGACGTACGGTGGCTGGTCGCTGTAGTAGGCCACGTCGGGGATGTCCCAGAGCTGCCCCTCTTCGGAGAAGAAACGCAGCGGGAATGCCGGGGCCGCGTCCAGCTTCATCGACCACGGGTCGTCGCCAAGCTGTATCCGCCGTGCAACCTTGAACGTCCCATACATCAGCCCTCGCTCGTCGCCCTCGACGACAATCCCCCGCCCGCCCGAGTGCTGAAACGGCTTGATGCAATAGGCCTCGGGCGCAGGCGGCGTGAACGCTTCGCCGGGGACCGCCGCGCGCTGGCCGACCACCACGACATCGCCCGGAGGCAATTGTGCGCCGGAGTCGACGTACACGACTTCTGCCTTCAACGCTTGTGCCAAGTCACCGACCGCCAACGCCAGGCCGACGTCGTTCTGCTTGGCGTTGTCCACGACGATAGTCGTCGCGGCCAGGGTCGCGGCGGCGTGGAGTATTGGTACGAAAGCAAGGCAGAGGGTCAAGCCACGTTTCATGATCTGATTCCTTGCGTTCAACCGGTGGGCAGATTGAACCGCGCAACCGCTTGCCAGGATAGGCGAGGTTGAATCTAAAGCGCCGTCACAGCCATGTCAAATCCTGGCTCCATTGACGTTCGCAACGCCGAAGGCAGACGATCCACTCCGCTTGCACGAATCCACAATCATTTTGCCCACAAATCATTTTGCCTAACATTCTTCGGGCAAGATCCTTGTCGGGCAAAATCATCTTTCGCCGCGACGTTTCCGGATCTGCTTTGGCTACGGCAAGGCCCAGTCACGCGGGGCGTCTTCGTCCAGAAGAGTTGACGCATAAATAAGACGAGGGCGACGGTGGGTACTGGATTAGGGTGCGAGGGCGGTTGGAGTTGGCCGTGGAGCGGCGTGGGAGGGATGGTGAGTCGAACATCCGAGGGCGAAAGATGTCTCTCGGCGCGCGG
>JADHUC010000237.1 GCA_016784735.1 Pirellulaceae bacterium | reverse complement strand
ATCACAGTTCCCCCTTCTCCGCTATCGGTCAAACCTCGCGCCGTTTGACCATCCTGACTTCGTTCCCTTCGTCGTTGAAAACCACCTCGTCCATGAAGGTCTGCATCAGCAACAATCCATGCACGCCTTCCTGCTCCAGAGAGTCAGGGGCGCCGGGATTGGGTATCTTCGACGTATCGAAGCCGCTGCCCTCGTCCCGAATCACAAAGGTTGCGTCCTTCTTGGTCAACAAGGCATCCAAGTATATCTTTCGGTCGCAGTACGGAGGTTGCGACAGTCGCTCTTTAACTAGTTGAGGGGCTTCGCCTTGGAAGAGCATCTCGCGCGTGTTTAGCATTTCCTCGGGACTGATTTCCAGGTTGCCACGATACAGGGCATTCAGCAGCGCATGTTCCAAGGCCACGCCGGCACGCAAACGCGCCGTCGAATCGCAGAGATGCATTCCCGTCATCATCTGCTGAAGCAGATCGACCAAGGGATCAATCAGCGAAACGTTGTTCTCCAGTTCGAAGATGAATTGGGTCCGCCCCAAACAATCCAGCAGGCCCTTGTAGCTCCGTTCCATACTGGCCATGTGCAGCACTTGAGTGACTTCGTCCACCAAACGGTCACTCATCCGGGACTTGGGCACGTATCCCGCAGCGCCATCTTCCAACGCTTCGATCGCAAGCTCGTCTGTTCCCTTTCCCGTCATGAGGATGACGGGCGTGCCCGCGTGATGCGCCCGGATGGCTCTAGCCAACTGCAAACCGTCCATTTCGGGCATCACCATGTCGGTCAGCACGAGATCGTAATCGCCACCCTCTTCCAGACGCTGGAGGGCTTGCTTGCCATTGGTGACGACATCGACTTCGTAATCTTCGTCTTCCAGGATGCCCCGTATGAGAACGACCTGGGTACTGCTGTCCTCGGCCACAAGTATGCGTGACATGGTGGCTTCCTATGCAGCAAGAGCGTTCGGACGACACGCAATACAGTGGGACTCCGGCAAGCCCTGCAGTTGACACCGCGCTGCGGGCATATCTCGATCAGCCGTGGTCGCTGATATACGTCGTGCTGAACAAACCTTCCGCGCAGAACATCCTAACGAGATCTACGCACGATTGCTAGTACTTTTCGGTATTCCGTTGCACGCGTTCAGAGTCGAACTGCGGTCCACCGGAATGCCGTAACCGACGACCATCGTGCGACTTAGATCGAAAGCGGGGAGGCGGAAAGGGGAAGTCGGGGGGAGGGCCCCCGCCGGAGAGCTAACCGATCAGGCGCGGCGGTACTGCGAACACATGTTTGCCAAACATGTGAGAGAGCGCAAAGAAAACGCGAGGGTGCCCTGCTTTGGGTACCCTCGCGCCATTTGAGGTGACAGATCGTCCGCTACTTCTCCTTCTTCTTCGCCTCCGCGACTTTGAAGCCATTGGCAAACGCCTTGTCGTTGAAAATCAGTTCGATTTGCTCGTCGCCGGAGACCTTAGTCGCCTTGCCCTTGCACCCACCACAGCAGAAGCAGACCTTGACCCCAGCCACGTCAATCGCTGTATCGGGGTTCAGCTTGGCACCGGCGACCGGGCACTTCACCAGCTTGGCTTGGCCCGTAAGCGCCAGTTGGTGGTTTGCCTTTGCGGCGTACTTCGCCGTGTCCTTCTTGAACGCACCAGGGCAGCCAGGGCAGCAGAAATACACTTTTCCGCCCTTGTAGTCCACTGCAGAAGACTTCTGGGCAGGTTTGCCCGAAATTGGGCATTTGGCCTTGAACTCCTCCTTCTTTTCGGCGTTCGCCGTCCAGGCCAGGCAGGCGGCTACAAGAACAGCCGCAGCGATGGAGATCCCTTTTGTCATTCTCAGGTCCTTTCGACTTGAAGAGTGGAGCGATTCGAAGTGAGAAACACGATGCCTGCGTCGAATCAGAATCGCTGCATATTATAAGCGCGCGTTTATGCGTCGGGAAGTCCCGAAAACCGCTCATGGTTCAAAAAAGTCTCAAAAGTCCACGAGCAGCACGGTCAGCGAGCGAGCCCCGTGGGCGCCGATGACCAGCGATTGTTCGATGTCGGCCGTCTTGGAGGGGCCGGACAGAAAGAGGCCGAACCTCCGCTCGCCAAGCGTCAATCGCTCGTATGCTTGGTGCATGTTGCTGATGATATCACGGGCCGGGAGTACCAGTGCAAGATGCTGTGCGATGAAGAATGCGGCTCGGTGCTTGACCAACCGATCGGTAACCCAGACGGCGCCATTTTCGGCAACTCCGAATTCGGCCGGCGCGATGAAGAAATCGATATCCTCCAACTCGTGAGGGTCGTTGATGGCATCCAGGTCGACGTTCGCTTCGTTCACACCTTCCACCAACGAGCACACTCGATGCGAGTCGCGATACGCCGGCACCGTTTCTAATGCGGCATTGATGTCCGCGCTGCCGCTCACGACAACGGCCTTACCACCGACCGCCTCCAGGACCTGAGAAAACTGCCCAAGGGGATCGTCGTATTCAACCCAATCCCGCTCCAGATCGGGCAGCGGAACGGGGGCGAGTATTACGCTTCGCAGCGAGTCGAGGATTTCGTGCTTACTGTTTCCGTCCATCTCTTTTTCGATACAGTTCGCGGAAACTCTCCTTGGGGAATTCGGGCAATTCGCGGTGCTTGCCCCACACGTTCAGGCGATTGTAAACCATCCACCTTGGCAGCAACGGAACAAACCACCGGGCCATCTTGCCCGAGAAATTATAGAGCCAGGTGTTCCGCAAAACGATGCTGGCCAGCTTCATCGCCATCCGTTTCTTCCACGGCAGGTGGCGACGAGCAACAATCTCACCGCGCCACGTGAGCAGTAGGTTGTCGAGTGGAATCTTCACGGGACACACGTCTGTGCAGGATGCGCACAAGCTGGATGCGTACGGGAGGCTGTAGTGCTGCTTGGAGTCTCGCAACGGCCCCAGTACCGAGCCGATCGGTCCGGGGATCGTACTGCCGTAGCTGTAGCCGCCACTGCGGCGATAAACCGGACAGGTGTTGATGCAGGCGCCACAGCGGATGCAGTCGAGCGCGTGTCGAAATCGCTCGTTGCGGCGAAAGTCGCTGCGGCCGTTGTCCACCAACACGATGTGCAGTTCGCCCTCGGGGATCGGGCCATGGAAATGGGACGTGTACGTGGTAATTGGCTGTCCCGTGGCCGAGCGCGCCAATAGCCGAATAAACACGGCCAAGTCGCAAATGCGGGGAACCAGCTTCTCGATGCCCACACAAGCGATGTGCAGCTTCGGCAGCGACACGCCCAGATCGGCGTTTCCTTCGTTCGTGCAAACGACCAAGCCGCCAGTTTCGGCGATTGTGAAGTTCACGCCGGTAATGCCCGCGTCCGCGCCCATAAACTTCTCGCGCAGGTGTGCGCGGGCGGCCTCGGTCAGGTACTTCGGATCGGTCGCTCCTTCGTCCGTACCTAGGTGCTCGTGGAAGAGATCGCCCACCTCCTCCTTCTTGATGTGAATAGCGGGCAAGACGATGTGGCTGGGCGGTTGCTCGCGAAGTTGGATGATCCGTTCGCCCAAATCCGTGTCCACCACGTCGATGCCGTGATCGGCCAGCACCGGATTCAGGTGGCACTCTTCGGTCAGCATCGACTTGCTCTTGACCACTTTCTTCACGCCGCGCTGTTGAAGAATGCCAAGAACGATTTCGTTGTGTTCATCGGCGTCGCGAGCCCAGTGTACTTGCGCGCCCAATCGCGTAGCGTTGTCTTCGAACTGTTCCAGGTAGGCCGCCAGATTCGCAACGGTGTGCGACTTGATTTGCGAGGCCGTTTCACGGAGCGTCTCCCATTCCGGCAGCGATTGTGCCGCTTTGTCCCGCTTGGCTCGCACGAACCACAGCGCCTGGTCGTGCCAATGGGTACGCTCTTCGTTTGCTACAAACGCGGCGGCTTGGTCGGCGTGATTGTTCGTGGTGGTGCTCATCAGTTGATGGTTCGGGCTGCCTTGTAGGTCCCGTCTGCCGGACGGGACCTAGCGTTGCAGCCAATTTCGCAGCGTTACCAGGTCCCGTCCGGCAGACGGGACCTACTGCTTGGCGACTTGGCGACCGGCAAATATCTGGGCCACGTGCATGACGTGGATCGATTTGTTGTTACGCCGTATCAATCCTTGCATGTGCATCAAACAAGATGTGTCGGCAGCGGTCAGGACTTCGGTGCCGGCCTGTTCGTGATCACGCAGGCGATCCATCCCCATCATCGTCGAAACGGCTTCCTCGTTCACGGCAAACGTGCCACCGAAGCCACAGCATTCGTCGGGTCGCTCCAATTCCGTCAACTGGATGCCGTCGATCAACTCCAGCAGCTTTCGCACTTTGTTGAACGGCGGAATGACCAGTTCGCTGGCCGCTCCCAGCCGTAGCTGGCGATGCCCATGACAACTGTTGTGCAATCCGACTTTGTGTGGAAAATGCCCCGCGATTTCCTCGACGTTCAGGACATCGGTCAAGAACTCGCACAGTTCGAACGTCCTGCGTTTTAACTCGTCGAATCCCGATTGCCCCTCCAAGTACTGATCGTAGTGATGGCGGACCATCGATACGCAGCTTCCCGATGGGCAGACGACATATTCATAGTCTTTGAAGACGCGCAGGAACTTCACGGCGAGCGGCCGCGTATCCTCGCTGCAGCCCGTATTAGCCATGGGCTGGCCGCAACAGGTCTGCTCCGAGGGAAAGTCTATGTCGACTCCGTGTTTTTCCAGCACCTCGACCGTGGCTAGCCCCACGTCGGGAAACAGTTGGTCGATGTAACACGGGATGAACAGGCCGACCTGCATCTACTGGTGACTCCACGTCTGAGACGTACTCGCGTCCGCAGTTTCTCCAGAAGGCAGTATAATCCAGAATTCCGGCGCATCGAAGTGTCCGAGCGAAACGGGCGACGGAATGAAGCCCTGTATTCGCGTGCAGGATGCCAAATGAGCCGACGCATAAATCGAATTCGGCGCGACACGGGGGAAGGGCTCAGACGTACAGAATTCAAAATTGGCCGGCAAAACTCCAGATTTCGTCGAGCGGGTCGACGGCCAATTTTGAATTCTGTACGTCTGAGCCCGATTTATGCGTCGGCTCAAATCAAAAATAGCCGGATCGACCTTCGAACAGTCGATCCGGCGTTGTCGGTCGGACTTGGTGCGTGCAGTTCTGCCCGCGCGATCAAATGTCGTAGTACAAGCAGAATTCGTAGGGATGCGGTCGCAGACGCAATGCGTCTACTTCGTTTTCCCGCTTGTACCAAATCCACGTATCGATTACGTCCGGGGTGAAAACGTCACCGCGTAGCAGGAACTCGTGATCCTGCTGTAGGGCGTCGAGCGCTGCGTCGAGCGAAGCAGGCGTCTTCGGAACGGCGGCCTCCTCCTCCGGCGGCAAGTCGTAAATATCTTTGTCGAGCGGATCGCCCGGGTTGATCTTGTTTTGGATGCCGTCGATGGCTGCCATCAGCAACGCCGAGAAAGCCAAATAGGGATTGCAGCTTGGGTCGGGGCATCGGAACTCGACCCGTTTGCTCTTGGGGCTCGGGCTGTACATTGGGATACGACACGCGGCCGATCGGTTGCGCTGCGAATAGGCCAAGTTCACCGGAGCCTCATAGCCCGGCACCAGTCTCTTGTAGCTGTTGGTGGTTGGGTTTGTGAAGGCCAGGATAGCCGCGGCGTGCTTCAAGATGCCACCGATCGCATGCAGCCCCATGTCGCTCAGACCCGCATAGCCACCACCGGCGAACAGCGGCTCGCCTTCCTTCCATATTGACAGGTGCGTATGCATGCCGCTTCCGTTGTCGCCGAAAATGGGTTTTGGCATGAAAGTCACGGTCTTGTTGTGCTTCCTGGCGACGTTTTTGACGATGTACTTGTACATCAGCAACTCGTCAGCCGCCCTGACCAGCTCCTGGAAACGCAGATCGATTTCAGCTTGGCCCGCCGTGCCAACCTCGTGGTGCTGACACTCGACATCCAGACCACATTCGATCATGGTCTGCATCATCTCGTTGCGAATGTCCATCATCTGGTCCGCTGGAGGCACTGGAAAGTAGCCTTCCTTGTGACGCAGTTTGTAGCCCAAGTTAGGATCCTCGACCCGACCTCGGTTCCATTGGCCTTCGATGCTGTCGATGTGGTAGAACCCCTCTTGCGCCTTCTGATCGAAGCGGACGTCGTCAAAGATGAAGAACTCGGCTTCCGGCCCGAAGAAGGCTGTGTCCCCAATGCCCGTGCTCTTCAAGTAGTTGTTGGCCTTTCGGGCCACATTACGTGGATCGCGCGTGTAATCCTCACCTGTGATCGGATCTTGGATGTTGCATATCAGCGATAGAGTGGTCAACTCGGCGAATGGGTCGATTAAGGCCGTGTCGGGTTGCGGCATGACCAACATGTCACTCTCGTTAATCGCCTGCCAACCGCGGATGCTGGACCCGTCGAAGCCCAAGCCTTCCTCGAACACTTCCTCGTCCAGCTTGCTCACCGGAATGGTGAAGTGCTGCCAGAGCCCCGGAAAATCCATGAATCGAAGATCGACCGCCTTCACATCTTTTTCACGACACAGAGCCAATACTTCTTTCGGAGTCACTATGCACTCTCCCCTTTTTGAACAGAAACTCAACTAACAACCAGAAGGATACTCAAACGCCGACACGCGAGAGACGTGCCGGCCGATACGGTGCTGGGCAGTCGTCGGCGTGCGATCACTGCGGGTGGAATCAACACTGGCAGCAGTGTATTGGGTCTGAACAATAGAGCAACGCCGGTGCCGTGCGACAGAATCAAATAGTGCTCTTTGTCCATAAGTTGTTTTGCAGTCATCGCTTATGGAGATTTCGGTCCTTCGCAGATTCTGCGTTTTTTTCCTGAGATGTGCCCGCTTCTTGGGCAGGTGAGTCTGTTTTCCGGGCAGATCGGCAAACATCCGAGTGGGATCCTGCTGTTTGGGAGTCCCCTTCAAGAGCACGCTGTTAGTCTGGCGATAACAGACTTGGGCCGATGTCAGATCCGTCTTGACCGGCCGATTGGATCTTGGGACCATCCGCGGCCTATCCGTAGCAGAAGGGACATCATGAAAGCCAGATGCCTGTGCGTAGCGTTGTTGGTGCTTCCGGCCCTCGGCTGCCAATCCTCGAACTATGCCGAGCGAGGAACGGCGGTTGGTGCGTTGACCGGTGCGCTAGCCGGAGCCGCGATTGGAAAGAACAATGGAAAGACGGGGGCCGGCGCAGTGATCGGTACGGCTGTTGGGGCGCTGGCTGGCACTGCCATTGGCGAGGGGATCGACGCGGACATCGCACGCAACAATGCGATTATCCAGGAACGGCTCGGACGCCAGTTGGCCGGTGCAGTCACGGCTGCCGACGTTATCGTGATGACGCAAGCTAGCTTGAGCGATGACGTGATCATCACGCACATCCAGGCAAACGGAGTGGCCAATCGTCCGCGACCGGAGGATCTGATCACGCTGAGCAACGCCGGCGTCAGCGACGCCGTTATCAAATCGATGCAGACCGTACCGCCGCCGACCGCGGCGCTGCCATCCTCACCCGCACCGCGTCCGGCTCCGGTAATTATCGAGGAACATCACTACATTGCCCCGTCCTACCCTCGGCCGTACAGGTCCCATGGGCATTATCACGGCCCTCCACGTCGCCACGGATCCAACGTCCACTGGGGCTTTTCGTTCAGCAATTGACGGGGCTCTAGATCAGCGACTGCATGCTGCCGAGACCAATCGGCTCGCGGGAGGCAAACGGTTCGCCGTAATTGACGCCAATCGTCTTGCCCCAGTAGGCGGCTTCGTCGCGCAAACGATCCAGGAACGTTGGCGGGTCCTCCGATCGCCCTTCGACAAACTGGCTGCGATAACACTCGATTGCGGCCAGTTTCTGCTCCCATTGGTCGCTGATGTCCAAGACAAACGCCGGCTGTGGGACCATTTTCAGATGTACGCAGAAGTAGTTGTAGATGCGTTCCGGATGGTGCGGGTGACCAGGGATGTCTGACTTGGTCAGCTTGGCCCAGAATCGAGCCGCTTCGACCAGGTCCGTCGCCGCCACGTGGTCCGGGTGAGCGTCAATCCAGTACGGCGCGAACAGCCAGCGAGGCCGCGTTTGCCGGATGACTCCCCCCAGCCGATGTCGCGCTTCCAGGGTTGGTTCCAGGCATCGATTTGGCAGGCCCAGGTTGTCGCGCCAATCAAGTCCCAAAATCTCCGTGGCAGCCGCGGTTTCGCGCGCCCGGATTTCCGGACTGCCGAGTGGCGTGGGTTCGCCGTTCGTCAAATCCAGGACCCCTACACGGAGTCCTTCGGCCTTGAACTTCAGGATGGCACCGGCCATACCAATCTCGGCGTCGTCGGGATGTGGGGCGATAGCGAGAATATCCAGCATCATGGGTTCTTGACCTTTCTTGGGCCTTTCGCCCGTTCAGCCCCGAGCCGTTAGGCGACGGCACGCCGCACCGAACCGCCCACAACGACCGTCGCCTAACGGCTCAGGGTTAAACGGTCGGGAGCCGTCTAATATCGTGGCCGCCCGTCACGCCCGGATCAACGGGGCTGGACGAGATGGCGGAGATTTGGCAGAGTCTCTGTCATCACGCGTCCAACGGGACAGGAGCCGCTATGTCAGATACCGCGAATACCGCTTTTGAACAACTCTGCCAGTTCAGCCGCCAGACGGCAACTCTCCAGTCCATCGAAGAATTGCTCGGCTGGGACGAGCGAACCATGCTGCCTCCGTCGGGCGGCGAGTTTCGGGCCGAGCAGATCACATGCCTTTCGGGCTTGGTCCATCGTCGACGCACGGATCCGCAGGTCGGCCGATGGCTAGAGGAACTCGTCGATAGCCCGCTGGCCGCCGACCCACACAGCGACACGGGCGCTACGATTCGCCAGATCAAACGCGGCTACGAAAAACACATCAAACTGCCACAGTCGTTGGTCGAGGAGTTGGCTCGTACCGCCGTGTTGGGACAGCAGGCGTGGACCGAAGCGCGCAAGAACGACAATTTTGCGTCGTTCCAGCCACTGCTGGAGAGGACGTACGAGCTGAAGCGCCGGCAGGCCGAAGCGATCGGCTACGCGACGAATCCGTACGACGCCCTTTTGGACGATTACGAACCGGATGCCAAGACGGCCGATGTCCAGGAGGTGCTGACCGGTTTGCGCGAGCAATTGGCTCCGTTCGTCGCGGCCATCGCCGATAGCGGCAGGCAAGCAAACGTCGAGATCTTGCGCCGCAACTATCCGATTGATGTGCAAGAGGCATTTGGCAAGCAGGTCGCCGCGGCGATCGGTTTCGACTTTCAACGTGGTAGGCTCGACGTGACGCATCATCCGTTTTGCGCCGGACTCGGGCCCGACGACTGCCGCATCACGACACGATACGACGAACGTAACTTTCCGTCGGCCTTCTTCGGCATCCTTCACGAAGCGGGCCACGGTCTGTACGAACAAGGCTTACGAAAAGACCAATTTGGCCTGCCACCCGGCTGCTATGTCTCACTGGGCATTCACGAATCGCAGTCACGGATGTGGGAAAACGCCGTGGGGCGCAGCCACGCTTTCTGGCAGTACGTCTTCCCGCAGGCGCGCAAGAGCTTTCCTGGTGCATTGCCTGACGTGACATTGGACGAATTCTATTTCGCCATCAACGACGTCCGGCCATCGCTGATCCGCGTCGAAGCGGACGAAGCGACGTACAACCTCCATATCGTCATTCGCTTTGAACTCGAGCAAGCGCTACTTGCTGGCGATTTGGCAGTAGCCGACTTGCCCGGTGCGTGGAACGACAAATACCGCGACTACCTGGGCATCGAGCCGCCCCACGACGCCGACGGCGTATTGCAGGACATTCATTGGAGCGCAGGCTTGGTTGGGTATTTTCCCACGTATTCGCTGGGCAACTTGTATGCGGCTCAGTTCTTCGCGCAAGCTGATCTAGATTTGGGCGATTTGGACGGACAATTGGCGCGAGGCGAATTTGCGCCGTTGCGAGAGTGGCTTTGCCAGAAGATCCATCGTCAAGGCGAATGCTACACGCCGTCCGAGCTGGTCCAACGAATAACCGGGCGCCCGTTATCCCACGAGCCGTTGATGGACTACTTGCGTGGCAAGCTTGAACCGCTGTACGGAATCTGACTTGGGTACTCGAGTGAGCTAGTGCTTTGTCAAAGCAAAGAAGTGGGGTAAGCATCCTGCTTGCCATTCGGTCCATCGCATCAAACGCAAGCTGGAAGCATACGCCACCAAAACCGTCACGCCAAAATTGAGCGTTGGCAAATCACTAGTCCGCGGGCGTCGTGCTCACCATTGTGCCGGACTTTTTCAGCTCGTCGACAAGCGGTATGACGACCGAAGCGGGTAGAGCGTAGCTGGTAACTCGATTGGCGCGAGCGATATTGATACCGATGGTCTTTCCGTCGAGGTCCACCAGGGGCCCGCCGCACTGGTTGGGTTGCAGGACCGTATCGTGTTGCAGGGCAATCGGGAATCCTGCCCGACGCTGGCTCAGTCGTCCACCCAGGCCGAACTGGAAATACTCCTTGCCGTGCGTCAACTGGGCAAGCTCTCCCAGTTCGGCGTCGACTGTCACTTCCCGCTCGCCGCGCAAAACCTTCAAACGCACTTTATCACCCGGCCGACGTTGGCGGATTGCCTTGATCAGACCGTCGAGCGACTCTTCGCGCTTGCCGTCCAAGTGTGTGATGATGTCGTTTTCGATGATGCCGGCTTTGGCAGCATTGCTGCCCGGCACGACTTCGAAAACCTGTGGGCCTTTCTCTGCGTCCTGTAGCTTGACTCCCAGCACGGTGATCCGTCTCTCGATTTTTCGCGGCGCCACGCTGACCACGCCGATGGAAATTGGGATCGTCTCCAATCCCGGCGTCGCCAGCCAACTGCCAACCGGTGGCGGGTCCGAGTCGCCCCATTGAATCGTAGGCAGGTCCTTTGCGTCGATTTTCAATAGAGCCAAGTCGTATTCGTCTTGTGTACCGACGATTTCTGCCTTCAAACGTCGACCGTCGAAAAGCTGGCATTCGATGTTCTGCTTCACTTCGCTGGCCTTGGTCAATACGTAGCCGTCTGCACCGACGATGGCACCTAAGGCCACACGGCGGCCGCCGCTGAGGACGCGTACTGTGCTCTTGATCGGTGCGCGAACCGCGTCCCGAAACGCGTTTTTGACCTTGTATGTGTTACGCTCCTCCGACGCGTTGGTCGATTTGGCCAGGAGACCGGCCGAGACGATCAGGCAAATGGTCGTCAGGACCAAGCGAGCGAGAGCAGAATTGTATCGAGTCGTCTTTGCCATGTTTGCTCCTTTGGGAGTATCTAACGTGCAGCCCTATCTCGGCTGGCCAGGACGTTTGCCTACCACCAACTCCAGTTTGACCTTCTTGTCTCCGCGCAGCACCTCCACCGTGACCTTGTCGCCCGGTTGGCTGTCGTTGACACACATCTGCAGCGAGGAAAAATCGGTGATCGGTTTGTCGCCGTACCGGACAATCACGTCCCCCGGCTTGATGCCGGCCTTCTTCGCCGGTGCGTCGGGAACCACGGCGGCCACTTTGGCTACATCGGAATCCGGATCACCCTGCACGCCAATGCGAGGCCCTGTGCCCGGAAAATGGCCCCACGCATCGCCTTTGACCAAGCGGTCCCAGGCATCGTGATAGGCGGCAATCGGAACGTGCATGTTGGCCGTCAGAAAGCTGCCGATGCGGCTGTTGATGCCGATCACTTCGCCGGACATGTCGAACAACGGGCCGCCGGAATCGCCTCCCACCAATGTGCAATCTGTCGTGATGGCAAACTTGTCTTTCAGTATTACTCGGCCGATGCGCACCACGGGCTTACGGCCTTCTTGAAAACCACCGGGGTGCCCCGTGACTACGCACCAGCCGCCCACGTCGATTCCGCTGGGCTCGGCCATTTCTGCATACGGCCAAGGGCCATTTTCGGTGAGCTTCATTAGTCCAGCATCGAGCGTACGGTACAGGCCCAGCGTCTTGCCTTTTGCCCTTCGGCCGTCCGGCAGGATGAACGTCGCGTCGCGATCCGGCTTGCCCGCAACATGGGCCGCCGTCAACACGTACCCGTCTTCGCTGATGATAACGCCGCTGCCGTGCGCCGGACCAACCACGATACCTACCGTGCAGGCCACTAGTTTCTCGGCGAGTTCCTGCTGGTGTTGCTCCATTGCCTTCAGTTCGGCAACGGTACTCGGTTCGCCGCCCGCGAAGATTGCATCCAGGTCGACTGGCGGAGTCGCGGACTCGTCCGCAGCGACCGAAATCCGAAGGGCAACGCTACTACACAGGATCGCGATGACCCCGATAGCCAATGCCCGGACGCGAGTCACCATGCCCGACGACGCTTCATTCCGACGCTTGTATTTCATCAGCGGTTCCCTGCGTATTGGTTTTGACTGAGGATCTGCAAACTTATGATATATGACGACGCGAGAAAATGCTAAACAGAGGGGAAGGCCAACGACTCGCAGAATTGCCACTCCGAATCGCTTACAATGAGCGGAACGATCGCCCTCCACAGGTGCCTATTTGACTTGGCGACTTGGAAGATGGTAAGCCAGTCAACACTGTTCTCGTCCCATCCGTTGGCTCTCAGTATTCTTAACCGTGATTCGGGGGAGGCAACCCTTACCTCTGGCTGTCGCTGTCCGCGGGTTTTGTATCGCTCGTCTTTGCGTCCGTTGTTGTCGCCGGAGCGTTTTCCTCGGAAAGGCACCATGCCAGTCGTCCCAACAGGCGAAAATATACCATCGCGATAGCGGTCAAAATCGCGCTGGAGAGCCCCCATAGAAAGAAACTGTCTGTCGCCATCAGCCAGCCCGCAACCACTCCGAGGACCGCCAATCCTGCAGACAACAGGTAGAACTTCAGCCACCGAGACGTTCGGGCTCCCAAGCTCTTCCAGATGGCTGGCGAGGCGAACCCCAAGGGCGACGCCTGTTCGAACGCGGACAGAAGGAGTATCGGAAATAGAGCTACGCCCGTAAGGGTACCCGCATAGATGGCGGTCTCGTTGGACGATAGCAAATATACCGGTAGAGCCCCGGGAGCGACCGCTGCAAGAAGGCTATTGATGACATAGAAACCGTCGAACATCCATTCGCCGATGTTCACCCCGGGCCACTGTTCGATTTTGTCGTACCCGTTTGTCGTGTCCTGGACAATCGCGATGCTGCAGGCCGAAGCCAGCAGTGCGAAGGCGACTCCCAGGCCAATCACTATCACGCTGAGGAACACGGCTAAGAACTGTTGCATTCCTCCACCGCCAGCCAGTGCAAAAGCCCCGTGCAGCGAAGCGACAAAAGCATGTCCCATTAGCGTCAGCACCACCCAACGCGCCGCCCCTGCCGCGTCCAATAAGAACGAAAGTACGTCGGTCTTGAAAGGCTGCTCCGGTAGCTTTGGTCTGGCTCGTTCCTCGGCCTCGACCTCCGCTTCGGCTTTGGCCATCACCCCACGAGCCATATCGACCATGGCGTTTCCGGTCGGCCTGGGGCTAGACGCCTCTTCCGGAGCAGGTTTCGCACTGGCAGGCGAGTCGACCGAGTCGGGCGCCAATTCCTCTCGCGGCAGGTACTCGTTAGGAGGACGCTCGACGGGTTCGCTAAGTCCGAATTCGTCCTGGTCCTCCCGCTCGCGGTGCTGCGTCGGCTCGGGCGGCTTCTTGGGTACATTGACCATCACCATCGAATGGCAATCCGGACACTTCACCTTCTTACCCACCTGATCCAGTGTGGCGTACATTCGCGTCCCGCATAGCCAGCATTCGATGCCAAACTCCTGCTGCTGGGTCTGGGCGACCGCCGAGCTGGACTTGCGGGGCGCTTGTCGCGAAGTCTTGCTCTCCGAAGGCTGCGAAGCAGGGCTTTCCTGCGCGGGTGGAGCATCAGGCTCCGCTCGATATTGCGCCTTCTCTTGAGATTGCGTTTGCGTGGGTGCCTGAATCGGCGCGGGCGCGGGTTGCGCGACGAAGTCTTCCGCAAAGAAGTCGTCTTCGATAACTTGTCCGGAACGGGCCGGTTGCTGAGCAGCTTCGCCGGGAGCGACGATCTCCGCGCTGCACTTCGGACATTGGCACTTCTGCCCCGCCTGGCCCGGCGGCACCTTGACTCGCCCGCCGCATGACGAGCATTCGAAGCGAATCGAGGAACCTTGCTGCGCCGACACTCAGGAGCCCTTTCACACAAAAAAACGCCGGTTTGGTGCAACGGCACCAAACCGGCATTGTAACGTTTCCGGTGAGGGCAGGCGATGCTAGGCCCGCTGCCACGTGGTCGGAGTCATGTATGGCCACTCGCTGTTCATCGGCGCATGCAGCGAAGATGTGGCGGGAGCGACGCCCTCGGTTTTCCACATTGGCAGCTTGCCGTAGCGGTCCAATTCCAACCACAGCAGCGTACACGCGGTACAGATGGCGATGAATGACAGAATCAACATCATCGTGTAGACGCTCGTGCGCTGCTTGACCTCGATCTGTCCGCTAGCTAGCTCTTGTGCGACTAAGTTTTGTGGCGACACTGTCTCGTACCTTTACCAAACCTCGTTGTGTTTTTTCGTCCACCTGAGCCACCGCACGATCAGGATCCGTCTTCAGCACCACGGCGTAGCCGAGATAGCCGCTCGAGCGGAATACTTCCAGGCGGTGGCCGACACGCAGGCCGTCGTCCGAGCCGATCGAAATCTCGATCAAGTTCCTCTCCCCCACGGCGGTGACGATACCGTCAAGGTTCGGAGGAGGCATTCCATCCACATTCGTGTTAGGCGTGAGTCCAACCTTGTCCATCACACGCTTGTAATCACTGATCTGAGAGGCCAACTGCAAGTTGCGTTCCTTGAAGTTCTTGAGGAAGCCCTGCACTGAATTGTATTGATCGGTGAGCTGTACCACTCGATCGAATTGTTTGTCGCGGTCTGCTTGCGCGACCTGGATCTCGCTGCGCAAGCTGCCGATTTCAATTCGCAACGCAGCGACTGTCTGTTGGGCCACTTTCAACGCCTCGGCCGATTCCCCTTCAGACGCTTGCAGGGCCCGAAGTTCGGCTTCCTTGTCCGTCAGGCCTTGCTTCACCTCCGCCAGTTTCGTTTCCAGCGAGCCGATGGCGTGGCGTCGAGCCGTCATTTCACGCTGATACTCGTTGCGCAACTCCTCCATCTCGGCACGCAGGTTGACATTGGCTTCCTTCAAGGCCGCAAGCTGATGAACCAGTCCCAGCGGAGCACCCTCGGTCGTATTCTCCGGGGGGTTCGTGACAAGCGTCCTCCAGTTGATATGCGTCGCGGAGACGGCAACGGCGAACGTCATGAAGACCAGACTCATGATGAAGATGAGCACGGTGAAGACTTTGCCTAGCAGTGTCATGACCGTATCCCCCTATAGCGTCGATACTTGGATAATCAAACCTAGTATAGTTTTGCCCCAAACCCACTGTCAACGAGCATGTTTCAAATTAAGGGGTTTGCGCAGACTGGACGGACTGTGCGTTATGCCTCGTTTGCTGATAATGCAGCCGTCGAACCGGTCCAGGGCGATTACTCAAGTGTCCCGAACCGTATGTGAAAGGATAATATCCATCGTAGCCCGGTCCTGCTCTAATATCGAGCAAATAGCACCTTTTTATTCCGTTCTTTTGGCATGTTTCGGACTGCGCGGGCGCCGAAGCATACCTACGACCGCCAATGCAGCGCAGACGAGACAGCATAACGAGGCTGGTAGATCGCCGAGTCGCTGGTACCAACTCGGCCGAGTGTCCCGCTCCACTTCCGCATAGATGACACGCTCCGCTCGTCGTGGGCCCTGTCGGACGATTCTCCCATCGGCATCGACAAAAGCGGAAAAACCCGTATTGGCCGCAACCAGCACAGGAAGACGGTTTTCGACGGCGCGAAAAGCGGCGCAGGCCAAGTGAATGTCCAGGATGCTGGAGCCCTTGAACCACCCGTCGTTGGTAACGTTGACCAGAAGATCGGGCGGCTTGCCAGACCGTTTTAGGGACGCGATTTGGCCGCGGATCAGGTGCGGCACGGTGCTTTCGAAGCAGATACTCGGTGCCATTCGCGTTCCCGACAGTTCAAAGACCTCGGGTCTTTCGCCTGCCGCCAGTCCGTGAGTCATGGGCGTCAGCCGATACACCCACGGAAACACATCTCCGAGCAGGATGTACTCGCCGAATGGGACGAGGTGCATTTTGTAATATCGTCCAAGCAACTCCCCTTCCGGGCTGATGAACAATGCCGAGTTGTATCGACGCGGCTCGCCAGGGCCCAGGTGCTGCGTGTCCGTCCCCGCCAGTAAGTGGATGCGATGATGGATGACATTGCCGTCTTCATCGAGGCTTTTGTTCAGGAAGGAGGCGATGTCCGCAGCCTTCTCGCGGAATGCCTGAGTCCAGTCAATTACCCTTTTCTGATATTCGGCGGCGTCAAACGGAATATCCTCGGGAGGGACCAGGTCGCCCTCGACAACAACGTCACCCAGGCGGCCCGTATACGCGGACTCTGGCCAGATGATCAAGTCGAGCTTCGGGTGGTCGGCCACGGCTTTTTGGCTAAGCTCGAGACACCGCCCAAGCATCTCTTTGCTTTTCTCCACATCCGATTCGTAGGACGTATCGAACGAGCACTGGATCAATGCAACGCGCAGCATCGGTTCCGATGGCGATGACGTTTCGGCATCCCGTAGCCGGAATCTGCCGTAGCCGACAACAACTACAAACACGACAACCGCAATCAGAAGTGGCCACACTGCGAAACGGGGCTTGGTACCAGCGGACGTTCGGCTGGACGCGGGCAGCATTCGAGCCACACTCGCGGCGACGAGCATGACGACGAAACTGACCCCGTACGCGCCGAAGATGTCTGATATCTGAATCAGCGACGTCCAATCCAATTGCGTGTGACCGAGCAAGGCCATCGAAAAGCCCGTGATCGCGTGGCCTCGCGCCAGTTCCAGGCCCGTCCAGACCGTTGGTGCGGCCAAAACGATTGACATGCGCGCCCGATGTACGGCGACCCGAGTCAGGCCGATGAACAGCAGAGGGTACACGGCCAAATACGCCGACATGGCCACCCAGCCCAGATTCAGTATGGGGTGCGCCAAGCGAATTCCGTACATCATGAACAGCCAGTGAAACGTGCAGCCCAGCCAAACGGCCAGATACGGCCGCTTGCCGCCGAGACGGTCCCGTTGAATTAAGATTAGCCAGAACAGAGGGGCCACCCAGGCCAGCGGCCACCAGTCGAGTGGAGGGAAGGCGGTCCACATCAATAGACCGCCGACCAGGGTCAGCGAGAATGGCCCGCGATACCACGGCAGAGATTCAGGCTTGCCGGCGGACGAGGCGTCTTGCGAGGCCCGTTCGTCCACCGTGGCATTTCGATCGTCTCGATCGGCTTGACGTATGCGTCTTCTGGCGCGATTCACAAGGCTATTCAACGCTGCAATGGGATTTGATGGACTGACGGAAAGGCTTATTCTAGTGGGCATCCGACAAATCACCGAGACCAGATTGGAGTGGACGTGGTGCGAGAACGGCAGTCCGGAAAGGCGTATTTCGGCTGGGCGACGGCGGCGTTTCTCGCAGGATTCGTGGGCTACTTGCTCCTGTTCTACACTGCCGTCCCCGAGCGTCTGCAGATTTGGCATGCCGTCTTCATTCCTGACTGGGTCGTAATGTCATGGGTTGGCGGCGACTTCGGCCGCTTCAGTGTGCTTGATCGCGTACCGGTTCTTCTGGTCGCTGGCTCGATCGTTGCCATTGCCTTCGTTTTCGGTCGTTTGACCCTTTCCTTCGTTCGATGCGATCGCCAACTCTTTCGTTTGGAGATCGTCGTGTTTTCCATAGGTGTGGGGCTTAGCGAACTATCGCTGCTCACTCTGGCCATTGGACTGCTCGGAGGCCTGCGTTGTCTTTGGTGCTTCGTCCTGCCAATTGGACTCGTCGTAGCGTTGGCGGCGTGGCAGTGGAAGCGAGGGGCATTTCAACAGCCAAACGACAACGCCACCGGAATCGGCGACGCCGCAACGACCGACGCCGATTGGCTCGGGCGCTGGGGGCTCTGGCTGGGCGTGCCGTTTGTGCTGCTGATCCTGTTCGGTGGCATGTTGCCGCCTTGGGACTTCGACGTTCGTGAGTATCACTTGCAGGTTCCCAAGGAGTGGTACCAGGAAGGGAAGATCGGCTTTCTGCCCCACAATATCTATGGCAACATGCCGTTGGGTGCCGAGATGCACGCATTGCTGGCGATGGTGATAATGCCAGGCGAGCGCGACTGGTGGTGGGGCGCGCTGGCAGGCAAGACGGTTATCGCGGCCTTTGTACCACTCACGGCGTTGGCGTTGTTTGCGGCGGGCCGTCGGTTCGTCTCGACCACGGCGGGCGTCTTCGCAGCGCTCGTCTACATGTCCACGCCGTGGGTGGTTCACGTATCGGTACAGGGCCTGAACGAAGGAGCCGTCGCCTTCTATCTGCTGCTGGCGGTCTACGCGATGCTGCTGTCGAGTCCCCCAGTAGGTCCCGGCTGCCGGACGGGACCTGATGCAGCAGACTCCGGCGGCAAACGGTCATCCGTCTCCAGGTCCCGTCCGGCAGACGGGACCTACCGTGAAACCACTCGGGTCATGCGCGGCCGGATCCTCCTGGCGGGTTTCCTCGCAGGGTCGGCCGTCGCGTGCAAGTATCCGGCCGTGCTGTTCGTCGTTCTACCGTTGCTTGCGTGGTCGATGTTCTGTGAGAGGCGTTTCGACTGGAAACGAGCGATATTGTTCTTGCTGGCGGTCTTCGTCGCGTGCGGGCTATGGTTCGGCAAGAACTGGGCTTTGGCCGGCAATCCTGTCTATCCACTGATGTTCGGTGGCAAGACCCGTACGGCGGAGAAGACAGAGCAGTGGAACCGGGCTCATCAGGTACCGCGGGACGAAGACGGACGGCGCTATTCTGCAGCCCAGGCCGCCGACGCGTTTCGGCAATTCGGTTGGCGCAGCCATTGGCTCAGTCCTTTGTTGATCCCGCTTGCCGTTATGGCTTTCGTTTCGACTCGGTGCCGCCGGCTGGCATGGATGATGGCGGCCTTGGTTCTGTACTTCGTGCTCGCCTGGTGGCTGGTGACGCATCGCATTGATCGCTTTTGGGTTCCCGTGCTGCCAATCGTGGCCTTGCTGGCAGGCGTCGGGGCGGTGTGGTCGAACGATCGCCTTTGGCGTTCTATCGCCGGCACGATACTAGTGTGCGGTTTGTTGGCAAACTTGTTGTTTCTGGTTTCCACCAATAGGCACGATCACCGCCACCTGGTTAGCTTGGAGCAACTGCGTCGTGACGAACCGGCGGACGAACATGGGGCCTCGCGAGTCAACGCTTTCCACCGATATCTCAACGAGGCGGTGCCGAAGGGCCATACCGTGTTGTTGGTTGGCGATGCCCAGCCTTTCGACCTAGAGATGCCGGTAATATACAGCACGTGTTTCGACGACTGCGTTTTCGAGCAATTGATGAAAGGCCGCACCCGGGAAGAACGCCTAGCCGCACTACGCGAGCACCGCATCTCGCACATCTACGTCAGTTGGGCCGAAATCGAACGCTACCGCAGTCCCGGCAATTACGGCTTCACCAACTATGTGACCAAATCGGTGGTGCGGGATGAGTTGGCCCGCGATCAAGGGTTGCTCCGTAGAGTGCCGTTGAACATCAATCCGGACATCGGCGAAGTGTTCCAGGTCGTTGGGCACACGCAACCCAAGTAGGTCCCG
>JADHUC010000236.1 GCA_016784735.1 Pirellulaceae bacterium | reverse complement strand
CTTCTTTGGCCGCCGGCTTCAAAACGAGTTGAAGGTGCCCATCGGTCTGGTCGGCTCAAACTGGGGCGGCACGCGCATCGAACCGTGGACGACGCCGGCAGGTTTCCAGTCGGTGCCCGAATTGAAAGAAATCGCCGACCAGCTTAGCGAGCGGGAAAAGAAGAGTCGGCAGGGCGAAGAGGTCAAGATCGGCGCCGGCTCGCCCGCGGCCATCTACAACGCCATGGTCCATCCACTGGCCCCCTTTGCGATGCGCGGCGCGATCTGGTACCAGGGCGAGTCGAACGGCGGCGAAGGCGAATCGTATTACCACAAAACCCAGGCGCTGGTCAACGGTTGGCGCGAACTGTTCAACCCCGAATTGGCTTTTTACTGGGTGCAGTTGGCCGACTTCCAGCAGCCCAACGACAACCCGGCCGGGGGCGACGGCTGGGCGAAGATCCGCGAGGCGCAGCGAAAAGCGCTGACTATCCCGCACACGGGCATGGCCGTGATCACGGACATCGGCCAAGCCAACGACATCCACCCCCGCAACAAACAAGACGTCGGCTGGCGCCTGGCCCAGTGGGCCCTCCACCAGACCTATGGCTGCAAAGACATGGTTCCCTGCGGCCCGCTCTACAAGTGCTGCGAAGTCGCGGGCGGCACCATCCGCGTCACGTTCGATCACGTCGGCAGCGGCCTGATGGTCGGGGAGAAAGCAGGGCTCGAACCCACGAAAGAAGTCCCGGACGGTCAGCTCAAGCGGTTCGCCATCGCCGGCGCCGACAAACAGTGGCACTGGGCCGAGGCCACGATCAACGGGGATACCGTCGTCGTAAAGTCTCCCGACGTCCCCGAGCCGGTCGCCGTCCGCTACGCGTACACGATGAACCCCGCCGGCGCGAACCTTTATAACAAAGAAGGCATCCCCGCTTCGCCGTTCAGAACGGACGACTGGTAATGGGCGACGAGAAGATGTCAACAGCAACCACGCGGCATTCGTTGATACTGATGGCGCTTTCAGCGGCTGTGATTGTCGTCCCCGCGAACACGAAGGCGGGCGATGAATCGCAGCAGGCAGCGGGCGGCAAGGCCACTGCCGTGACAACGTTTGCTGGACCTGCCGGCGAGGAACCGTTGGACGACTACGAGGTGCGAGTCGACGGCAAGCCAGTGTTCGTGTACCGCGCCCGCGTCTCGGCGGTACCCTTCAATCAAGTCTGGCCCGGGTACCAGCGGCCGTTGGACCAAACAGAGCAAGCCTCTTTCGCCTACTGGGACATGTCGGGGCCGGTGTCGGTCGAGATCACCTCGAAACGATCCCTCGACAACGTCGCGATTCGCCCAACGTCTTACGGTATTCGCCCGAGCATGTTGTCACAAGAGACTCCAGCCACCATCGTTGAGCAAAGTTGGTCGGTGACGCGGAGGACCGGTTGCTGGGAGAGCTTCAACGAGACTCGTACACAAGGAACGATGTATGCCTCGACGAACGCATGACCATGCGGCGGAAGACGGACGGTTCACGCGTCGGCGTTTTCTGGCGGCAACCGGCGCCTGCGTCGGCGCGGGCCTGGCCGTTCCCGCGGTTCTTCCCGCCTCGGCCCTGGGCGCGGACGGGAAGGTGGCTCCGAGTAACCGGATTGGCGTGGGGATGATCGGCTTGGGAAGGCAGGCGATCGCGCACAATCTGCCGGTGTTCGCGAGGGCCGCCGATGCACAAGTGGTCGCGTTGTGCGACGTGGACCGTTGGCGTCTGGAGTTCTCGAAAGAGAATCCGGCCGCGGTCGCCGCGGCAAAACAGAGGAAGATTGACCTCGATGCGATGGAAGGCTGTTTCCGCACGACGGATTTCCGCGAGCTGCTGTCCCGCAAAGACGTTGATGCGGTGATGATTACGACGCCCGACCACTGGCACGTTCCCATTGCGCTGGCGGCGATCAAGGCGGGCAAAGACGTCGCCTGCGAGAAGCCGATCGGGCTGTGCGTCGCTCACGGCCGCATCTTGGCCGACGCGGCAGCGAGAGCCAAATGCGTGTTCCGCACCGACAGCGAATTTCGCTCGATCCCCACGTGGTTTAAGGCCGTGAGCCTGGTCCGTACCGGCAAGATCGGACAACTCAAAGCTATCCGGACGGTGGCGCCATGTTGGAATACGCCGCTGCCCATGCAGCCGACCATGCCGGTCCCGCCGGAATTGGATTACGACATGTGGCTCGGGCCGGCGCCGCTGGCCCCGTACACCGAGCAACGAGTCCACGCGCCCAAGAGCTATGTCGCCGGATACGATCGGCCCGGATGGTACGGGAATCGGACCTATTGCGACGGCGGGATCTGCAACTGGGGCTATCACCCCCTGGACGTCGCCCAGTGGGGCAACGGCTCGGAACTTACCGGTCCGGTGGAAATCGAAGGCCGCGGCGAGTTTCCGCCGATCGATGGGCTCTGGAACGTGATACTCGGCTTCGACCTGCGCTATCGCTACGCCAACGGCGTTGAATTGTTCTACACCAATGCCGGCCGAAACTCCACGTCCAAACAAGTCCACGTACGGTTCGAGGGGACCGAGGGTTGGATCTGTGCATGGTATGGGCCGGATCGCCTGGAGGCGGAGCCGGAATCGCTTCTAACGGCGCAGGTGAATCCGGAAGATTTCCCATTTGTTCAGGAGAACGAAAAACGCAATTTCCTCAACTGTGTGAAGACTCGCGAACGCACGCTCGCAGATGCAGAGGTCGGACACCGTTCCAGTTCGGTCGCGCAGCTCGGATACATCGCCTGCCAGGTGGGGCGGAAGTTGCATTGGGACCCGACGGTCGAGCGTTTTGTTGGCGACGATGAAGCCAACCAACTCCTGTGCCTTCTGCCAGGACGCGAACCGTGGAACGTTACTTAGGCCCCCAACACGAAAGGCATGACAAGATGACGCCACAACAACAAGTAACTCGGCGCCTGTTTTTGGGTGCCACGGCGGCAACCGCCGGCGGGCTGTTGATCTCCGGCGCAGGTAGGCTCGGCGCCGACCCGATCGCTACCCAGCCCGGCGTCGCTTCGACGGATCACTTCTGGTATCGCCTGCAGCCGGAAGGTCCGTACATCGACACGCAGCGCGACAACAAGGCGTTCGGCTTTTCGGACGAGTCCGTTTTTCTGTCCGAAGACAATGGCCTGACTTGGCCGCACAGTCTCGCGTTTCCCAATGCCCGCAACATTACGTTTAGCTGCATCCTGAAGAACGGGACCATCCTCTTCGCCACTCGCTCGCGGCTGTACCGCAGCACGGACAACCTGGAAACGTGCGAGCAAGTTACGGTGAAGGATGCGGACGGAGCTGATTACGTCCCGCACGCACCACAAAACGCGGACAATCCCGGCTGGTACTTCCATCCCTTGGATGGCGTTCATACGTGGGACGCGAACGGCGTGGAGATGGTCGCGTGGGGGAATTACTGCAATGTCCTTGGCGGCGCGGTTCCCGCGAACATCTTCTACTCGGCCGACAGCGGGCGCACCGTGAAAATCGCGTATGCCTTCGGACGGAATCCCTACTACCGGGATAACGGCTCTGCCGGTGGCGGCTCGACGGGCACGCTGCTTGGCGATCCCGACAACCCGGTCATCTGCCGCCACATTCACTGCGTGGCGTATAACCCTGCCGAAAACGCGTTCTATGCCTGCACGGGCGACCGTCAAACACCGGAGGGGCACGAATGCCACTGGCTGCGAGGTACTTATGACGCGGCAAACGACAAATGGCATTGGAAGGTCATCGTGTCGGATGCATCGAACTCGCGGTACAAGGCCGGCGGCATCAACTTCGTCGACGGGAAGGTCTACTGGGTTGCCGACGCGAACGGCCCCAATCCGCACGACCGAGGTATCTTTCGGTGCGACCCGGCTGACATCGCCAATCCCGAAGCGCACACGATGCTATTCAACCCGGAATACGAATCCGCGAACATGATCATTCAAGATGGCGTGATTCTGTCGTCGCATTATGCACCCGCGTCGCCCTACGCCACGGGGTTCATCGTTTCCTTGGACATGGGTCGGACGTGGGCGCAATACGATCTGAAGGAGTTCGGAAGGCGTTCGCCCCTCCGCTTCAACGCGAAGAACAGCGACGGATGGTTCCGCGTGGATTTGAGATCCGGATGGATTGGGCGCGCTGAGGTGTTATTCATCAAGCCAAAAAAGGCGCCCGCTGGGGACCGAAGGTGAGGTTCTTCACGGAGTTTTCGGAAGCCCGAAGGGCACAAACCCGATAGCCCAGCGGTGCAAGCCCTGGGACGTTGAGTCGCAATCAAGGATACAAAGGCCCAACGGGCCGTGACGAGGAGTAACGGCCCGTCGGGCCTTGGAGACGCAACGTTGTCACACCCTATCCCAGGGCTTGCACCGCTGGGCTTTCGAGTCCCGGCCTTTCAGGCCAACGGGATGCGCATTTCCCCGAAATTCCGTGAAGAACCAAGAATAAGGGCGGGGGCAATGTCGGCCGTAGATGCCTCGCGTTCTAGTCGAGAGGAATGAACTTGTGGCGAATTGAATCGGGAGCGTCGACTTCCCAAAGGCGAAAGCCGAGCGGCCGTTTGTCAAAGTTCTTACTCGTTGTCTCGCCGCCAAACAGGAGGATTCCCTGGTGTCTATTGTCGCATACCCGGTGTGTATGGCCAGTCAGCATGGCCACAACGCCCTGCTGCAGAAAGAGATCAAGAAGCTCCTTTCGCCGCTCGGTGGGGATGTTGAAGTACGCTTCCTTTTCATCGGCATCGCGAATGAACAGGGGATGATGGCCCACGACAAATATCGGGTTCGAATTGCCTGCGGCGCGCCGTAGTGTCTCCACAAACCAGGAGTCATGTTTCGACGCCTCGGGCTCGGCCGGCGACTTCCACAACTGCGTGTTCACGACGACAAACGTGTAGCCCTTGTGCTCGAACGAGTAGTAATCCTTTCCAATCGTCTTCCGATATTGGTCCAGCTTCTTCTGATCGAGCGGACCGCCCACGTCGTGATTGCCAGGGGCGCAGTAGCAGGGCACCTTGAACTCCGACAGAACTTCTTTGAAATCGGCGATTGCGTCCGCTGTGGGAGTGTTGACCAAATCGCCGCAAATCACGGCAAAGTCAGGCTTGATCTGGTTGATTTGTCGAACGGCTTGTCTGAAGGATTCCACGTCGGACTCGTATCCCGCGGCTCCGAACCCAAGTTGTGTGTCACAAAGCTGTACGAAACGGAATCCCTGCTGCTGCGGTTCTGCCGCCCATGCTTCCGGTGCGGCCAGCACGGCTAGAAGCCCCAACGTCATTGCCGCCAAGCATACGGACCTGCGTTGCTGCAAGATGTGCACGTTCGTCTGGCCATGTTGATCGCTGTTATGTGTTCTGGCGGGTTGCATGGTTACTTTCCTTTTCCAATTGGATCTTCCGCGTGGACTGACTTCAGGTAGTTGACAAGCAGGCGTTCAAGTTCTTCAGCTTTCTCGGTCGACGGTGGGCTCCATGGGCGACTGCCCGCGACATGTTCGTGTCCGAACAAAACGGACGGGGTCTTGGCGCTCATACTCGAAATGCTCGTTGTTTCGTGTACCATAGGGGCATAAAAGTCCGTTGCCCAGGCCAGAGGCAGAAATTTCTAACCGTTGGGAGATGCGATATGACCGTACCCAGATTCCGTCGAAGTGGGCTGCTGGTTTTGGCGGTCGTCCTTCTGGGAATGCCGTTCACGATCTGTCCGGTCGGTGCGAACGACGATGCTGATTCACCGGTCAATCTGGCGAAGAAGGCTCGGTTGACCGCCAGCAACGAATACGACGCGGATTACCTCGCCCGGTTCGCCGTGGACGGCAAGGTGCCCGGTGCGCTCTGTGGCCAGGATCGGCAGGCCGCCTGGGTCGTACGCGGCGCGCAAAACAACTTCCAGGGTTCGCTTACGTTCGCTTGGGACGATCCGGTGGAAGTTGCCGAGGCCATCTACTGCGGCCGGACGGCCATGATCATGGAGGAGTGCTTCAAGGACTATGAGGTCTACCTGGACGATGCCGCGGAGCCGATCGTCCGCGGCACGTTCGAGATGCGGCACGGACCGCAGCGAATTCGCTTGCCCAAATCGACGGTCACTCGTCTCACGCTGAAGTTCCTTTCGGCCTACACGTCGCGGTACAATCCAGGCGCGTCGGAGGTCGGCGTGTTCGGGAGTCCGGTCTCGGACGAGTTTCTGGCGGACCTCGGCCTTCCCATGTCGGAGCGGAAGCCCGAGGCGCGACAATTGGCCGCAGATCTGTACGGCGGCAAGCTGGGTTTTCGCGACATCCTCGTCATTCACCGGCATCATCTGAGAATCTCCCACGTCTATACCTACCACGTCGAGGGCTATCGGCCCGGCGGCGGCTTGTTTGTCTTCACACCCACGCCCGACGGAGGCAAGTTCCGGCGTCTGGTCGATGCGGGCGACGGCGAAATCATCGACTGCGATTTGTCGTACGATGCCCGGGAAGTCATCTTCTCCTGGAAACGCGGTGGCCTGGAGATGGCCCATCCGAACCAATTGCTCGAGGACATTGACCGCAGCGTCCCCGAAAACAACTATCAGGTCTTCCGCATCAATATCGACGGGACCGGGCTGACGCAGCTTACGGACGATACGAGTAACAACTTGAACGCCTGCTGGCTGCCCGACGGCGGCATCGCCTTTATTTCCGATCGCAAGCCTGCCTATGCGTATTGCTTCGTCACGACGTCGCCTGTGCTGTACCGCATGGACCGTGACGGCAAGAATCAGAAGAGGCTTTCGGCCAATTACTTGATGGACTTTACGCCCTCGGTCTTGAATGATGGGCGGATCATCTTCACGCGATGGGAATACGTCGACCGGCCGGCATGCCCCATCCAGAGCCTGTGGTCGATCAACCCCGACGGTACGGGCCTGGCCGGCTTTTACGGAAACCGGGTCATCGCGCCGGGTACGTTCATGGACGCCCAGCCCATTCCGGGCACCGAGAAGATCATCTGCCTGGCGACCAATCACAACGGGGACTGCCGCGGCGGAATCTGTGTGGTCGACCCATCGAAAGGCGCCAATGCTCGAGAGGCGGTTCGCGTGGTGACGCCCGAGGTCGACATCTACCGCGTTGGCGGCGTCTATGGCAACGGCCTGAACGGTCCTTACGAGAAACCGTATCCGATTGACGATGGCCGTTACTTTGTCTCAAAAATGGGCGTGATTCAGCTTCGCGATTACGACGGCAATTGCGTTTCCGTGCTGCGTCACAAGGACGGCATGGGCTACTACAGCGCGCAGGCGATCCGCCCCACCTCCACTCCGCAAGTGGCCTCGACCGTTCGACTCGATGAATCCGTTCAATTGTCCGAAGACGGAAGCGTTTCCGGAAACTGGGCCACGGTCGCATTGCAAGACGTCTACCAGGGACTCGAACCGACAGTCGAACGCGGCGAGGTGACGCAGATTTGTGTTGTACAAGAGATCGAAAAGAGCACCTTCACGCCGTTGATTCACGAGGTGCCCACCGGCAAAGGGTATGCGTCGAACACGGCGTTCGGGTACCAGTTCCCGTTGGTTTCCTGTGGGGCCACCTACTCGCCCAAAAAGGTCTGGGGCACAGCCGAAGTGGCCGAAGACGGATCGGCCTGTTTTCGAGTCCCCTCCGAAGTGCCCATCTACTTCATGGCCTTGGATGCCGAGGGCCGTGCGGTGCAGCGAATGCGAACGTTCACTCACATGATGCCCGGCGAGGTGCAGGGCTGTGTCGGTTGCCACACGGACCGGAACCGTTTGAGTCAGCATCCGATCAAGGCACTGCCCCTCGTGCGCGAACCTCAAGACCTCACACCGCCGTCATGGGGCGTCGGTGGATTTCAGTATGCCCAGATCGTGCAGCCGGTGCTGGACAAGCATTGCACCGAGTGCCACAACGAACGAGAGCATCCCAAGCGGATTGACCTGTCGGGCGACAAGACCGACTTTTTCAACGTCTCGTACGATGTATTGGCCCGTATGGGCACCATGGGCGAAACGCGCCCCCAGCAGCACAACGCTCGCCTCGATAGCGGCGAGGAGGGGTACAGCCCTTACACCAGTTGGATTTGGACGATCAACGGGACGGAGCGGAACATCCTGCGAATCACGCCAAGAACCTGGGGCTCGCCTGCGAGCTTGTTGGCCGAGATTTTCCGCAGCGGGCATCCTGACGAGAAGGGCAAACCTCGCGTCGACGTACCGGACGAGGACCGGCGGCGTGTGTATCTGTGGATTGATCTGAACGTTCCCTACTACGGCACGTCGGCTTCGAACCATGCCGACCGAATGGGCAGCCGGCGGATGCTGCCGCCCAAACTCGATTCCGTGTTGAAAGAAGTCGCCAACCGTCGTTGCGTCGACTGTCATCAATCGGGCGTGCCGCGCGAATTCTACACGCGCATGCTCAAGCCGGAGAACAACAGCTTTCTACTTGCGCCATTGGCCAATTCGGCGGGCGGGACCGAAGCTTGCGGCAAGGCCGTCTTCGCCAGCAAAGACGATCCCGACTACCAGAAGATTCTGTCCGTCTTCACTCCCGTGCAGAATCTCCTCAAGCAGCGTCCTCGCGCCGACATGCCGGGCTTTGTGATGCCCCCGTGCAGCGAACTCCGCAAGATCAACACGCCCCTCGCATCCGCATCGCGCGACGAGGCTCGCTGAACGAAAACGCCGAGGGCAATCTCATCTCCGGAAGCACGTCAACTGCATTCCCAACAGCCAATCGTCTTGCTTGCGCCCTTCGCTGGTAACGAAGTACCGCCCGAACGTCGTCAATCGCCAATTGCCGTCGACCCATAGATGCGCGCCAAGCTCGGGATAGATGACGCTCAGCCAACCGTCGAGCGTAGATTTCTTCTCGCCGTACTCGTCGATCAGTCCATCGCCGTCGTTATCGGCTCCGTCCCAATGAGCAAGCTCGACCCCGCGCGAGGCTCCGTGAAAGGTCCCGAGGCCTGCGAATGGCGCGATCCGAGTCGGCGACTGTAACCGGAAACCAAAGTCGAGCCCGGCGAAGCCTTCGTCTTTGCCCAAGTAGCCCGACAGAGCGGCGCGAGTGGTCAACCAATTGGTCACGTATCCTTCCGCGCCCAATTCCCCGCCGCCCATGACGCTACGTGTATAGGGGCGGACTTGGGCGCCGCCGCTGACGTACACCCCGCCGAGCCCCTGCGTGTGACGCGCATCGAATGCCTGTTTGGCTTTTCCCAGCAAATCGCCGCGTTCCGCGCCGACGGCATATTTTTCCGCGTACATCGGGTCATCCATCGCGTATCGCGATCGCAACAGCGAACATCCGCAACTGGACGCGACAAGCACGATCACAAGAAAACGCATGTGGTAATGCTCCAAGAGATGTGAGGGGCCCAGCTAGTAGCAGGTTTCGGTCAGCGGGACAAGGGGAATTTTCGACAGGTGCTTACGCAACGGCTTCCGCCGGATGTTGACAAAGAGCTTCGTCTCAGGCGAGAATCGTGTAGCTACCGACAAATGCTGTCAACCCCAACCAACCGAGGATCCTTCCCGATGGCAGACAACGAAATCACCCGACGTCAGTTCGTACGAGACGGTTCGCTGGCGGCAATCGCCGTAGCGGCCGGGCTGCACGGTACGCGAACCGTTCGCGCTGGCGAGGCGGACGAAGACGACGCAAAGAAGATCCGCAGCTACAACCCGCAAATGGAATACCGCCGCTGCGGGCGAACGGACTTCATGGTCTCGGCCGTCGCCTTAGGGGGCCATTGGAAACGCATCGACAAGTTCATCGGGGCCGATCGGAAAGGCGGCTGGATCGACAACGACAAGGAATCCGGGTTCGACCAGAATCGCCGCGATGTGGTGACCCGCTGCCTGGAACGCGGCATCAATTGGGTCGACGCCTGCTGCATCCAGGAGGTGAAAGCGTACTCGAAGGCGCTGAAGGGCCGCCGCGAGGAAATGTACATGGCCTGTTCCTGGGAACAGATCGAAGTCCGCCGGCCGCAGTATCGCACACTTGCCAAGCTGCAGGAGACGATGGATTGGGGGCTGAAGGACGGTGGCATTGATTACTGTGATGTGTGGCGGATCACTTGCCACGAAAAGAGCAGCCGCCACAGCGACGCCGAGATGGACGTGGTCATGCAGGCGCTAGAGTGGGCTCGGAAGACGGGCAGGGCGCGTTACGTCGGAATCTCCTCGCACGACCAGCCGCACATCAAGAGAATGATCGAGACGTATCCGGAAGTGCTGGACGTGATCTGCACGCCCTACACGGCGAAAACCAAGGTCGTTACCGACCAAAACGGGCTTTGGGCAACGATGCAGAAACACGACATCGGCTGGTTTGGCATCAAGCCGTTCGCCAGCAACTCGATCTTCAAGGGCGACAGTTCGGCGGACAGCCCCACGTTTGAAGAGGACAACCGCATGGCCCGGCTGGCGATCCGCTACATCCTCTGCAACCCCGCCATCACAGCGCCGATCCCGGGCCTGGTCTCGCTGGAGCAGGTCGACAATGTCGCCTTGGCCGTGATGCAGCGCCGGGAATTGGACATCGACGAGAAGGCCGAGCTAGACAGGGCAATGGACGACGCTTGGGCCAACCTGCCGAGCCACTACCGGTGGTTGCGGGATTGGGAGTATGTGTAGGCAAGTATGCCGCGGCCTGTTCGGTTTGTCTGGTAGGTCCCGCTTGCCGAGCGGGACCTGTGGCAAACTACAACGCGGCAAGAGGTCCCGTCCGGCAGCCGGGACCTACCAGACACGGACAATCCTGGTCGCGGGCGGCATGGCTTGACCGATCGACCGGCACGACGGGAAAATCGTGGTGAGACGCTTCGCTTCAATTACTGGTCGCTTGCTGCTCTGCGGAGCCGTTGGCTTCGTGAGCCTGTGGTGCATCCTGGCCCTGTCCTTTTTTCCGCCGGTGCCGCGCTGGCTGGGTGCCCTGTTGGCTCTTGGATTCGCGGCGGGAATGCTCGCCTTGAAGCTGCGTCTGAAAGATGCCGGCGCGGCTCTGAGATACTTCTGCATCGCGGCCCTCTCGGTTCTACTCGCCTGGCTGCTGGTCCAGCCGACGCACCAACGGCCGTGGTCAAAGAAACACGCGATTATGCCCAGGGCGGTTTTTGACGGTGATCGCGTAACCGTGCGCAACATTCGCAGGACGATCCAGGCCGCGAGCGGCGATTGCGAAGTACAGCATCGCGACCAGGTTTATGAATTGGACGAGTTGGATTCCGTCTGGTTGGGCGTTCAGCATTTCGCAGCCTGGAAGGGAGTGGCCCACACGTTCGTTAGCTTCGGCTTTACGGACGGCGATTATCTGGCCATCAGCATCGAATCGCGCCGTCGGGAAGGCGAACGATTCTCGGCCCTGGCCGGGTTGTTCAAGCAATTCGGAGTGATCTATGTCGTTGGCGACGAACAAGAGATCATCGGCCACCGCGCACTGGCCGACGAAGGCCCCCTGTACCTGTTTCCCATCCACGCCGACCGCCAACAGATGCGCGACATGCTGGTCTCGATGCTCCGCCGAGCCAACCGCCTGGCCGAACAGCCGGAGTTCTACAACACACTGACCAACAACTGCACCACCAACATCCTGGAAAGCTTCAACCAGATCGCTCCCATTCACATCTCGCCCTACAGTCCGCGGATCGTCTTCCCAGGATACTCAGGCGACGTGGCGTACGACCAGGGGCTGATTGCAGCCGACGAACCATTCTCGGAGTGCAAGGCACGCGCACACATCAACGAAGTAGCCAGAGCCGCGGCAGCATCAGAGGATTTTTCGCAGAGGATTCGGGCCCAGTTTGGACGCGAATGATCTGGCCGCGAAGCCCCAAGGAGGGCCAGCGTTAGGCGAGCGGCGCTCGAAATCTTACCTCTTGGAAAGTAGCAGGCACACTCCGTGTGCCGTAGCCGTAAGCGGACGGCACACGGAGTGTGCCTGCTACTTTGGTATATGTTCATCTGCCGCTCGCTTTATGCCGTAGCCGGTTCAATGTGTCTACTGAATGGAGTCGCATTGAATGGTTATCAGATCGAAACCAAGCCCGCCGGATTGGTCGTTCTTTCCTACCAGCTTGAACATCAGGTTGGCGGGTCCTTCGTCCAGCGACAGTGTCCCCAAAGCGATGAGTTTGCTGCGACTTCGTGTCGGTGCGTAAAGGTCCACTACGTCGCCGACTGGTGCCTCGTTCTGGAACAACTGCACCTGTGCCTGCTCCGGTCCTTGGACCGCTTCGATCGAGACGGTGTACTTGCCAGCAGCGGGGATGTCGCACGTCAGCGAGATGAACGGTGGACCGAACATATCCTGGCCTTGCGCTTTCATGCTAAGGAATGCGACGCGCCGACCTTGGATCTGTTCGTGTTTCTTGCTGAGCGTGGCGCCGCGAAATGTGAAGGCGTGAATCGGTACGGCCCAACTCGGGGTGAAGACAATCCGTTTGAAGTCCACGACGTTTCGTGCATCGACATCTGGGATCGACCGGTCGAAAGTTGGGCTCCCTTGGAGATACAAATACGTAACTGCACTGTAGTCGGTCTGCATGGAGTTATTGGTCGGTGCATGCTCGATTGTGTGGCGAATGCTCTGTCGGAAAGCGTAAGCGTCGCCCAACATCAGACGGTAACCGCCCGTTCTGCCCAGATGCTTCTGGTAGCCAAGGCAGCCGCTCAGAGGAAAAGACAGCCGCTTCTCCCACCGGCCGGGCACGTCGTACCAACCGCCGTTAAAGAGATCCTCGGAACCGGTCCCGTGAATCGTGGACTGGCCGTCGATCGTGGTTTCGTCGTCTCCTTCGAAGAAACCAGTTTGCCCCGATACAGGACCTTGCGCCTGGAGGATACAGCCAACGACGTGCCCTTTGCCCTTGGTTTCAACGAAAGTGAAAGGGGTCCCTTTTGTCGTCGGATTCTCGCGTCGCCAGACAGCGTAGAATTTCCCCTCGCCCGCAGAACGAGCCACTGGCGCAAAGATCACTTCTGCCCGGATCTCTACGGCGGGCCCATCGCTCCTCTCCGAGATCAGTTCAATCTTCGCCGACTTGTCAAACGGCATCGGGTAATAGCAGTAGTTCACCTCCCCGGCTGTGCCAACCAAAAGGGATTTCATGGCCGGTCTTCCCCAGGCATAGCCGAAGAAATCGCCTGCCGGACAGAGGACGGCCGGTTGCCGGTCATCATCCCATTGAATTCGCAGCAGCAAATCGCGGTTCTTTCCCTCCAGAGCAGCGGCCGGAGCGATCCGTAGACCGGCGATCCTTCCGGGATCGGACGTTTCAAACAGCGTGGCTGTGGCGCCCGGTTCCAGCGACAGGCTCGTTCGAGACGTCGTGCAGGCACTGCCCGCCGGGACGACGCGGTCGCTGATATCGGATCCAGTCGATGCGAACAGCGACGCCGCTTTCTCCTGATGTTGCCGGTACTCGTCTAACGGAGACGCCTGCCATGTGCTGATCGAGGCGTTGTCAGGATAACGAGCGTAATTGATCTGGTAGAACTGTACTCGTTCCGCCCGCACCAACACCTTGCACGACTTGCGGAACGACAATGGGACGTAGCTGTAGAAGCCACCTGCGCCATAACCGACCAGTGGAGATACGAAAGGAGGTTCGTTTCCCATGAATAGGTCACGAAACTTCACTCGGATACGCGGCTTCGTCTCGCCATCGAAACAGAATTCGACCAAATCGTCGGTAGGCGTGGGAGTCCAGATTCGATAGATGATCCCGGGGCCTTTCAGGTCGGCGATGACCAGGCCGTCGTCTTCTCGCGCGACAAAGGAGTATTTGCCGGAGAACCCGTCGTCGTTGCCCCCGGTGCGATCATAGCTCGACACCGATCCGACATAGACGGACGGTTTCAGGCGGGGAAGTACGTCAAGACGGTGAAGCTCTTCCATTCCCAGCACCCAAGGATCCTCAGCCTCCAAGCGACCTGCAGTCAGGTTGCCAACAAGCAGCAATATGGCGAGTAGCCAGCGATTCATGATGTTCCTCCTGTCTTGTGAACGGATGTGTGGGGCACGTTTCCAACGTGCCAATGAGCCGAGAGGCACGTTGGAAACGTGCCCCACACTATCCCAGCGACCTCTTCAGCAAACTCCATCGGGCCTACGACCAAACGAATCTTACCGCCTCGTCGTGATCGGCGTCCAGTTGCGGGAACGAGAGCCTCGAGAGATGCGCCGCATAGTCTGTTTGCCGGTGATGTTCTGCGGCAGGCTGGTTACGTAACCGGGACGCCCGCATGCCACATCTTTGACTTCGACGAGCCAAGCATCGGGTAATCGGCCTTTCACATATCCGGCCCAGGTGCCGTCGGGCTGCTCGACCATAAATTCGGGATACCACATCAGGTCGCGCCAGTAGGGCTCGTCGTCGCAGTAGACGTACCAGACCTTTGCCTGGATGATCTTGTTTGGCGTGTCGATCTTACACTTGAAAAGCGTGCCTCCGCCAGCGCCATACAAGCGCCCGCCCCATTCGAAGTCTTCCCCTTTCTGCTCGTACGCCAAGTCGCTGATTTTGGTGACGGCTCTGCCTTCGAAACAATGGGCCGTCCACATCTTCCAGTTCATGAAGTGCTTCTCTGACATCGAAGCATGACGGTAGTTGGGGACCATTGAGATCGTCCATTCCAGTCCCGTCAGCCCGACGATCTGGTTGATGTTATACATCGTATAACCGTCTTCGTTGGTCCCGCCGATGTACAGCGTTTTTGCTTTCGTGTAGCGCTCGGCGACGGGCGGAAACAGGGCGCGTTCGGGGTAAGTCAAATGACCTTCGGTCCAGGCGGATTCGTTACCCATGTAGACGATACCCGCGATGCGCGAATCGGCCGTCGCCGCACAGTGGGCGCAGGTGGCGCGTTTGCTGTGCCCACCAATAATTGCGCGTACCTGCTCTTTCTCGACGCCCATGACTTCCGCCATCACGTCGAGTGCACGAAGGTAGACGATCGCCAGACGAAAATGGGAATGGTCCGCGTCGTCACGCGTCTTGGCCCAGAGGTCGCGAAGGAAACCGATCGACAGTTCCTTGCCGGGCGTCTCGTCGTACTCGCCGGGGTGAGGGCAAATCATCGTAGGGTAACCCGTTTCGGCAGCGATCGGTTCGCCGTAGTTGCCGAGGAACGCGGAACGCCACGGGCCGGTGGCCAAGCCGTCCCAGCCGCGCTGCCCCACGATCACACACTTGCCAAGCCGATCGGACGAATGCGTCACCGACTGATCAGCCGGCACGTACACCACACAGGGATGTCCCCACTTCTTGCCCTCCAATTCCTGGCTGTAGAACTTCACCTCGACGCGACGCAGCTTCATGTCGGGGCGCGTATCGGATTGGATGATTTCGTCTTTTTGAATTTCGAAGTTGAAGGGCAACAGCGTCTTCTGGCACCGCTGCCAGATTTGCGCGGGCGTTTCCAGTTGATCGTCGGGGATCGCAGGTTCGTCTGCGGCAACGGCGACGGCGATCTGGAAAGTCAAGAAACCAAGTACGCCGAAGAAGCCCTTCGTGACCCGGCACGTCCCACGTGGTGCTTCAGCAAGCATGTCAGATATCTCCATTGACCATGTGAGTGCGTGCCCGACACAGGAACGCTGATTTCTTCCCGTACGATGGCCCTCCGAGGCCGTCGAAACAGCGACGATCTCTCGGATCGACGGCCTCGGAAGGCCATCGTACGGCGTTCGGCACACGCCTTTCAGTTGCCTCGGGGCGACCACTCGCCGTACCTTTCCACTAGGATTTCGGCCTGGCCCTTGGCCTTGATCTTGTACTGACTGTTGTATTCCCAGACCAGGATGTTGCTGGGTCCGCCTCCGTAGGTTGTCACTAGCCGGTGGTTTCCGCGAAAGCAAAGTTGTTCGGCAAAGGTCCCCTTTAACTCCGCGTCGGCGGCTTGGACGTCCCAGTCCACCCAGCCGAACGGCGGCAGATAGATCTGCGCCCAGCGGTGGGCCGCCTCGTCGCAGGACCCGTCCTCGGTGCGCACCACGATCGAACCGACGTATCGGGCCGGCAGTCCGGCGATGCGGCAGAGCGATAGGAACGCGAACGAGTATTCCGAACAGCTCCCCGAACCGCGTTCCAGCACGACCGGTGCCGGTTCCCATCCACCGGTCATCTCGAAGCTCATTCGTTCTCCCACGGCATGGGCCAGTTTCCGAGCAATCCACCAAGGATTCTTTTCGCCGTCCAGCGTTTCCTTCACGAGTTTCTGCAGAAGTGGATGCTGCAACTGGTATTTGTTCCCGTCATTCAAGTAGCGTGCCTTGATCTCCGACGGGATGGCATCCAGGCCCTGGACCTGTTCCGGATAGATGGCGCGCCGAAGATGAAACATTCGGACGTCTACATGCATCCTCGCCTCGACGGTGGCGCCCGGTTGCACGTTGGCGAAATCGAACCTGGCGAACTCGACGCCCCAGTCGTCCCGTTCGAAACCGGCCGGCTCCGGCTCCCATCGGATCGGGGTCAGCAGTTTCTGGCGAATCGTGTTCTCCGGGACGGCGATGTGGGCCGTCAGAAGCGGCGCGGCCGCCGATCCTTGGTTGTGAAGGATCACGCGGTAGCAAAGCGTTAGGTTGCGAGGCTCATAGGTCCAGGCAGATGTTTCGCCTTTCGCCCGTACCTCGAATATGGCTCGCTTCTCGTAGTCCAGCACATAGACACTCCCCTCCGCAACAGCCACTCCCGACACACTTCGCCCCGGAGCCGGCAGCACAAAGACTACCTCGCCGGTCTTCGGCTCGACCACGTAGATTCGGTCGGTTCCCCGGTCGCCGCTCCAGAGGTACTTCCCATCGAAACCTAGCCCCGACATTCGCGTGGAGGGAACCGGCGAATTGGAGAGCACCGAACCGTCATCGGGATCCACTCGCACAAGCTGCTGTTTCCTGGTGCCTACCCAAAGGGCTTTGTCTTCCCACGCGACGGAGCGAACGAAGTCCACCGGTGACGGAATGACGGCGATCACTTCTTCGGTATCGGGATCAAGCCGATAGATCTTGTCGTGGCCGAAATCCGGCATGTCCGAAACCACCCACAGTTTGCCCTCGTCGTCGATCGTCAAGCCGGTAGGCTGATAACAAGGGGCCTCCAGTTCACGGCGCACCTTGCCGCTTTCGCGATCCAACTCGTAAATCTTGTCCGTGAACCGATCCACGACCCAGAGTCGATCACCATCGGCGGCGATTCCCGTAGGGCATGGTGAAGGGCAAGGAATCGAGCGAACAACTTGGCCCGGATGAGTCTGAGCCGAAAGCAAAGAGCCCTGCAGCAGCACGGCGACGACGATTGCGATTCGAAGTTGGCGCATCTAGTTTCTCCTCAAGGCCCCAGTGTGTGGGCGGCGGAACGGACGCTGATTGAGGTTCTACGGCCCGCCTACGGCGAGTAACGCTTGATGTCGCGAATCAACTCGAAATGCGGATCGCTCGAATAGACGGCGATGTCGCGCGCCAGGGCAACCGCAGCAATCACCAAATCCGTCTGAGGCAGAGTATGATCCTGGGCGATTAGCTTGCGCCCCAATCTCGCGGCCGCGCGCCATTCGTCCCAAGTCACTTCCAGGAAGTGCAGGCCACGCAGCTCGGAGGCGACCCAGTCCGCGTATTCATCGCGGCGAAAGCCGAGCAGGATTTCCGATAGAATCGGCCCCACCAGAGCCGCCCGGTCTTCGTCCAGCAACGCGTCGACGTTGTGCTTCTCACGGGACTGTCGGCGATTGAAGAACGGCACCCAGATACAGGTGTCAACCAGCACTATCTCCCGAACTGCCATCCTGCTCCCTCATTTCCGCTTCTTCCAGCGATTGCCAATTCTCCTCCATCTTGACTTGGCCGGAAAGCTCCTTCAGACGCATACGTCGAGCAAACCGCAGGTACTCTGTCATCGCGCTGCGGACGGCAAGTGCAGCATCCGCCTCATTCGTGAGCGTCTTCAGTTCGGTGAGTTCCTGTTCGGTTAGCTCGACGACCGTCGACATACTTCACCCCTCAAATTGGCCTATGATTCATGCGAGAATTCGTGGCAGAGTTTTGCGTAGGAGGCGAAAACCGAGTTCGATCGAAAACGGGGCATTTGCCCCGGATCCTTCGGATTGACTTCCCGTCTGTCCGCCAATAGACGTCATGCGACTACGCTATCATATTTCCCTATGCTCGTCACTAATGGCAATTCCGCTGGCAGTAAACAAGAAACCGCTTCTTCTGCTGGCCAGACTACCAGCGATCGCATTCGGCCAGGATCTCCAGCAGTGCCTCCAGGTTTTCCACGCCCTTCTTCGGAGAGTTCGTCGGGCCAAATTCGCAGGCGACAATGTCGCGAAAGCCCGTCTCGTAGATTGCCTTGAAAACGTTCTTGTAGTTGATCTCGCCCGTGCCCGGTTCGTGCCGGCCTGGATTGTCGGCAAAGTGGTAGTGCCCAATTTCGCCGCAATATCGCTTGATGTTGTTGATCAAGTTCCCTTCGCTGATCTGCTGGTGATAGATGTCAAACAGGAACTTGACATTCGGATGGTCCGTCCTCTTGATCAATTCGGAGCCGTCGGCCGAATAGACGAGGAAGTAGCCTGGGTGATTCACCAGCACGTTTAGTGTTTCCCAGACCAGCGTCATGTCTGCGTCTTCCAACATCGGAGCGACCAGCTTGCCGGCCTTGACCAGCGCATCCATTTGTTCTTCCTTGCTGACGCCTTTTCGATCCGCGCCGCTCAGTGCCAAGACGCGTTTCGATCCGATCGCTTTGGCGTCTGCAATGCCCTGCTTGACCGATTCCACGAAACGCTCGTGATTTTCCGGATCGTTGGGTCCCCAGTCCCCGATTGTGCCCATGCCGCCACCGACAGCACCGCATTCCACCCCTAGCTCCTCGCATTTGGCTCGCACGGCCTCCTTGTCCTCCCAGCCGCCGCATCGAAGCCGTTCGAAGGCCGGAAAGCCGTAGGCCGCGATCTGCTCGATCTGCTCCACGTGCGAACCCTTGAACCAATCCGGGTTCACCGCGATCTTGGTGCGCAGATCGGCCCCGATCTTTTTGACTTGGGCTCTAGCCAGCCTCGGTGTTGTTGCCATGAACGTCGCAGCAGCGGCTGCGCCGACTCCCGCCCTCAAGAAATCTCTTCGGTCCATGTTTGCAGTCTCCTAACTCGATGAACTTGATAAACTCGGTGGTATGCCGGGGCCGATTGGAAGTGTCCGTAGCCGGACTCGCAAGAGTTCGGGGCCAGAAGTCTTGCGACTTCTGCTACCGGACAAAGCAAACGGGCGACCGTACAAAACACGATGATAGCCGACGTCGCCGCGGCTCAAAAGACGTGGGGATTACTTGCGTGGATCAGATGGTTGGGCTTGCAGAGCCTGCATTACACGATATCATGTAATGGTTACGCCCTGAACTTTTAGTGGCCCGCTCAGACCGCTTCAGTCGGCGTTCGACCGTTGAAAGCGGCCACGAAACTTGCATCGCAAGAAGGAGGAGGCAGATGAAACCGCAAAGCGTCGTTTCAGTCGTGTCGCTCTGTGCCGCCCTGTGCCTTACGGGCATGGCTTCCGGCGGCGACAAAGAGAATCAGGCCGCCGTGAATCCGCAGCTTGCACAACTCTACGTGCAATTGCTCGGCACATCACCGTGAGCGTGCATCACCGAGAATGATGTGCGGTCCGCACTCAAAGGTATTGACGGAGTTCAGTCGGTCGAGCTGTCGGCCTATGCAGACATTTACACGGTTACTTTTCGTCCCGGCGTGACGCCCGACGAGAACAAGGTGCAGGAGCTATTCAAGGGGTGCGCGTACAACGGGCGCCGAGTGGTTGTCGAGCGAGATCGCAAG
>JADHUC010000235.1 GCA_016784735.1 Pirellulaceae bacterium | reverse complement strand
CCGATAATGCGAAAATTTCGCATTACCTGGGACTAGGGGTGCAACTGGGGCTCTGCTCTCGCTACGTTACTCGTCAGAGGAACAGTATCCTGCGCGAGTGGGACTCGCTTAGTGGTTCGAGCGAAGCTCGGAGGCGGTCTCAAACCAGGCGTCGGACGTTCGACCGGCGTCGAGAATCGCATGCAGGGAGTATCCGCCCTACAGGAGAGGTATTGGGGAGTATCTGCGCCTCTCCGTGCGAGACAAAGTTGTCGACCGTAGCCGCTTTCACCCGAGTCAAGCAACGCGATGGTTCAGGCTATCCGCATTCTCTATGCCGACGACAACGTATCCGACCGCGAGCTGGTACGTGATGCGATTGAACGAGATCCCGGCGAAATCCAAATTGCCGAGGTGGACTCTCGTCAGCAATTCGAGTCGAAGTTGGCCGACGACGATTTCGACGTCGTCTTGAGCGACATCAACATTCCCGGCTACGAGGGGATCGAGGTTATCGATGCCGTGCGTCGGGGGCAGCCAGGACTGCCGGTGATCATCGTCACCGGCAGCGATTGCGCGGATACGGCTGTCAGGGCCATGAAGCACGGCGCGGCCGACTATGTGATCAAGACGCCCGAGAGTATCCAGCGTCTACCCGCCGCGATTTGGACGGCGCTTGAGAACAAGGCCCTGGAGGACGGTCGCTGGCAGGCTGAAGAAGAACTGCAGCGAATCGCCTGGTTGCTGAGGTCGCCGACACCAACCACGGCGGACGAGTTGATGCGCTCCCTTCCGGCGTACGGTGATTTGACCGAACTGAATTCATGCCGCGAGATTCTGGATGCCGTAGGGCGTATGCCCCTTCTGGACATAGCCGCCGACTTCGTCAATCTCCTGGAGACATCAATGGCGGCGTACGAGCGAAACGGCGACTATGCCGCCGGCATCTTCTCATCCAATTGGTGTCGACTTCTGGACGATGCATCGCGACGGCTGTGCGATACCGACGACAACCGAAAAGCTCTGGAGTGCGGCAAGTGGCATTGTCACGAGTCCTGCTGGCATGAAGCGTCGAAAAACGCTATCGAGACGGGCGAGCCCACTGACATCGAATGTCGAGGGGGTATTCGCCTTTACGCAGTCCCAATCCGCGCACGAGACGAAATGGTCGGCGCCATCAACTTTGGATACGGCGATCCGCCAACAGACCCCGCAAAACTCGGGGAGATCGCCGGGAGATACGGGGTGGATTTCAGAGAACTCGAGACGACGGCCGCAGCGTACAAGTCACGACCGCAGTATATCATCGAGTTGGCCAAGAATCGCTTGCAGGCCGCAGCGAGGCTGATTGGCGAGATTGTGGAGCGCAAACGCGCGGAGGAAAAGATACGGGACTTGGCGAGGTTTCCGTCGGAGAACCCGCATCCGGTGCTGCGCATCGCGAGGGGTGGTTCGATCTTGTACGCAAACGCGGCTGCCGGCCCGCTGCTAGCCAGCCTCTGCGCCGGGACGACTGGTCCGTTGCCCGCCGAATGGCAGCAATTGACTGCGGATGCTCTTCAGCATGGCGTCCGACGCCAAATCGACGTAGCGCATGAAGAGAGGATTTTTTCTTTCTTCATTGTGCCTGTCACCGAAGCGGACTACACCAACTGGTATGGCCGTGACGTGACGGAGCGGAGGCAGGCGGTGGATGAAGCACGCAGGGCCCAACGAGAGCTGCTTGACCAGCAGCGGCGCGAAATGGAACGCGTCGAGGCCGAGTTGGAGAAGGTCCGTAGCGAACTTGTCCGAACGACGCGGTTGGCGGCCATTGGGCAGGTGTCGGCCAGCATCGCTCACGAATTGCGGAACCCGCTCGGTTCGGTGCGAAATGCCGTCTACTACATCAAACGCCACACGCCCGAGGACAATCCGATCGTTGCCGAATTCCTGGACATTATCGACGAGGAGGTGAGCGCGTCCGACCGCATTATCGGCAATCTCCTGGAGATGACCCGAGCCAAAGCGACAATGAAACAGGTGGTGGACCTGGCCGAGCTGGTCGGCGACGTGTTCTCCAAGGCGAAAAACGCCGAGCAGGTCTTCTGCCGGATCGAAGTCGCTCCGGAGCCTTTTGAGGTCCAAGCCGATCCGGGGCAATTGAGACAGGTGATCGTCAACCTCGTGGACAACGCGGTCCAGGCCATGAGTGGGGACGGTGAACTACTCGTGAATGCGATTCGCAGCGACGATTCTGACATTATCATACTTTCGGACGCAGGGCCGGGTATCCCAGCGAACGTTCGCGAAAGCCTGTTCGAGCCGCTGGTGACAACCAAAGCAAAAGGGGTGGGCCTGGGCCTGACTATCTGTTGCCAGATCATCGAAGGCCATGGCGGAACAATCGACGTGGTGGATGTCGAACAGGGTGGCGCGGCATTCCGGGTGCGATTGCCGCGGAATGAAGGCTGAAGCTCCTGGGAGGTCCCGTCTGCCGGACGGGACCTGCAGGGGCGTAAGCCGTCGACAGAAGGCCATCGCATGAGGTCCCGTCCGGCAGACGGGACCTACTTTGGCCACGGATCGTGTTAGGAGAACTTCGTGACAACAGCAACAGGAAATCAAGTGGCGACGAAGATCCTAATTGTAGACGACGAAAGAAACATGCGGCATACGCTGGCTGCGATTTTGCGCGACGAGGGCTACGCCGTGGCCACGGCAGCCACTGGGGAAGAAGCTGTCGAACGGTGCAATCGAGAACAGTTCGGCATCGTCCTGATGGATGTGCGTATGACGGGTATCGACGGCGTCGAGGCGTTTCGGCGGATCCGGCGCCATCAAGAGGGTGTTCGCGTGATCCTAATGAGCGCCTTCAGCGTAGATCACCTGAAAGAGGCGGCGCTTGACGAAGGGGCAATCGCTTTTCTTTCGAAGCCCCTTGATCTGGATAAAGTGGTTCATTTGATTGGAGAGGTAAAGGATACGGCCATCCTGGTGGTCGAGAATGACGAGGGCACGGCGGACGCGCTTAGCAGTGGCTTGAAAAAGCAGGGGTATCGCGTTACGGTGACGGAATCCCCGCACGATGCGTTGGAACTCGTCGAACAGATCCGTTTCGATCTCGTCTTCGTGGACGTAAATCTTCCGGCGATGAACGGGCTGGAACTGTACTTGGCCATCAAGAAGATTACGCCGTCGGCCGTCGCCATTATGATCACCGGAATGGACGAAGAGTTCGAAACGCTGGCTCGGGCGGCCGTGCGGCGTAACGCTTATACGATTGTGAGAAAACCGCTGGACATTGACCATGTCTTGGGGCTGTTGGAACGGATCACGGGTAAACGAGCTTCCGGCGATATGCGCAAGCCGCCGTAAGCTCGCGGCAGGAACACGAAGGACGGAGCCATGGCAAGTGGTGCAGACAAGTCACGCTATTCACGTCTGCTTATCGTCGATGATGATGCGAATCAACTTCGCACCTTGATTCGCATTTTCGAGGCCGAGGGCTGCGATGTCGTCGGCTGCGCGACGGCTGCCGAGGCATTGGAGCACCTCGGCGGCGGTGATGTGGGCGTGGCAGTCGTGGATCTACGCCTTCCCGATTCCACCGGCAGCCAACTGCTCGGCAAGCTGGAACCGCTGTCGGCCCAAGTCCAGATCATTATCCACACGGCATACAGCTCGTACGAGTCGGCCAGAGATGCCGTCAATCTGGGCGCCTTCGCGTATGTCGAGAAAGGAGCCGACCCCAACGAACTGGTGCATCACGTCCAGCGGGCCTTCCGGGCACGCCTCGCGCGATATGCAGCCCAGTTAGAAGACGCCGTAGCGGAGCGGACTCGCAAGTTGCAGGCGAGCGAGGAACGACTGCAACGTATCATCCGGGGCAGCAACGATGGCCTCTGGGAGTGGCCGGATCTGGCCAACGATGAACAATGGTGGTCGCCGCGCTTCTTCGAGATGCTGGGATACGAGGATGGCGAGTTCACGCCTACGCTCGCCAACTTCGCAGAGATGCTTCACCCCAAAGATCGCGCCGTCATGGTTGCGATCGAGGACTTGCTAGAATCGCGTGACCCTTTCGAATCTGAATACCGGATGAGAACGAAATCGGGCAACTACCTTTGGCTGCACGCAAGGGGACAGGTGTTTCGGAACGAGAGTGGGCAGCCGGTCGGCATGGCAGGAACCGTGCACGACATCACTCCGCGAAAACGGGCCGAAGAGGCGTATCAGACGCTGGTCAAGAAGTCGCTCCAGGGGCTGGTTATTCTCCAGGACCAGCGCATGGTGTTTGCCAACCAGGCTCTTGCCGACATGCTGGGATATACGATTGATGAACTCTTGGAGATGTCGCCCGAGGCGGTCAATGAACGTGTGCATCCCGACGATAGGGCGAAGGTGTGGGAAAATCACGAAAAGCGTCTCGGAGGTGGCAACCCGCCCGCACGTTACCAACACCGCCTTGTGCGCAAGGACGGCGCGGTACGCTGGGTCGAAATCTTCGTCAGCAAAACACAGGTCCGAGATCGGCCTGCCATTCAAATTGCATTTCTCGATGTCACCGAACAAAAGAAGATGGAGGCGAGACTGAGGCAACGAGATACGGAACTGGCCCACCTGGGCCGGCTGTCGATGATGGGAGAAATGGCTGCCGGCCTGGCTCACGAGCTGAACCAGCCCCTCTACGCGATCACCAACTACGCAACAGGAATCAACTTGCGTCTGCAAACAGCGGCGGCGGATTCTGAGGAATTGACCGAGGTGATGGAGAAGATCTCGGGACAAGCCAAGCGCGCGTCCGAGATCATCAGGCGTCTCCGCAACACGGTTCAGAAACGCGAACCGCACAGGTCGTCAACCGATCTGAATGACCTACTTCAGGATCTGCTCAAGCTGGCCGAGCACGAACTCCGGCAAAACAGCGTTTCCGTACATTTGGACTTGCACGAGAAGCTGCCGCTCGTTTCCGCGGATGCTATTCAGATTCAGCAAGTGGCCTTGAATCTGATGCGCAATGCAGTGGACGCGATGCTTGGCGTTTCAACAAACCAGAGACAACTGACGCTTACCACGTCGCTTGTGAACGGCCATGCCGTCGAAGTCGGCGTGGGCGATTCCGGCGCGGGCCTCAGCGATGAGATTCACCCGAAGATCTTCGATCCTTTTTTCACGACCAAAGCCGAGGGCCTCGGCATGGGGCTGGCCATCAGCCGAACCATCGTCGAAGCCCATGAAGGCCGAATCTGGGCAACGCCCAATTCGCCGCATGGTACCGTCTTTCGCTTCATTATACCGACCGACGAAAAAGGACTGAATCGTGCAAAATGAAGCCACTATTTTCCTCGTCGACGATGACACTGCAGCACTGGATTCTCTGAGCTGGCTTCTGGAATCAGCGGGCTTTGACGTCGAGACGTACAATTCGGCCGTCGAATACCTGAATGCCCACGATCCGCAGAAGCCGGGTTGTCTTGTGCTGGACGTTTGCATGCCCGGGATGGACGGACTGGAGCTTCAGGAGAAGCTTGTTGCCATCGGGCAACGCATCCCCATCGTTTTTGTATCCGGCCACGGCGACGTTCCCATGTCCGTCCAGGCGATGAAAGCGGGCGCGACCGATTTCCTGGAAAAACCCATCGACGGCCAGTTACTGTTGCGTGTCGTGCGGCGTGCTTTGGCCAAGGACCTTAAACGCCGAGAGCAAGAGCCGAACAGGGCGGAAATCGAAAAACGCATGGACCGAATCTCGCGCCGTGAGCGAGAAGTGATGGAATTACTGTATGCCGGCAAGTCGATGAAGAAAATCGCCCTGGATCTCGAAATCACCGTGCAGACAGTGGCCAAACATCGCACTCAGGTCCTGGAGAAGATGGAAGTCGAAGGCGACGCCGAACTCGTCCGATTGCTCGCAACCTATCGGCTACAAGAGCCTTGAGCCCCAACGGGATTAATCTCGACGCGGGGATCTTTCATGGTCGATTTCTCCCGTTGTTCACGTGATCACGCCTTGCTCAGGTCCGCCAGGGCTTCCAGTAGCCGGTCGACTTCTTCCGCGGTGTTGTAGTGCACCAAGCCGATGCGCACCATGCCGTCGGGCTCCAGGCCCAATGTCTCGGTCAATTGCAGGGCGTAGTAATTGCCGTGCCACACGCATATGCCGCATTCGCCCAAATACTGGGCTAACTCGGCCGGTCGTTTCTTTGCGTGCGTGATCGAGATGGTAGGCAGGCGTTGGGAAAAACGGTCCGGATCGGTGATTCCCCAGATTCGTACATCATCCAGATCCGCGAGGCCCGAGATGAGCCGTGCGATCGACTGCCGTTCGTATTCGCCGATCACCGTATATGCTTCGCCGAGGGCCGCGCGGCGGTCGAGATTGCCGCCTGCTGCATGCCGGCGGCCGATGTCAGCCAAATACTCGACAGCGGCCAGCACGCCCGCGATGCCTTCGTGGTTCTGTGTGCCGGTCATCCATCTGCCGGGCAACGAATCAGGTGCCGGACGGAGCTTGTAGGCCGACAGTTCCTCCAGCAAGTCTCGCCGTCCCCACATCATGCCGAGGTGAGGCCCGAAAAACTTGTAGGCCGAACACGCCAGGAAATCACACTCGAAAGCAGTCACGTCGACAAGCGAGTGTGGTGCAAAGTGTACGGCGTCCAGGAAGCTGAGCGCGCCGGCTTCGCGAGCCCAGCGGCAGATGTCCGTCACCGGGTTGATCGAGCCGACCGAATTCGACGCGCAGCCGATCGCGACCAGACGCGTTCGATCGGTGATCTTCGAACGAAGGTCATCCAGATCCAGCGTGCAGTCTTCCCGGTGGAATTCCGCGTAGCGGACCGTCGCTCCCGCGTCACGCGCCGCCAGCACCCAGGGAGTTACGTTCGCATCGTGATCCAATCGCGTGACAACCACTTCGTCGCCGGCTTGCCAGGTCCTGGACAATGCCCGCGATAGCGCAAAGGTGAGCGTTGTCATGTTAGGCCCGAAGTAGACGGTATCGGGATCCTCGGCGCCCAGCAGATCCGCCATCGCGCGATGCGCTTCGGTCAGCATGTCGTCGCTTTCGCGAGCCGTGGGAAATAGACCACCGTGGTTCGCGTTGTTATGCGCGTAGTAGTGGCTCACGGCGTCGATCACGCGTTTGGGCACTTGCGTTCCGGCAGGTCCGTCGAAATAGACGATCGGTCGGCCGTTGATCTCGCGGCGCAGCGCGGGAAACTGCCGTCGGCAGTACTCAAGTATTTCGTTCGTCCACAAATCTCTTTCCTTTGCCTTCAAAACGCGGCAGCGAACCCAATGGCACGCACTGGACGTCGACTTTCAACGTAAGTCGCAGGCGGAGTTCCTTGGCGACTCGTTCTGGATTCTCCAAGCGATCTTCAATCTCGACGGCCAGCGAATCCATTTCGCCCGCTCGCTGAGCGATCATGCGGTACTCCACGATTTCGGGAAAGCTGCGCAGGATCTGTTCGACGGAGCTGGGGAAGATATTCACGCCGCGAATGACCATCATGTCGTCGGCGCGTCCCAGTACGCCGCCTTCCAGAAGCACGAAACGATTGTCGCCCGGGGCGTTCCACGTCGGTCGCACCAGGTCGCCAGTGCGATAGCGGATTACGGGGCAGCCCGGTCGGCCCAGGCTCGTCAACACTAACTCGGATAGTTCCTGCTCGCCGGCCGGCCCGCCCGTCTCGACCGAAAGAAACTCGGCAATGAACTCGCTTTCCACCACGTGCAAGCCCCGTCCCTCGGCATCCGAGTATCCCCACGGTCCGACCTCGGACGCGCCGGCGTGGTCGATCACTCGGGCATTCCAAGCCGCTTCGATGCGTTCACGAACCGCCGGCACCGATCCGCCCGGCTCGCCGGCCACGATCACCTTGCGCACTGCCAACGTAGCAGGATCGATCTGGTTCTCGGCCGCGACTTCGCACATGCGCAGTGCGTAGCTGGGTGTACAGAAAATCGCCGTCACGCTGCAAGCCTTGGCCAACTCCAAACGGGCCAGCGTGTTCAGCCCGCCGCCGGGGATCGCCAGAAGCCCGCGGGCAGTGGCGGCGTCATGGGCACTCCAAAAGCCGATGAAGGGACCGTAGGAGAAGGCGAACAAGCCACGATCGCCGACGTCCAGTTCCGCCGCGTCCAGCACAAACTGCCAGGTGTCGATCCACCATTGCCAGTCGTCTCGCGTGTCCAGCACGATCATCGGTCTGCCGCGTGTTCCGGATGTCCGGTGAAAACGCACGTAGTCCGCGATTGCGTACGTCAGATTCGCCGTTAGGTCGTCGTGTGCGGCACCGGCCAACTCGTCCTTAAACGTAAATGGCAGGTCGGCCAGTTGCTCCATCGACTCGACCGGCAGCCGCAACTCAGGCAGCTTGTCATGATAGAAGCGGTTTTGGGGCAACACCTTGGCCAACAGTGCGTTCAGCTTGTCCAGTTGGTGTCGCGCCAGAGCTTCCGGATCGAGGCGTTCCAACTCCCGGCGTTGTTCGAAGGTCGTCTTTTTCATACGGGGAATCATACGACTTGACGGGATTGTGCGAAAGACAGCAGCGAGAAATCGTCGGGTCGTCGGATTGTGCAAAACGGCTGGATCGGCAGAATAGGAAGGTTTCGGGGGGGAAAGGGTGTCAGGTGTCGGGGCGAGGGGAAGAGAGGTGTCGGGTTTCAGGTGTCAGGGAAGAAGGGGAAAGAGGTACTGGGTACTGAGTACCGGGTACCGGGTACCATGTGCCGAGCGTGGAATACCCCGGATCCCCCTCTTCCCCGACACCCGACACCCGACACCCGACACCTGACACCCGACACCCGACACCTGACACCCGACACCTGACACCCGACACCTGACACCCGACACCCGACACCTGACACCCAACACCTGACACCTGACACCTTCTCCGCCCATGCCCGACGAACCTCGTAAAGGCTCACTGCTAGTCATCTTCCTGACGGTCTTCATCGACCTGCTGGGGTTTGGCATGGTCTTGCCGCTATTGCCGATCTACGGCGACGTGTTCACGGAAGATCCGTTGGGATGGCGGTTGGGACTGCTGATGGCCAGCTTCTCGATGATGCAGTTCCTGTTCGCTCCCGTGTGGGGCCGGCTATCGGATCAGATCGGTCGACGTCCCGTGCTGATGATCGGCCTGGGGGGCTCGGTCGTCTTCTACACGCTGTTTGGGGTCGCGACGAGTCTTTCGAGCCTTCCACTCTTGTTCGTTTCGCGGATCGGTGCCGGCATTGCCGGGGCGACGATCCCTACGGCCCACGCGTACATTGCCGATTCCACGTCGGTCGAGGGACGTTCCAAAGGAATGGCGTTGATCGGCACCGCGTTCGGTCTGGGATTTACCTTCGGTCCCGTTTTGGCATTCTTGGCGGTTCCTACCGGGCGTGGCGACCCCGGACCCTGGCCGGGATATGCTGCGGCAATCCTCTCGGCTGTGGCTTTGGTGCTTGCGGTTTTCAAGCTGCCCGAGTCCAAACGCGCGGATAGCGAGTCAGCAGCGCGGAAGCTTTTCGACGTGGATGCTCTTCGGCAGGCAATCGCCCGACCGTCGATCGGAATGCTATTGATGGTGGTCTTCCTGTGCATCTTCACGTTTGCCAAATTGGAGACCAGCTCGTCGATACTGATTTGGGGCAACGAAGAGGCGACGGACAGCCCATTTCGTTTCACTTGGGCGCAGGTGTGTTGGACTCATGCCTATATCGGCTTCACACTGGCGGCAATCCAGGGCGGGCTGGTCCGCCGTTTGGCAGGCAGGATCGCCGAAGGCAAGCTGGCCACATTCGGTGCGGCGGTCAACGTGGCCGGATTTGCCATTATGGTCGCCGCGATCAAGTGCGAATCCGTGGCGTTGTTGCTGGCGTCACTGGCCGTGGTGGTGGCCGGGGTGTCGTTCATCCAACCTAATCTGAACTCCTTGCTATCTAGGCGGAGTGATCCGAACAAACAAGGGGTCATCCTCGGTGCCGCCCAGAGTGTCAATGCACTGGGACGCATCCTCGGTTCGGGAATCGGTATCCCTTTGTTGAGAATGGATTACGCAATGCCGTCTTATGTCGGTGGCGGCTTGATGGCAGTCGTGCTGGTTCTGGTGATCTTTGCGGCGCGCGGCGGAAAAGATTTTCCTGGTCAATAAGGACGTTTCGATTCGCTTCGGGTTAAACGATATTGGCGTCCGGACGGCCTACAGCAGATGCCGGGCCTTGATCTCTAGATACCGGTTCACCAGCGGCGCGGTCATGTCTTCCGGAAAGACGTCCAGCGACAACACGCCTTTGTGTTCCAGGTCCGTCAGCACTTGGTGACGCCACGTGAGGATTTCCGCGGCGGCTGCTCCGCGATACAGTGCCAGGTCCATCGGATAGAGCGCGTCCGCAGCGTCGAACAACTGGTGGTCCCTCATCAGCACGCCCAGCGGCAAATGGCGCCCGACCAAAGTGGTCAGATAGCGTTCGACTTGGTGAGCGTTGACTTCGTCGATCACGTTCGTCATCAGCACCACCAACGACCGCTTCCTGCAGTAAGACGATAGGTACAGAAACGCTTGATCGTAACGCGATTCGACCAACTGCGGAAAACGATCGAACGAAGCGTGCAGCAGCTTGTTCATCTGATTCATGCCCCCGCGTGGCGGCACGAACGTGTGAATCTGGTCCGAAAAGCAGATCAGTCCGACCGAATCGCCTCGCTGAAGAGCCACAAAGCTGAGCATCAGCATGGCGTTCAGGGAATGGTCCAGCAGGCTGAGCCCGACGGCTTCGTTGGTCATCATCCGCCCGCAGTCCATCAAGAAGATGACCCGCTGACTCTGGCTGGTTTGAAAATCCTTGACCGTCAGCTTGTTGCGGCGAGCCGTAGCGCGCCAGTCGATGTGCTTGTAGTTGTCGTCCAGCGTGTAGTCGCGTAACCGTTCGAAGTCATGATCCTGACCGATCTTTCGCGTGCGCCGCACACCCATCAGACTCAATCGGTTCGTCCGGGCCAGGATGGCGTATTCGCTCAGTTGCTTCATGTCGGGATAGACGTACAACTCCGCCTCGGTCGGGTACGTCAAATGCCGCTGCCAGAGGCCCAGGAGGCTGCGTACGCGCAGGAAGACTGCATTCAATTGAAAGGAACCTCGTCGGCTGGCCTTCAACTCGTAGTGCAAAGTCGTCCGGCTTTGAGGACGCAACCGTCGCGGAAATTCCTCGGGCGTGGCCGTGAACTCTTGGGGCACGTCGTCACGAATCCAGACGTTCCAGGTCCGGCGGGAGTGATTGCTCACGGTCATGGAGACGGGATGTCGTTTTTGCAGGGACGCAATGCGCATCGCCTTGCGCTCCGCCGAGAAAGACCGCTCGGCGGGCAACGACATCAGGTCCGCGACGGCTACCAGTAGAATCACCACATCGGCCGTGCCGATCAGCAGGAACAGATCGGGCCGGAACAGCAACCCAATCGAAAGCATGGCCGGGGCGAGCATCACGACGACCAGCGGCATGAACGGAAAGGCCCGCTTCCAGTACGCCAGCGCGGCCAGCACCGCGATGAACAGCACGGGCAAGACCAGCGGCAGCGCCTTGAATCGTTCCGCACTCGCTTGGAGCCACTCGAACAAATCGCCCATGTCAGAGCCTCGGTACTTCCACCGTTCGGATTAACTGGGTCAAGAGTTCGTCCACGCTGTGCCCTTCCACTTCGGCTTCGGCCGTCAAGATCACCCTATGACGCAAAGACGGCAGGGCAAGTTGCACCACGTCGTCCGGCACTGCATAGTCGCGGCCCGCGAAAGCCGCAAGCGTGCGAGCCGACTGCATCAATGCAATCCCGGCTCGCGGCGAAGCTCCCATGTGGAACTGGGGCCACTGGCGAGTGAGCCGAACGATCTTGTTGATGTAGTCGATCAGCCGTGGATCCACGCGAACGTCGCTATTTTCTCGCGTTACTCGGAGTATCTCCTCGGGCGACGTGATCGGCGATATCTCGGATTCGAGCTGCTCGTTCATGTCCACTTGCCGGCTGTGCAGATCCAGGATCTTTATCTCCTCGTCGGCCTGCGGGTAATCCGCCACCAGTTTGAACATGAAACGATCCAACTGGGCTTCGGGCAGATTGTACGTGCCTTCCGACTCGATCGGATTTTGCGTGGCCAAGACGAGAAACGGGCGTTCGATTCGATGGCTCTTGCCGTCGACCGTCACGCGGTACTCCTGCATGATTTCTAGCAGAGCGGCATGCGTTTTGGCCGGCGAGCGGTTGATCTCGTCCGCCAACAGAAACTGCGTGAAGATGGGCCCCGGACGGAAGCGGAACTCCTGTGTTTTCATATCGAAAATCGGTGCGCCGGTGATATCCGAGGGCATCAAGTCGGCGGTGAACTGAATTCGTCCGCAATCGCAGCCCATCACTCGGCCCAACGTTCGCACGTACAGCGTCTTGCCCAGTCCCGGCACACTTTCGATCAACACGTGTCCGCTGGAAAACAACGCCACTAACGAGCCCAAGACCAACTCCTGCTGCCCCACGTAGATCTTGCCGATTTCCTCCGTGATGCGATCGAACAGCTTCTTCGTCTCGGTCTCGCGGCCGGCGAAATCCGATAACAAGGCGTCGCCTAGCCGAGTGGACGGCGCTTGTTCAGGACCGGCGGGCAGCGACGGTGGAGCGGTCGTTACCTCGGGCGATCGAGCCGGCGATTCCGCGGGGCCTGTCGGCGATTGGGCCGACGCTATCGGCGTTTCAGCTTGTTCGTCCGAAATCTGCAGAAGCGACTGGCCAAAAGGATCGGCCGCCGGCTGCTGGTCGTCCGTGGCACCAATCCGCTGAACGATGCCGCACTGTGGGCACTTCGCTCGTCGTCCCACGAGGGTTGCGGGCACCTTCAATTGCCGCCCGCAACCGCCACACGTGAACTCGATGTTGCCAGGATCAGCCACCGGCGAAGGAGGTTCGCCCGGATAAGATGAGCCGCTCATGCATTTCTCCCACTCGAAACGCGAGCGAGCGGATCATGGCATCTCCGTTCGCTCGTCGTCAAACAATCACTCAGCACACAGAGTATATACTAACACCGAGACCCTGTAGAATGCGAGCGGGCATTGGGGCCTGCGCGCAGGATAGTGCAGAAACTACGTCTTCGTTTGCCCGAAGCCGGAGGCGATGGCGGGCGCTACGTGTGGACCATCCATCCCACTGCCCGCCATCGCCTCCGGCTTCGGGTTAAACGATAGAGGAGCAAGAAGATGATTTGCCGTCTCATCACCACTGCGTCTCCGCTGCGTCTGCCCGGTGCGGCGTTACTGTTGTTCAGCGTGCTCACTGCCATCCACGCTGCCCCGGCACAGGAAAAGACATCCGAAAACGATGCTCGTCTGGCTAAGTCGCTCGAAAGGTTCCCCGCCGCCGATGCTGACAAGGACGGCGTGTTGACCGATTCCGAGGCGAAGGCATACGCCCGTAAGGCCGTCGGTGAGAAGTGGAAGGAACTGACCTCGCGACTGGGCAAGGGGCCGACACCCACGCTACAGGACGAACGGTATGGGCCGCACGAACGGAACGTCTTGGATTTCTACAGGGCGGATGCCGACAAGCCCACGCCCGTGTTGATCTACTTCCACGGCGGCGGCTTTGTGGCCGGCGACAAGCGAGGAGGCGGAAAGACGCTCTTGTGCCGGCAGTGCCTGGAGGCAGGTATCTCCGTGGTCAGCGCCAATTATCGCTTTGTCCGCCCTGGCCGTGGCGATAAGCCGGGCGTGTCGTTCCCGGCTCCGATGCTGGACGGTGGACGAGTGGTTCAGTTTGTACGATCCAAAGCTGACGCTTGGAATGTCGACCCGGAGCGGATCGCTTTGTGTGGCGGCTCGGCCGGCGCATGCATGTCGATCTGGCTGGCGACGCACGACGATCTGGCCGATCCGGAAAGCGAGGATCCGATCGCAAAACAATCGACTCGTATCTCGGCCGTCGTGGCCTATGGCGGCCAAACGGTGCTGGATCCGAAAGTAATTCTCGAACACATTGGCGGCAATCCGAGCATTCACCCATCGCTGCAGCCGTTCTTCGGCGTCGGTTCGATCGACGAATTGCAGTCTCCCGAGAAGCAGAAGCTAGTCCACGAGGCTTCGGCGACAACTCACGTCACCAAAGACGATCCGCCCCTTTACCTGCGCTACGGAGGAAAGCTGGCTGGAACGCCGCTTCCACCGCGTACTCCAATTGGGATCAGCATTCACCACGCCATGTTCGGCAAGCTGATCAAAGACAAGTACGACGAGCTTGGTCTCCCATGCCACTTGGTATATTCAGGCAAGCCCGGCGAGTTGGACGAACCGGCGTTTCTCAAGAAACACTTCGGCGCCGATTGATCACCTTCGACCAAATGATTGCCGAAGAGTGTCTAGTGTGTTCTAATACACCGTGGAGTGTTCAACGCTCCGGCCAGGGGTAAGCTTTTCTTTTCCACATCTTTCGGGCCATAACAACGCGAAGGAGCGAGTCATGTCTCTTCACGTCTCTGATTACCTGCGTTCGAAACATGTTTACGGGCTTTGCGGTGTACTTGTTTTGGGCGCTGTTCTTGCCGCTTGTTCAACAGGGCTCGCGGAAACCAGGGCGGAGAAACAGCGCAACGCTGACGGGCTGGTTCGCGAGGCGCTGAATCGCGAAATCTATGGGATGGAGCAGCAACGGCAAGAACTGCTGGATCGGGCGTTGGATTTGGTCCCAGGACACCCGGCCGCTCATTGGCACACGGGCCATGTGTTCACTGGGCGCGAATGGGTCAAGGCGAGCGATGCGAACGAAACGCCCGGACAGCAGCGACAGCGAGAACTGTACGAGCGTCAGCGCGCACAAGCGCTGGATACCGCAGAAGACCAGTTGGCGTTGGCCGATTGGTGTGCGGATCGCAACTTGCCGTTGCGCGAAATCGCTCATCTGAACCGAATCATACAGCTTTCGCCGGATCATCCTGGTGCTCGTGCACGTCTTGGGTATCAACGAGTCGGCGGGGCGTGGATAAAGAGCCAGGACATCTGGCAAGGGATGCGTAACGCCGAACAGATTACCGTCAGCGTCAGAAAATGGCAGCCTGCTTTTGAGACGATTCGCAAAGGGTTGCGACAGGAGACCCCGAGACAGCGAGCGGCTGCGGAGGAACGTCTGAAGGCCACGCTGACACCCGAGGCGGTCCCGGCGTTGGAGGCGGTCTTGGCGACCGACAGCGAAGCGTGTGCGTTGGCGGCCGTCCGAGCATTGGAGGACATGCCGGGACACGAGGCCGCCGGGGCCTTGGCACGGCAAGCGGTCTTCTCGCCGTGGTCGACGGTCCGCCACGAAGCAGCCAGCGGCCTGGCAAAGCACCCTCGTGACCACTACGTGCCGATGCTGTTGGCCGAGCTGTCGTCGCCCATTGAATCCAGGATTCAGACGGCAATGGCGGGCGGCCGCATTCTGTACCGGCATTCGTTCGAACGGGAAGGGCAGGACGCAAAGCAGGTCAACGTGTTGGACACGGCGTTTCAAAGGCGCGCCAGCCTCGTGCTGACCGACGACCCCACCGGCGCCGTCAATCCCGTGGCGGGGAACCGAGCGCTAACCGCAGCGCGGGCAGACACGGTCGCTCGGGCGATGAGGGACATGCAGGCCATGGCCAGCAGTCGCGAGTGGACGCGTCTCCGACAGAACACGTTCATCCACGGGATGAACGATCGAATCTGCCAGGCGCTCAGCGTGGCCACAGGCGCAGATCTGCCTCCGGCGCCGCAAGTCTGGTGGGATTGGTGGAACAAGCAGAATGAGATCACCTTCGCCGACGAGAAGCCCAGCGAAGTGGCGTACAACCAGGATGTTCGAGTCTATGAAGACATCATCTCGGTGACCGCGTCGGGAGACTCGGGCGGCACGTCCGGTCGCTCCCGGCCACCTTGCGAGTGTTTTGTGGCCGGCACGCCGGTGTGGACGGTTGCCGGTATGGTCGATATCGACAAGGTGAAGGTCGGCGACTTGGTGCTTTCTCAGAATCCCGATACGGGCGAATTGGCTTACAAGCCTGTATTGCGAGTCACGGTTCGCCCGCCCGAACCACTGATCAAGGTCCGGCTGGCTTCCCCTCGCCGCACGGTTCTGGAAGGCAGCGGTGGGCATCCGCTGTGGGTAGCCGGCGACGGCTGGATCCTGCTGCGTAAGATCCGATCCGGGATGGTCCTGCACGGCGTGGACGGTTCCGTGGTGGTAAGCGACGTGGACGAAGGTGGTAACGAACAGACGTACAACTTGATCGTGTTGGGCTTCAGCACGTACGTCGTCGGCGACGAGAAGATCCTCTGCCACGACAATACTCCACGCGGCGCAACCAACGCGCTTGTGCCGGGATTGTTACAGGAGTGATTGACCGCGTTAGGTCTTGCACGGCACTGACAAAGCTGACAACATGATTGGCGTCTCGTATCGCCAACTTCGCGAGGAAAGTGATGTCAGCTTCGACCACTCGCATTGCCGTTGCAGCGGTGTTGTGCTCTGCCTTCGTTCCGACGACCGTCTCGGCAGCCGACGAGCCCGCGCAAGTGGCGGTCTATCGCGCGGAGGACACGCTGAGCGTGGGGAAAGATTCGAAGCCGGACGCTGATGCACTTCTGCGGAAGCTGCAGTGGAAACCAGCCCAATTCGACGTGGCCTGTTCGGCCGAACCTCTCACGATGTACGACCGCTTGGTTCGCTTTCCGTCGCCGGCACCCAGCGGTGATGCGGCGAACGATTCCGTGTCGATGGAGTGGTACGCGGCGCGTGACGACAATGGCAAGCGGATCAAGGCTCCAGCCGTTGTGGTGGTTCATGAATCCGGCTCGAACATGGCCGTTGGCAAGCTCTTTGCCCGCAGCCTTCGGGAACAAGGGTTGCATACGTTCATGCTCCATCTGCCCTATTACGGCAAGCGTGGAACAGCCGGTCGGCGTCCCGATGACCGACTGTTTGTGCCGTTGGTACAGCAGGCGATCACCGACGTGCGTCGAGCACGTGACGCCGTGGCCGCGTTGCCGGACGTGGATACGGACTGTATTGCGCTCCAGGGAACCAGCTTGGGCGGCTTCGTTATCACGATGTCAGCCAGCTTGGACCAGTCTTTCGATGGCGTGTTTATCATGTTGGCCGGTGGAGACCTACACGGTCTGATCGTCAATGGCAAGAAGGATACGGCGAAGGCGCGAGAGATGCTCGAAGACAGAGGATTCACCGGCGACCGGTTGAAACGACTGCTTTGGCAAATCGAGCCAACTCGGATTGCTCATCGATTGGATTCGAAACACACGTGGCTGTATTCCGGCCAGACGGATCAGGTCGTGCCAATCGAAAATGCACGCGCATTGGCCAAAGCAGCGGGGCTGGACGACCACCACCACATCACCGTCGATGCCAACCACTACTCGGCCATCTTTCATGTTCCGACCATCCTGGACCACATGGTGGCGCGGGTGCGCCCCGGGTCGTAGTTGAACGTTCAGTATTGGCTCCGCTCGTTTAACCCGAAGCCAGAGGCGATGGCGGGCGCCGCGCGTGGACGACCCAGCCCACTTCCCGCCATCGGCTTCGTGTTAAACGTGAGTTGGCCGCGGCGCAACATTCGAGTGGAATACTCGGTACAATGGAACACGCGGAGATGGCAGGTCGACGAAGGCATCCAACCCATGGAGAACTCACAAATGAGAAGCGTCATCCGAACTGCAATTGCTGTGCTCCTGCTAACGGGGCTTGTACCACATCAGGATGTCTCGAGCGCCGCCGACTTCTATGTCGCGACCAGCGGCAGTGACGACAACCCAGGGACATCCGAAAAACCGTTCGCTACGGTTGGCAAGGCTCGAGACGCGGTGCGGCAGAGAATCGCCGCGGGTTTGGATGCCGATATTACGGTGTCGATCCGCGGTGGAACCTACGAATTGGCCGAGACCCTGAAATTTGGGCCAGAGGACTCAGGTACTGTCGAGCATTCCGTGACGTATGCGGCGCAACCAGACGAGTCGGTGGTCCTGAGCGGCGGTCGACGAATTACCGGTTGGCGGAAGGGTGATGATGGAGTGTGGACGGCTCCGGCGCCGGGCGTCAAGGACGGAAAGTGGTACTTCCGTCACTTGTTCGTCAACGGTGGACGAGCGACGCGCGCGCGGATTCCCAACCTGGTCGGCCATAATCCACACTGGCAGCTTGCCGGCGCCGCCTTGTCGCCGGATCTGGCCACGTACACGTTGACCATCGCGCCGGAGCGATTGGGCCAGTGGAGCAACGTCGACGACATGGAAATCATGGTCGCCGGCAACTGGGCAATCAACCGCAAGAGAATTGCCGCGATCGACCGAGCATCCGGTGCCATCACACTGGCCCCGCCTCACGCATCAGGCCACGACGCCATCCGGCCTCGGGCCGGGCGGTGGTGCTACTTCGAAAACGCTCCGGAGCTGTTGGACTTTCCCGGTGAGTGGTATCTGGATCGCAAGTCGGGTGTGCTCAGTTACATGCCTCGCGACGGCGAAGAAATGCAGACTGCCGAAGTCGTCGCCCCCGTGCTCGAACGATTGATCGAAGTTACGGGGACTGCCGACGGGCCGGTTCGCAACTTGCACTTCAAGGGCCTTGCTCTGGAGTACGCCACGTGGCAGCTACCGAACTTCGGTTACCTTGGTATCCAAGGCTGCCACTTTACCAAGGGCCGTGATTGGTCACGACCGTGGGCTCGTGTACCGGCAGCCGTTTGCTTCAACTTTGCCCAAGAGTGTACCGTCACTGGCGGCACGATCGCACACGTTGGCGGCTGCGGCATCGAAATGATCGATAGCTGCCACGAGAACACCATCCAGGGCAACAAGGTCTTTGATGTCAGCGGCAACGGCATTATGCTTGGTGGGCCATTTGAGGAAAGCCGTGTGCCGCGCAACAATCGCATCGCCAACAACCACGTCCAGCGTTGCGGCGTCGAGTACTACGGAGCGGTCGGCATCTGGATCGGATTCGCCGACGGAGCGGTGGTTGCGCATAACTTGGTTCATGATCTCCCGTACTCGGGAATTTCCGTCGGATGGCAATGGAACCCGCAGCCGACGCCGTGCAAGAACAACATCATCGAGTGCAACCACATCTACGACGTGATGAACTGCCTCTGCGACGGTGGTTGCATCTACACGCTGGGCTTCCAACCCGGCACGATCATTCGTGGCAACCATCTGCACGATGCCCACCGCAGCCCATTTGCCCAGGGGGCGCCGAACAACGGCATGTTCATCGATCAAGGAAGCAAGGGCTATCTGTTCGAGCGAAACGTGATCTATCGGACAGCGGCCGAATTAGTTCGGTTCAACCAATGCTCGCGCGACTGGCACACATGGCAGGATAACCACATCGGCGAAGAGGCCGATGTGAAGGAGCCAGGCAAGGAGATCATCAACGCAGCCGGATTGGAAGAGGCATATCGTTGAGCGGAATAATGGCAAAAGGGGTGTCGCGTGTCCCCGTTTAACCCGAAGCCGGAGGCGATGGCGGGCGATGCGTGCGGACCGATCATCCTACTTCCCGCCATCGCCTCCGGCTTCGGGTTAAACGACAACCGCTTCCTGCGAGGCGTTTGCCTGGAGCGCCTGCCACAACCGTTCGAGTCGCTGTACGCTGGTTCGTGACAACGTCTCCTCGGAATACGCTGCTGCGCAATACAGGTTCGCCAGGGTTTGCGCTTCTACACCGACCGAGGTTACGGACGTGGCCACGCGCCCGGCGAACTCGTGCGGAGTCTGTTCGGCGTCGCGCGCACAACCGTGTTCGCGTGCCCAGGCTTCCATCGCCTCGAACGTATAGGCCACCAACTCGTGTGGCGCGAAACTGGCTGCCGTGCCTGTGGCGAATGGATCGGT